>NZ_JBFAYA010000007.1:0-373153 GCF_040681095.1 Streptomyces sp. NPDC051909 | reverse complement strand
CTCGCCGCGGACAGCCACTGCCGGCCACTGGCATTCGTCCTCACTCCAGGACAGGCCGGTGACGCGCCCGCGTTTCCCCAGGCCATGGCCCGCTTCTTCGTGTTCGGGATCCGGTCGCGCGCGTGCTGCGCGCCCTTGCCCCGTTCCGTGTGCCGGTCCCCGGAACGCCGGTGCGGCCCGATCGGGCCCTGCGGTACCCTGACGCCATGCGTGCCGTACGCCTTCTGCTTAGCGAGCCGCGCTGATCAGTCCCGACGGATGAAGATCCGGTCGGCATCGGCGCGGCGTCCCCTCCTGTGCGAGGGGATTTTTCATTTCGTGGCAGTGCCGGCAGTGGGCAGAGACGATCGATGGAGCTTCAAGGATCATGACCGAGATCAACACGGCTGCCGAGTCGGCGGCCCCGCATCGCTACACGGCGACCCTGGCCGCCGACATCGAGGCACGCTGGCAGGACGCCTGGGACGCCGAGGGCACCTACGAGGCCCCGAACCCCAGCGGTGACCTGGCCGGGGATCCGGCCCTGGCGGCCCGCCCGAAGAAGTTCATCATGGACATGTTCCCGTACCCCTCCGGTGCGGGCCTGCACGTCGGCCACCCGCTCGGCTACATCGCCACGGACGTCTTCGCCCGCCACGCGCGCATGACCGGCCACAACGTCCTGCACACCCTGGGCTTCGACGCCTTCGGCCTGCCCGCCGAGCAGTACGCGGTGCAGACCGGCACGCACCCGCGCGTGTCCACCGAGGCCAACATGGAGAACATGAAGGTCCAGCTGCGCCGGCTGGGCCTGGGCCACGACAAGCGCCGGTCGTTCGCCACGATCGACCCGGAGTACTACAAGTGGACCCAGTGGATCTTCCTGCAGATCTTCAACTCCTGGTACGACGACCGGGCCGAGAAGGCCCGACCGATCGCCGAGCTGGTCGAGCAGTTCGAGAACGGCACCCGTGAGATCCCCGGCTCCACGCGCGCGTGGAGCGAGCTGACCGCCGGTGAGCGCGCCGAGGTCCTGGGCGAGTACCGCCTGGCGTACGCCTCCGACGCCCCGGTCAACTGGTGCCCCGGCCTGGGCACCGTCCTGGCCAACGAGGAGGTCACCGCCGACGGCCGCTCCGAGCGCGGCAACTTCCCCGTCTTCAAGGCCAAGCTGCGCCAGTGGAACATGCGCATCACCGCCTACGCGGACCGCCTGCTCGACGACCTGGACGGCCTGGACTGGCCTGAGGCCATCAAGCTGCAGCAGCGCAACTGGATCGGCCGCTCCGAGGGTGCCCGCGTCGACTTCCAGGTCGGCGACACCGGTGCGATCACCGTCTTCACCACCCGCCAGGACACCCTGTTCGGCGCCACCTACATGGTGCTGGCCCCCGAGCACGACCTGGTCGAGAAGATCGTCCCGGCCACCTGGCCCGAGGGCACCCACGACGTGTGGACCGGCGGACACGCCACCCCGGCCGAGGCCGTCGACGCCTACCGCAAGCAGGCCGCCGCCAAGTCCGACGTCGAGCGCCAGGCCGAGGCCAAGGACAAGACCGGTGTCTTCACCGGCGCCTACGCGACCAACCCGGTCAGCGGCGAGCAGGTCCCGGTCTTCATCGCCGACTACGTCCTGATGGGCTACGGCACCGGCGCGATCATGGCCGTCCCGGCGCACGACACCCGCGACTTCGCCTTCGCGCGCGCCTTCGAGCTGCCCATGCGCTGCGTCGTCGAGCCGAGCGACGAGCGCGGCACCGACCCGTCGACCTGGGACGACGCCTTCGCCTCGTACGAGGCGAAGCTGATCAACTCCTCCAACGAGGACGTGGCGCTGGACGGCCTGGGCGTCGTCGAGGCCAAGGCGAAGATCACCGCCTGGCTGGCCGACCGCGGCATCGGCGAGGGCACCGTCAACTTCCGCCTGCGCGACTGGCTGTTCAGCCGGCAGCGCTACTGGGGCGAGCCCTTCCCGATCGTCTACGACGAGGACGGCGTGGCCCACCCGCTGCCCGAGTCCATGCTGCCGCTGGAGCTGCCGGAGGTCGAGGACTACTCGCCGCGCACCTTCGACCCGGACGACGCGGACACCCAGCCGGAGACCCCGCTGTCCCGCAACGAGGACTGGGTCAACGTCACGCTGGACCTGGGCGACGGCCCCAGGAAGTACCGCCGCGAGACCAACACCATGCCCAACTGGGCCGGTTCGTGCTGGTACGAGCTGCGCTACCTGGACCCGCACAACGACCAGAAGCTGGTCGACCCGGCCATCGAGCAGTACTGGATGGGCCCGCGCGAGGGCATGCCCACCGGCGGTGTCGACCTGTACGTCGGCGGCGCCGAGCACGCCGTGCTGCACCTGCTGTACGCCCGTTTCTGGTCCAAGATCCTGTTCGACCTGGGCCACATCTCCTCGGCCGAGCCGTTCCACAAGCTGTACAACCAGGGCATGATCCAGGCCTTCGTCTACCGGGACTCCCGCGGCATCGCCGTCCCGGCCGCCGAGGTCGAGGAGCGCGACGGCGCCTACTGGTACGAGGGCGAGAAGGTCAGCCGCGTTCTGGGCAAGATGGGCAAGTCCCTGAAGAACGCCGTCACCCCCGACGAGATCTGCACCGAGTACGGCGCCGACACCCTGCGCCTGTACGAGATGGCCATGGGCCCGCTGGACGTCTCCCGTCCGTGGGACACCCGCGCCGTCGTCGGCCAGTACCGCCTGCTGCAGCGCCTGTGGCGCAACATCGTCGACGAGACGACCGGCGAGGTCACGGTCGTCGACGAGGCCGCCGACGAGGACACCCTGCGTGCCCTGAACAAGGCCATCGACGGCGTCGCCCAGGACATGGCGGCGATGCGCTTCAACACCGCCATCGCCAAGATCACCGAGCTGAACAACCACCTGACCAAGTCCGGTGGCACGGTGTCCCGCCCGGTGGCCGAGCAGCTGGTCCGCCTGGTCGCCCCGCTGGCCCCGCACATCGCCGAGGAGCTGTGGCACCGACTGGGCCACTCCGACTCGGTCGTCCACCAGGACTTCCCGGTCGCCGACCCGGCCTACGTCGTGGACGAGACCGTGACCTGCGTCGTACAGATCAAGGGCAAGGTCAAGGCCCGCCTGGAGGTCTCCCCGACGATCACCGACGCCGAGCTGGAGGCACTGGCCCTGGCCGACGCCCACGTGGTCGCGGCCCTGGGCGACGCGCAGATCCGCAAGGTCATCGTCCGCGCGCCGAAGCTGGTCAACATCGTCGCCGGCTGATCCCGACCGTCCCCTAGGGGAGCGATGGGGGCAGGTTGGGGGTTCCCCAGGAACCACCGGCCTGCCCCTTCCGTTTACCGTGGAAGAACCACAATCCAGGCCGGAGGGGCGACGCTCATGGAAGCCGCGATCACGATCATGGCGCTGCTCTTCGTCGCCTTCGTGGCGCTCGGGATCTACGCCACGGTGAAGGTCGCCAAGGCCGCCAAGCGCGGCGTCGACCGCACCATCGACCAGGCCCGGCGCACGGTCGAGGACACCACGCTGCGCGCCAAGAGCCTCGGCCAGACCGGCGTCGCCGGCGAGCTGGCCCAGCTGCGGCTTTCGCTGCGCACCTCGATGCGCGCCACCCAGGACTCCCTGAACGCGGGCGTCGCCGAGGACGCCTCCCTGAAGGAGTCCCTTGACCTCTTCCAGCGGTTGAGCGCCCACGGGCGCGAGCTGGACGAGGACCTCAAGCGGCTGGAGCGCGAGCCGGACCGGGCCCATGTCGCGGCCCAGATGCCCGAGCTGCGCCGGCGCACCGAGCAGATCACCCACTCCGCCGACGCGCTGCGCTTCGCCGCCCGCGACCGCGCCCGAAAGTTCGCCGAGGACGAGCTGTCCTCGCTGAGTGCCCAGATCGACGTGGAGGCGGGCGCCCTACGCCACTGGACCGGCACGGACAGCCCTGGCGAGGCGACGGCCGGGCCCGGACAGGGCCAGGGACAGAGGCAGGCCTGGTCGGGGGCGGAGAGCGGTGCCGCCGGGCCGTCCGGGCAGCCGCAGGCGATCCAGGGGCCGGACCCGCGCCTCACGGCCTACCCGTGGGAGAAGTCGACCCGGCCCGAGACCACGACCTGACCCGACGTGCAGGCCTGAGGGCCGGAGCCGTCGGGGCCGGCGTCCGTACGCGCGTGCCGACGGCGGGCGGATTCCGTGTGGGAAACGGGGCGGGCGGTGCCGGTGTCGGGGGCCCGGGCTGCCGTGCGGCGGCCCCGCCGGGTAACCTCCCGCTCATGTCCCGGCATGTCGCGATCGTCACCGATTCCACGGCCTACCTGCCAGCCCAGGCAATGGAGCGGCACGCCATCACCGCCGTTCCGCTCACCGTCGTCATCGGCGACCGCGCGCTGGAGGAAGGGACCGAGATCTCGGTCCGCTCGCTCGCGGAGGCCCTGCAGAAGCGCCGGCTGGTGACCACCTCCCGGCCCGCGCCCGAGGTCTTCGCGGCCACCTACCGGGCCGCCGCCGAGGCGGGCGCCCAGGGCGTCGTCTCGCTCCACCTGTCCGGCGAGATCTCCGGCACCTACGACGCGGCGGTGCTCGCCGCGAAGGACGCCCCCCTGCCCGTACGGGTCGTCGACACCCGGATGGTGGGCATGGCCCTCGGCTTCTGCGCCCTGGCGGCGGCGGAGGTCGCCGACGCGGGCGGCTCGCTCGACGAGGCCGTCGCCGCCGCCGAGAAGCGGGCGTCCGGCACCTCCGCGTTCTTCTACGTCGACACACTCGACTACCTGCGCCGCGGCGGGCGGATCGGCGCCGCGCAGGCCCTCCTCGGCTCGGCGCTGGCAGTGAAGCCGCTGCTCGAACTCGAGGGCGGGCGGATCGAACTGCGCGAGAAGGTACGCACCGCGTCCAAGGCGATCGCCCGGCTGGAGGAGATCGCGGTCGAGCGCGCCGGTGCCGGGTCCGTCGACATCGCCGTGCACCATCTCGCCGCCCCCGAGCGGGCCGCCGCGCTCGCCGAGCGGCTGCGCGAGCGCCTCCCGGCCGTCCAGGACCTCCAGGTCACCGAGGTCGGCGCGGTCATCGGCGCCCACACCGGGCCGGGGCTGCTCGCGGTCGTGGTCTCGCCGCGCTGACGCGCCGACATCCCCCGTGCGGGTGACGGAGTTTTCCACAACTCGGCAGTTGTCCACCGGAATCGGCTGGCCCCGGCCGAGGGGTCCCGGCGCGGCCTACCGTCGATGTCATGACTCTTCGCACGCATGTCGCAACACGTCGTAGCGGCCCCACGAGCGGTCCGGGCCGGGCGCCCGGCTCGGACGGCAGGGCCCGGGTCCGGGCCGTGGGCACCAGGACCCGTCGCCGGCGCACGGCCGGTGCGGTCGCGTCTCCTACGTCGGTACGGAGCCGGGGCGAGGCCCTGTTCCCGTCGACCGCCCCGCCACCCCAGGCCCCCGCGCCGCCCCCGGCACCTCCCGTCTCCCCGGCACCACCTCCGCCATCCACGCCGCCGGCGCCGGACCCCGAGGCGGACCGGGAGCGGCCCGGACCTCAACCGGCCTTGTCGCACGGGGAGATGGCGAAGCTCGCGCTGCGGGAGCGGTTGCCGTTGTGGGTGCAGTCCCGGTGCGGGCTCGAACGGCGCTCGCTGGCCGCGCTCACCGTGGTCCTCATCGTGGCCGCGGGCGGGGCAGGGGCGTACTTCTGGACGGGACGGCCGCAGCAGATCAGGGCGCCCGAGGTGGTCGCGGCGGCCCGGCCGCTGCCCGGGATCCAGTCGGCCGGCATCGGCCCCGACGCGGTGCCGAGTGCCGGCCCGAGTCCGACGTCCCGTCCCGGTGCGGCGGCGGTGGTCGTGGTGGACGTCGGCGGAAAGGTGCGCAGTCCCGGGGTGTTCACGCTGCCCGCGGGGTCCCGGGTCACCGATGCCCTGCGCGCGGCCGGAGGCATCCGCCCCGGCACGGATCTGACGGGACTCAACCGGGCCCGGGTGCTGATGGACGGCGAGCAGGTTGTCGTCGGGCTCCCCGCCGCGGCCGGCGGCGGGGCGGGTGCCGGCGGCACGGCGGGCGGCAGCGCGGCGGGAGCGCCGGGGCCGGCCGCTCCGCTCAGTCTGAACACGGCGACCGTGGAACAGCTCGACGCGCTGCCCGGGGTCGGCCCGGTTCTCGCCCGGCACATCGTGGAACACCGGGTGGAGCACGGAGGGTTCCGGACGGTCGCCGAGCTCCGGGACGTCAACGGGATCGGCGCCCGCCGGTTCGCGGACCTCGCGCCGCTGGTCCGGCCGTGAGCGCCGTGGACGAGGGGCCGGCGGACCTGCGACTGGTGTCGCCGGCACTCGCCGCCTGGGGCGGGGCGGCGCTCGCGCTGGGCGTGGCCGGCTGGTGGACCGTCGCGGGTGTGCTGCTCTGCCTCGGCGGTGCGGGGCTGCTCCTGGTTCCGGCCGCGCGGCTGGGGCTGCGGGCGACGGCCTGCGCCGGGGTGCTGCTCTGCGGTGCGGCGGGCGCGGCGTCCGCCGGGCTGCACGCGGCCGACCTGCGGCGGGGGCCGGTGCCCGCACTCGCACGGACCGAGGGGCGGGTGACGGCGGAGGTGACGGTCACCGCCGATCCGCGGCTCACCACTCCGAAGGTGCGCGGGAGCCGGGCGGCGCCGGTGACCGTGGTCCTGGAGGGCGAGGCGACGCGGGTCGAGGCACGGGACGGCGCGGCGTACCGGACCAGGGCCCCGGTCCTCGTCCTGGTGACGGCGGGGGAGGGGCGCGGGGCGTGGCTGCGGCTCCTGCCGTCGACCCGGCTGCGGGTGGCGGGCAGGCTGGCCGTGCCGTTCCGCCCGGGCGACCCGTTCGCGGCGGTGCTGCGGGCCGACGACGCCGGGCCGCCGCGGATCACCGGGCCGCCGAGCGCGCTCCAGCGCACGGCGGGCGGGTTGCGGGAGGGGCTGCGCGAGGCCACGGAGGGGTTGGCGCCGGATGCCCGGGCGCTGTTACCGGGCCTCGTGGTCGGTGACACCTCACGGGTCGGGCCGGAGCTGAAGGGCGCCTTCGAGACCACCGATCTGACTCATCTGCTGGCTGTCTCCGGCTCGAATCTGACCGTCGTCCTGCTGCTGCTCATCGGCAGGCCGGGAACGGCCCAGCTGGTCGAGCGGGGCGGGCTGGCGCCCCGGATCGGGCTTCCCCTGCGGGGCACGGCGCTGGCCGGGGGAGTGCTCACGCTGGCGTTCGTGGTGGTGTGCCGGCCCGATCCGAGCGTGCTGCGGGCGGCGGCCTGCGGGCTTGTCACGCTGCTCGCCGTCGCGACCGGCCGGCGGCGCTCGCTGATCCCGGCGCTGGCCGCCGTGGTCCTTGTCCTGGTGCTCTACGACCCGTGGCTGGCGCGGAGTTACGGCTTCCTGCTGTCGGTTCTTGCCACCGGCGCGCTGCTGACCGTCGCCCCGCGCTGGAGCGATGCGCTGCGGCGGCGCGGGGTGCCGGGACGGATCGCGGAGGCCCTGGCCGCGACATTGGCGGCGCAGGCGGTGTGTGCGCCGGTCGTGGTGGTCTTCGCGGCCCGGGTGAGCCTGGTCGCGGTGCCCGCGAACCTGCTCGCGGAGCCGGCGGTGGCCCCGGCCACCGTGCTCGGGTTCCTCGCGCTCGCCCTCGCGGCGGTGTGGCCGGCGGCGGCGCAGGCGGTGGCCTGGTGCGCGGGGCTGCCGGCCGGGTGGATCGCCAAGGTGGCCCGCATGGGGGCCGGGCTGCCCGGGGCGGAGACGTCCTGGCCGGAGGGCTGGTGGGGCGGGCTGCTGCTGGCGCTGCTGACCGGCCTCGTGCTCCTCGCCGTGCGGCGGCTGCCCGGGCGCCGCTGGATCGGTGCGGGTTGCGCGGCCCTGCTGCTCCTGGCGGTGGTGCGGCCGCCGCCGTTGGTCCGGGCGGTCACGGGGTGGCCGCCGCCGGGGTGGGTGTTCGCGATGTGCCAGGTCGGTCAAGGCGACGCGACCGTGCTCGCGGCCGGCGGGGACGCCGCCGTGGTGGTCGACGCCGGGCCCGATCCGGCGCCGGTCGACCGGTGTCTGCGCGACCTGGGGGTGCGCCGGATCCCGCTCCTGTTGTTGACCCACTTCCACGCGGACCATGTGGCGGGGCTGCCGGGGGTGTTGCGCGGGCGGGCGGTGGGGGCGATCCAGACGACCGGGCTTGAGGAGCCGCCGGAGCAGGCGGAGTTCGTGCGGCGGACGGCCCGCGCGGCCGGGGTGCCGGTGGTGCGGGCCGGGGCGGGGGAGCGGCGGAGGCTGGGGGCGCTGGAGTGGTCGGTGCTGTGGCCGCCGGCCGGCGCCGGCCTCGTGGGGGCGGGGCCGAACGATGCCAGCGTCGCCCTGTCGGTGCGGGCCGAGGGCGGGGTGACCCTGCTGTTGCTCGGGGATCTCGAACCTCCGGCGCAGCGGCTGCTGGCCCGGGCGTATCCGGGGCTGCCTCCGGTGGACGTGCTGAAAGTCGCGCACCACGGCTCGGCGCACCAGGACCCGGGGCTGATACGGGCGGTGCGGCCGCGGCTCGCGCTGGTGTCGGCGGGCCGGGACAACCCGTACGGGCATCCTTCGCCGCTGACGGTGGGGGCGCTGCGAGAGGGCGGGGCGCGGGTGCTGAGCACGGACCGGGACGGGGCGATCGCGGTGAGCGGCGCGGGTGACGGGCTCTCGGCGCACACGCTCCCGGACGGCCCGGACACCTCCTGAGTCATCGACATCCGACGCGGATGACCCTCGTGGGTCCGCTGCGGCGGGAAGAGCCGTTCACCGCCGCCCGGGCCGCAGGACTCACCGGCGAGTCCGTAGCGATGGCCCTCTCGGTGCGCGTGGCGGAACCGCTGCGGGAGCGGACCTCACACTGCTACTGGACCGGACAGACCGTCTCCGTCCAGGGCGACCGGACCTCCTAAGGGGCTTCCAGCCAGCCCTCGTACTCGGCGGCCAGCTCGTCCAGGGCCGCCGGGTCCAGGCGGCCGTCCGGGTCCTCGACGACGACCAGCCACTGGGCGTCCTCCGCGTCGTCCTCGCCCGCCAGGGCGTCCCGGACGAGCTGGGGCTCCTGCGCCACGCCGAAGCGGTCCGGAAGCTCCTCCGCGACCTCCTCGGCCGCGTCGCGGTCGGGCAGCACCAGTACGTGTCTCACATCGCTCACGCGCACATTCTCGACGATGGCCGCGCTGTCGGTGGTGCGTGGGATCCTTGACCGCGATGGCCACCAAGAAGTCTTCCCCCGACGACCTCCTCGCCCCGCTCACGCTCGCCGTGGGCCAGGAGGACCTGCTGCTCGACCGCGCCGTGCGGGAGGTGGTGGCGGCCGCCCGGGCCGCCGACGCCGACACCGACGTGCGCGACCTCGCCCCCGAGCAGCTGCCGCCCGGCGCGCTCGCCGAGCTGACCAGCCCCTCGCTCTTCGCCGAGCGCAAGGTGCTGGTCATGCGGAACGCGCAGGACCTGTCGGCCGACACCATCAAGGAGATCAAGGCCTACCTCGACGACCCGGCCGAGGAGATCACCCTCGTACTGCTGCACGCCGGCGGTGCCAAGGGCAAGGGACTCCTCGACGCGGCCCGCAAGGCCGGCGCCCGCGAGGTGGCCTGCCCGAAGACGACCAAGCCCGCGGAGCGGCTGACCTTCGTGCGGCAGGAGTTCCGCACCCTCGGCCGCTCGGCCACGCCCGAGGCCTGCCAGGCGCTCGTCGACGCCATCGGCAGCGACCTGCGGGAGCTGGCCTCCGCCGTCGCGCAGCTCACCTCGGACGTCGACGGCACCATCGACGAGGCGGTCGTCGGGCGCTACTACACGGGCCGCGCCGAGGCCTCGTCCTTCACGGTCGCCGACCGCGCCGTCGAGGGCCGCGCCGCCGAGGCCCTGGAGGCTCTGCGCTGGTCCCTGTCGACGGGCGTCGCGCCGGTCCTCATCACCAGCGCCCTCGCCCAGGGCGTCCGGGCCATCGGCAAGCTGTCCTCGGCCCGCGGCGGCCGTCCCGCCGACCTCGCCCGCGAGCTCGGCATGCCGCCCTGGAAGATCGACCGGGTCCGCCAGCAGATGCGCGGCTGGACCCCCGACGGCGTCTCCCTCGCCCTGCGCGCGGTCGCCGAAGCCGACGCGGGCGTCAAGGGCGGCGGCGACGATCCCGAGTACGCCCTGGAGAAGGCGGTCGTCGCGATCGCCCGCGCAGCCCGGATGCGGCGCCCCTGACGCACCCGCCCGGCCTGCCCCGTACCCGTACACCTGCACGTAAGAAGGCCACAGGCCCCGCCGGCCTCCTGGGGAAGGAGGACGACGGGGCCTGCGGGGTGTTGCTTCAGGTGACCCGTACACGCGTGGCGAACGCGTCTCGCGTACGGAGCCGGGGTGGCCGTCGGGAGCGGTTAGAGGGCCCGCTGGAGTCCCGTACGGCCGGTCACATCAGAGAGCTCAGCCCTGGAGGGTGGCAACCTTGGTGGCCAGCGCCGACTTCTTGTTGGCGGCGGCGTTCTTGTGGATGACACCCTTCGAGACAGCCTTGTCGAGCTGACGCGAAGCGGCACGAGCGGCCACGGTGGCCTTCTCGAGGTCGCCGGCGGCGACAGCCTCGCGGGCCTTGCGGATCGCGGTCTTGAGCGACGACTTGACGGCCTTGTTGCGCAGGCGCGCCTTCTCGTTGGTCTTGTTCCGCTTGATCTGGGACTTGATGTTCGCCACGAAAAGAGCCTTTACAGGTTCGATGTTTCTTCAGGATGTGCCACGCAGCTGAGAGGGCACACGAGACACAGCCGTCCACGATATCAGCCGCTCCCCACACCGCCCAAACCGAGCACCCGCCCGCAGTCATGGGACCATGGAGCCTACGTATCCGTTCTGAACATCGCCCGAGACGAGAACCCTGCGTGCCCGCGACTCCTACCAACGTGCCCGAGCCGAGCCGTACCGACCCGGCTCTGATCCGCAATTTCTGCATCATCGCGCACATCGACCACGGCAAGTCGACCCTTGCCGACCGGATGCTCCAGCTGACCGGAGTGGTCGACCAGCGGCAGATGCGCGCCCAGTATCTCGACCGGATGGACATCGAGCGTGAGCGCGGCATCACGATCAAGTCCCAGGCGGTCCGGCTGCCCTGGTCCCCCGTCGAGGGGCCGGAGCAGGGCCGGACGCACATCCTGAACATGATTGACACGCCGGGGCACGTCGACTTCACCTACGAGGTCTCCCGTTCGCTCGCCGCCTGCGAGGGCACGATCCTGCTGGTGGACGCGGCCCAGGGCATCGAGGCGCAGACCCTGGCGAACCTCTACCTGGCGATGGAGAACGACCTCACCATCGTCCCGGTGCTCAACAAGATCGACCTGCCGGCCGCCCAGCCGGAGAAGTTCGCCGAGGAGCTCGCCAACCTCATCGGCTGCCAGCCCGAGGACGTCCTCAAGGTCTCCGCGAAGACCGGCATGGGCGTCGAGGCGCTGCTCGACCGCGTCGTCCGGGACATCCCGGCCCCCGTCGGCAACGCCGACGCCCCGGCCCGCGCGATGATCTTCGACTCGGTCTACGACTCCTACCGCGGCGTCGTCACCTACGTCCGGGTCGTCGACGGCCAGCTCAACAAGCGCGAGCGCATCAAGATGATGTCGACCGGCGCCACCCACGAGCTCCTGGAGATCGGCACCAACTCGCCCGAGATGCTGCCGGCCGACGGCCTCGGCGTCGGCGAGGTGGGCTACCTGATCACCGGCGTGAAGGACGTCCGCCAGTCCAAGGTCGGTGACACGATCACCTCCCAGAGCAAGGGCGCCGAGGAGGCGCTCGGCGGCTACAAGGACCCGAAGCCGATGGTGTTCTCGGGCCTCTACCCGCTGGACGGCTCCGACTACCCCGAGCTGCGCGACGCCCTCGACAAGCTGCAGCTCAACGACGCCGCGCTGGTCTACGAGCCGGAGACCTCCGCCGCCCTCGGCTTCGGCTTCCGCGTCGGCTTCCTCGGCCTGCTCCACCTCGACGTGATCCGCGAGCGCCTGGAGCGCGAGTTCGGCCTCGACCTGATCGCCACCGCCCCCAACGTGGTCTACCGCGTCGTGATGGAGGACCGCAGCGAGCACACGGTCACCAACCCGAGCGAGTTCCCCGAGGGCAAGATCGACGAGGTGTACGAGCCGGTCGTGCGCGCCACGATCCTCGCCCCCGCCGAGTTCATCGGCTCCATCATGGAGCTGTGCCAGACCCGGCGCGGCACCCTCCTCGGCATGGACTACCTCTCCGAGGACCGCGTCGAGATCCGCTACACCCTCCCGCTCGCCGAGATCGTCTTCGACTTCTTCGACCAGCTGAAGTCGAAGACCCGCGGCTACGCCTCGCTCGACTACGAGCCCACCGGCGAGCAGAGCAGCTCCCTGGTGAAGGTCGACATCCTGCTGCACGGCGACAAGGTCGACGCCTTCTCGGCGATCACCCACAAGGACGCCGCGTACGCCTACGGTGTGCGGCTCGTCGCCAAGCTGCGCGAGCTCATCCCGCGGCAGGCCTTCGAGGTGCCCATCCAGGCCGCCATCGGCTCCCGGGTCATCGCCCGCGAGACCATCCGCGCCATCCGCAAGGACGTCCTCGCCAAGTGCTACGGCGGTGACATCTCCCGTAAGCGGAAGCTGCTCGAGAAGCAGAAGGAAGGCAAGAAGCGCATGAAGATGGTCGGCTCCGTGGAGGTCCCGCAGGAGGCCTTCATCGCCGTCCTCTCCAGCGACGAGTCCGCGGGCAAGGCCAAGAAGTAGCCGCCCCGTGCCACCGCGAACGGGTCTGCGCGCCGACGGCGTGCAGACCCGTTCGTTATATGCAAGCCCTTACGCGCCGGTCCCCGGCGCTCTACTCTGAAGCCGCTCGAAGGTTACTCGCCAGTTAGTTACGCCCCGCCTGACCGCACCGCCGCCGCCCGGAGGACGTCGTGAGCGACACACAGACCCTGATCGAGAACCGGCCGCCGTCCGTGGCGGCGCTCTTCCTGGAGCGCGTGGAGCGGACCCCGGACGCCGAGGCCTACCGCTATCCGGTACCGGCCGCCTCCGGCCAGGGTCCCGACGACTGGAAGTCGCTCAGCTGGGCGCAGGCCGCCGAACGCGTCCACGCCATCGCCGCCGGCCTCATCGACCTCGGCGTCGAGCCCGAGGAGCGGGTCGCCCTCGCCTCCGCCACCCGGGTCGAGTGGATCCTCGCCGACCTCGGCGTCATGTGCGCCGGCGCCGCCGTCACCACCGTCTACCCGCAGACCAACGCCGAGGAGTCGGCGTTCATCCTCTCCGACTCCGACTCGCGCGTCCTGATCGCGGAGAACGCCGCCCAGTACGCCAAGGCCGTCGAGCAGCGCGCCGAGCTGCCCCACCTCCACCACGTGGTCGTCATCGACGCCGAGGGCGTCGACACCGCCGACGAGTGGGTGCTCACCCTCGCCGACCTGGAGGCCCGCGGCAAGGCGTACCTGGAGAAGCACCCCGAGGTGGTCAAGGAGCGGGTCGCCGCCATCACCAAGGAGCAGCTCGCCACCCTCATCTACACCTCCGGCACCACCGGCCGCCCCAAGGGCGTACGGCTGCGCCACGACAGCTGGTCGTACATGGCCAAGGCCATCGCCGCCACCGGCCTGGTCACCCAGGACGACGTGCAGTACCTCTGGCTGCCGCTCGCCCACGTCTTCGGCAAGGTGCTCACCTCCGGCCAGATCGAGGTCGGCCACGTCACCGCCGTCGACGGCCGCATCGACAAGATCATCGTCAATCTGCCGATCGTGCAGCCCACCTACATGGCCGCCGTCCCCCGGATCTTCGAGAAGGTCTACAACGGCGTGGCGGCCAAGGCCCGCGAGGGCGGCGGCGCCAAGTACAAGATCTTCCAGTGGGCGGCCGGCGTCGCCCGCGAGTACGCCAAGGTCACCCAGGACAACTTCCGCCGCACCGGCACCGCCTCCGCGCCCTTCGGCCTCACCGCCAAGCACAAGGTCGCCGACGCGCTCGTCTACAGCAAGCTCCGCGAGGCCTTCGGCGGCCGGCTGCGCGCCGCCGTCTCCGGCTCCGTCGCCCTCGCCCCCGACATCGGCTACTTCTTCTCCGGCGCCGGCATCCACATCCTGGAGGGCTACGGCCTGACGGAGTCCTCCGCCGCCTCCTTCGTCAACCCCGGCGAGGCCTACCGCACCGGCACCGTCGGCAAGCCGCTCCCCGGCACCGAGGTCCGCATCGCCGACGACGGCGAGATCCTGCTCCGCAGCCCCGGCATCATGGAGGGCTACCACGGCCTGCCGGAGAAGACCGCCGAGGTCCTGGAGTCCGACGGCTGGTTCCACACCGGCGACATCGGCGAACTGTCCGCCGACGGCTACCTGCGGATCACCGACCGCAAGAAGGACCTGTTCAAGACCTCCGGCGGCAAGTACATCGCCCCGACGGAGATCGAGGGCCAGTTCAAGGCCGTCTGCCCGTTCGTCTCCAACATCGTGGTGCTCGGCGCCGACCGGAACTACTGCAGCGCGCTCATCGCCCTCGACGAGCCCGCCATCCTCGGCTGGGCCGCCGAACACGACCTCGCCGGCAAGTCCTACGCGGAGGTCGTCGCCTCCCCGCAGGTCGAGCAGCTCATCGAGGGCTACGTCGGCCGCCTCAACGAGGGACTCCAGCGCTGGCAGACGATCAAGAAGTTCCGTCTCCTGCCCCGCGACCTCGACGTCGAGCACGGCGAACTCACGCCGAGCCTGAAGATGAAGCGCCCGGTCGTGGAGCGGACCTACCAGCATCTGATCGAGGAGATGTACGCGGGCGCGCGGGAGGCCTGAGCCGCAGGCGCCTGACCTGGGCCCTTTGCGGAGCCTGTGGAGTTATCCACAGGCTCGGCGAGACCGTCGGGCGGTACGGGACAATGGCTGCATGCCTTCCGTACTGCCCGATGGTGAGCCCATGCCCGAGGACGGGGCGCTGCCCGCCCACGCCCTGCGGGGCGCCGGTGAGCGGCCGCTCGGGTTCTATCTGCACGTGCCGTACTGCGCCACCCGGTGCGGTTACTG
Organism: Streptomyces sp. NPDC051909; assembly: GCF_040681095.1. NCBI lineage: Bacteria > Bacillati > Actinomycetota > Actinomycetes > Kitasatosporales > Streptomycetaceae > Streptomyces > Streptomyces sp. NPDC051909. Next base: position 358,184 of record NZ_JBFAYA010000007.1, on the reverse strand, counting down.
CGACTTCAACACCTACACCGCGAGCGAGCTGCGCGGTGCCGGAGGGGTGCTCGCCTCCCGGGACAACTACGCGGGGCAGGTCGTCGAGGAGATACGCCTTGCCCGCAAGGTGCTCGGCGACGACCCGCGGCCGGTGCGGACCGTCTTCGTCGGCGGCGGCACGCCCACGCTGCTCGACGCGGGCGACCTCGTGACGATGCTCGCGGCGATCCGGGACGAGTTCGGGCTCGCCGAGGACGCCGAGGTGACGACCGAGGCGAACCCGGAGTCCGTCGACCCCGCCTACCTCGCCACGCTGCGGGAGGGCGGCTTCAACCGGATCTCCTTCGGCATGCAGAGCGCCCGGCAGCACGTCCTGAAGGTGCTCGACCGGAACCACACCCCCGGGCGGCCCGAGGCCTGTGTCGGCGAGGCGCGGGCGGCCGGCTTCGAGCACGTCAACCTCGACCTCATCTACGGCACGCCCGGCGAGACCGACGAGGACTGGCGGGCCTCGCTCGACGCGGCGATCGGCTCCGGACCCGACCACATCAGCGCCTACGCGCTGATCGTCGAGGAGGGGACCCAGCTGGCCCGGCGCATCCGGCGCGGCGAGATACCCATGACCGACGACGACGTGCACGCCGACCGCTACCTGATCGCCGAGGACGTGCTGTCCGCGGCGGGCTTCCACTGGTACGAGGTCTCCAACTGGGCCACCTCGGACGCCGGCCGCTGCCTCCACAACGAGCTCTACTGGCGCGGCGCCGACTGGTGGGGCGCCGGCCCCGGCGCCCACAGCCACGTGGGCGGGGTCCGGTGGTGGAACGTCAAGCACCCGGGCGCGTACGCCGCCGCGCTGGGGGCGGGACGGTCCCCCGGCGCCGGGCGCGAGGTCCTGTCGGACGAGGACCGGCGGGTGGAGCGGGTGCTCCTTGAGCTGAGGCTGCGGGACGGGGTCGAGCTCGGGCTGCTGAAGCCGGCGGGGCTGGCGGCGGCCGAGCGGGCGCTCGGTGACGGGCTCCTCGCGGCGGAGCCGTATGCCCAGGGGCGGGCGGTCCTGACCCTGCGGGGTCGGCTGCTGGCCGACGCGGTGGTGCGGGACCTGGTGGACTAGCGCGGCGCACGCGTGGTGCGGGCACAGGCGCGGGAGCCTGGGCCCGGCAAGGGGCGCCGTCCGTGTGCCTACCCTCCCCCTAGGGCTTCGCCCAGGGGGACCCCGCGCCCCTGCGGAACGTATGCCCACAACGGAGGGGGCGAGGTGGGACCCCCTACGGCGCCGTCACGAAATCGATCAGCTCCTCGACCCTGCCCAGGAGCTCCGGTTCCAGGTCCTTGTAGGAGGTGACGCGGGACAGGATGTGCTGCCAGGCCGCGCCCGTGTTGGGCGGCCAGCCGAGTGCGTGGCAGATGCCCGTCTTCCAGTCCTGGCCGCGGGGGACGGTGGGCCAGGCGGGGATGGCGAGGGCGGCGGGCTTCACGGCCTGCCAGATGTCGATGTAGGGGTGGCCGACGATCAGGACGTCGGGGGAGGAGACCTGGGCCGCGATACGGGACTCCTTGGAGCCGGCGACCAGATGGTCGACCAGCACGCCGAGGCGGGCGTCCGGGGCCGGGGCGAACTCGGCGACGAGGGCGGGGAGGTCGTCGATGCCCTCCAGGTATTCGACGACGACGCCCTCGATGCGCAGGTCGTCGCCCCAGACGCGTTCGACCAGTTCCGCGTCGTGGCGGCCCTCGACGTAGATGCGGCCCGCGCGGGCCACCCGGGCCCGGGCGCCCGGGACGGCGATCGAGCCGGAGGCGGTGCGGGTGGGGTGGGAGGGGGCGGGGCGGGAGGGACGGACCAGCGTGACCGGCCGGCCCTCCAGAAGGAAGCCGCGCGGCTCCATCGGGAAGACCCGGTGCTTGCCGAAGCGGTCCTCCAGGGTCACGGTGCCCGCCTCACAGCGGATCACCGCCCCGCAGAAGCCCGTCGAGACCTCCTCGACGACGAGGTCGGGGTCGGCCGGCACCTCCGGCGCGGGGGCCGAGCGCTTCCAGGGCGGCGTGAGATCCGGGTTGTAGCTGCGCATGGGCCCGATTCTCGCCGATGACGCGTCAGCCGCCGGTCACGGCCCGCTCGTTCGGGCGACGGCAGCGGAACACCACCGGCTACGACACCGCGAAGCGGCGGGCCAGTTCGTCCCGCTGGCGCCGGACGAACGCCGCGTCCACCACCGCGCCGTGCCCCGGCACGTACGCCGCGTCCTCGCCGCCCAGGGCGAGCAGCCGGTCCAGGGCGGCGGGCCAGCGGCCCGGGAGGGCGTCCGGGCCGGCCTGCGGCTCGCCGGACTCCTCCACCAGGTCGCCGCAGAAGACCACCTCGGGAGCGCCGGGCACGAACACCGCCAGGTCGTGGCCGGAGTGGCCGGGGCCGACGTTCGCGAGCAGGACCTGGCGGCCGCCCAGGTCGAGGGTCCACTCGCCGGTCACGGTGTGCCTCGGCGCGACGAGCACCTCGGCGGCCTCCGTCGCGGCCGCCTCGTCCACCCCCTGCCGTACCGCGTCCATGCGCAGCTCCTCGGCCTCCCGCCGCAGCAGCGTGTCCATGCCGACCGCGCCGAAGACCTCCGCGCCCGCGAAGACCGCCGTGCCGAGGACATGGTCGAAGTGCGGGTGACTGAGTGCGACATGCGTCACCCTGCGCCCGCCCGTGAGAGCCGTCACCTGCTCGCGCAGCTCCGCGCCCTGCGCGAGCGTGGCGCCCGTGTCGTACAGCAGCACCGCGTCCCGCCCCGTCACCAGGCCCACCGTGGCGTCCCAGCCCGGCAGCCGGCGGCGTCCCACGCCCTCGCCGAGCCGCTCCCAGCCGTACGTCTCCCAGTCCATGTCCATGCCGCGACGCTAACCGCTCCGGCCCGGTCGACGCCGCCTCCTTGCCAGGAGCGATGTCCGCCGCCGTACACTGGCCGGGGGATTGCTGGCACTCGGGCAGGGCGAGTGCCAAATGCGGAGCAACCGGAACCGGAACGAGAGCTGGAGGTGCGCGCGATGCTCAGCGAACGCAGGCTCGAGGTGTTGCGCGCCATCGTCCAGGACTACGTCGGCACGGAGGAGCCCGTCGGGTCCAAGGCGCTGACCGAGCGCCACCGGCTCGGCGTGTCGCCCGCCACCGTGCGCAACGACATGGCGGTCCTGGAGGAGGAGGGCTACATCGCCCAGCCCCACACCAGCGCCGGCCGCATCCCCACCGACAAGGGCTACCGCCTGTTCGTCGACCGGCTGGCCGGCGTCAAGCCCCTGTCCACCCCCGAGCGGCGGGCGATCCACAACTTCCTCGACGGAGCCGTCGACCTCGACGACGTCGTCGGCCGCACGGTGCGGCTGCTCGCGCAGCTGACCCGGCAGGTCGCCGTCGTGCAGTACCCGTCGCTGACCCGTTCGACGGTCCGGCACGTGGAGCTGCTCTCACTGGCGCCCGCCCGGCTGATGCTGGTGCTGATCACCGACACCGGCCGGGTCGAGCAGCGGGTCGTCGACTGCCCGGCGCCCTTCGGCGAGACCTCCCTCGCCGATCTGCGGGCCCGGCTCAACAGCCGCGTCGTCGGCCGCCGTTTCGCGGACGTGCCGCAGCTGGTGCAGGATCTGCCCGAGTCCTTCGAGGAGGTCGAGGACCGCGGTACCGTCTCGACGGTGCTCGCGACCCTCCTCGAAACGCTCGTGGAGGAGCAGGAGGAGCGGCTCATGATCGGCGGCACCGCCAATCTGACCCGCTTCGGACACGACTTCCCCCTGACGATCAGGCCCGTCCTGGAGGCCCTTGAGGAGCAGGTCGTGCTCCTCAAGCTCCTCGGCGAGGCCAAGGAATCCGGCATGACCGTACGGATCGGGCACGAGATCGCCCACGAGGGCCTCACGTCCACGTCCGTCGTCTCGGTCGGCTACGGTTCCGGCGGCGAGGCAGTCGCCAAACTCGGCGTGGTCGGACCGACCCGCATGGACTACCCCGGAACGATGGGAGCGGTACGCGCAGTGGCACGTTACGTCGGACAGATCCTGGCGGAGTCGTAAGTGGCCACGGACTACTACGCCGTACTGGGCGTACGCCGCGACGCGTCGCAGGACGAGATCAAGAAGGCCTTCCGCCGACTCGCCCGCGAGCTCCACCCGGACGTGAACCCGGACCCGAAGACCCAGGAGCGGTTCAAGGAGATCAACGCCGCTTACGAGGTGCTGTCGGACCCGCAGAAGAAGCAGGTCTACGACCTCGGCGGCGACCCGCTGTCCGCCTCCGGCGGCGGCGCGGGGGCCGGTGGCTTCGGCGCGGGCGGCTTCGGGAACTTCTCGGACATCATGGACGCCTTCTTCGGTACGGCGTCCCAGCGCGGCCCGCGCTCGCGCACCCGGCGCGGCCAGGACGCGATGATCCGCCTGGAGGTCACCCTCGACGAGGCGGCCTTCGGCACCACCAAGGACATCCAGGTCGACACGGCCGTCGTCTGCGCCACCTGCTCCGGCGAGGGCGCCGCGCCCGGCACCTCGGCGCAGACCTGTGACATGTGCCGCGGCCGAGGCGAGGTCTCCCAGGTCACCCGGTCCTTCCTGGGCCAGGTCATGACCTCGCGCCCCTGCCCGCAGTGCCAGGGCTTCGGCACGGTCGTCCCGACCCCGTGCCCCGAGTGCGCGGGCGACGGGCGGGTCCGCTCCCGCCGCACCCTCACCGTCAAGATCCCGGCCGGTGTCGACAACGGCACCCGGATCCAGCTCGCGGGCGAGGGCGAGGTCGGCCCCGGCGGCGGCCCCGCCGGCGACCTGTACGTCGAGATCCACGAGATCCCGCACGAGACCTTCCAGCGCCGCGGCGACGACCTGCACTGCACGGTCACCCTGCCGATGACGGCGGCGGCCCTCGGCACGAAGGTGCAGCTCCAGACCCTCGACGGTCTGGAGGACGTCGACATCCGCCCGGGCACCCAGTCCGGCCAGTCGATCCCGCTGCACGGCCGCGGCGTCACCCACCTGCGCGGCAACGGCCGCGGCGACCTGATCGTGCACGTGGAGGTCCAGACCCCGACCAAGCTCGACCCGGAGCAGGAGCGCCTGCTGCGCGAGCTGTCGAAGCTGCGCGGCGAGGAGCGGCCGCAGGGGCAGTTCCAGCCCGGGCAGCAGGGTCTGTTCTCGCGCTTGAAGGACGCGTTCAACGGGCGGTAGGCGTCCGGGCCGCCCGTTCGCCGGGCGCGGAGCCCGATGCCGTACGTCCTCGAAGGGGCGTCCCTCACCCTCTGGGGTGCGGGGCGCCCCTCGCGTTTCGGCGGGGTCCGAGCGGCATGGCACGATGCCTGCATGTCCACCGCACTGAACGATCTCTCGCGTCTTCCGATCGTGCAGGCCCCCATGGCGGGTGGCGCCTCCTGTCCCGAGCTCGTCGGCGCCGTGTGCGAGGCCGGGGCGCTCGGGTTCCTGGCCGGCGGGTACAAGACCGCCGGCGGGCTCTACCAGGAGATCAAGCAGGTCCGCGCGCTCACCGCGCGGCCCTTCGGCGTGAACCTCTTCATGCCGGCCGGCGGGCAGCCCGCCGACCGGGCCGCCGTCGAGGTCTACCGGCACCAGCTGGCCGGCGAGGCCACCTGGTACGAGACGGCGCTCGGCGATCCGGACCACGGCCGGGACGACGCGTACGACGCCAAGCTGGCGATCCTGCTCGACGACCCGGTGCCGGTGGTCTCCTTCACCTTCGGCTGCCCCGACCGGGACGTGCTCGACGCGTTCGCCCGGGCCGGTACGTACACGATCGTCACCGTCACCTCGGTCGAGGAGGCCAGGACCGCCGAGCGGGCCGGTGCCGCCGCGATCTGTGTGCAGGGCATCGAGGCCGGCGGGCACCAGGGCACGTTCCGCGACGACGCGGCCGACACGCCCGGTCCGGGCAGCGGACGCGGACGCGGGCTGCTCACGCTGCTCACCGAGGTCCGGGAGAGCGTCGAGCTGCCGATCGTCGCGACCGGCGGGATCATGCGCGGCCGGCAGATAGCCGCCGTGCTCGCGGCCGGCGCGGACGCGGCGCAGCTCGGCACGGCGTTCCTGGTGTGCCCCGAGTCGGGCGCGCATCCGCTGCACAAGCGGGCCCTGACCGATCCGCTGTTCACGCACACCGAGCTGACCCGGGCGTTCTCCGGGCGTCCGGCGCGCGGCCTGGTGAACCGTTTCATGCGGGAGCACGGGCCGTACGCCCCCGCCGCGTACCCCGAGGTGCACCATCTGACCGCGCCGCTGCGCAAGGCGGCCGCGACCGCCGGCGACCCGCAGGGGATGGCCCTGTGGGCCGGTCAGGGGCACCGCCTCGCGCGCGAGCTGCCGGCCGGGCGCCTGGTCGGGCTGCTCGCCGCCGAACTCGCCGCCGTCCACACCTTCACCACCAGCCCCAGCCCCAGTCCCAGCACCAGGAGCACTTCGTGACCGCACCCGTCTTCGTCGTCGACGCCGTGCCCGCCGTCGGCGGCTTCCTCCTCGACGGGCCCGAGGGCCGGCACGCCGTGTCCGTGAAGCGGCTGCGGGCCGGTGAGGAGCTGGTGCTCACCGACGGGCGCGGCGCCTGGGCGGAGTGCGCGGTCGCCGCCGCCGAGGGCAAGGACCAGCTGACCGTCGAGGTCACCGCCGTGCACGCGGACCCCGAGCCGGCGCCCCGGATCACCGTCGTCCAGGCCCTTCCCAAGGGCGACCGCGGCGAACTCGCCGTCGAGACCATGACGGAGACCGGGGTCGACGCGATCGTGCCGTGGGCCGCGTCCCGCTGCATCACCCAGTGGAAGGGCGAGCGCGGCCAGAAGGCGCTGGCCAAGTGGCGGGCCACCGCCCGTGAGGCCGGCAAGCAGTCCCGCCGCACCCGTTTCCCCGAGGTCGCCGAGCTGATGTCCGGCAAGCAGGTCGCCGCGCTGCTCGCCGAGGCGGACCTCGCCGCCGTCCTGCACGAGGACCGCGACCACCCGAGCGGTGCGCTGGCCACCGCCGAGCTGCCCGCCCGGGGCTCGATCGTCCTGGTCGTCGGGCCCGAAGGCGGGGTGTCGCCCGAGGAGTTGGCGCTCTTCGAGGCGGCCGGGGCCAGGCCGTACCGCCTGGGGTCCAGCGTGCTGCGCACCTCCACGGCCGGGACGGCGGCGGCCGCGCTGGTGCTCGGGCGCACCGGTCGCTGGTCGTAGGCGGCACGGCCCGGCGCCGTGGCCTGTGGATAACCTCCGGGCCGTGACGGCGGGGCCGGATAGCATGCGCGTGTACTGATGATCGACAGAGGCGAGGAGGTCCGGGCCATGGCCGGAGAGCCGCAGAGCGACTGCCTGTTCTGCAAGATCGCGGAGGGGGAGGTCCCGGCGACGATCGTGCGCGAGACGGAGACCACCCTCGCGTTCCGCGACATCAACCCGCAGGCGCCCACGCACGTCCTGATCATCCCGCGGCTGCACTACCCGGACGCCGCCTCGCTCGCCGCCGCCGCGCCGAGCGTCGCCGCCGACATACTGCGGGAGGCCGGCGAGGTCGCGGCGCAGGAGAAGGTCGTCGACAGCGGTTTCCGCATCGTCTTCAACACCGGCGCCGGTGCCGGCCAGACCGTCTTCCACGCGCACGCGCACGTGCTGGGCGGCCGCGGCCTCAACTGGCCCCCCGGATAGTCGGGACGGGGCAGATCCTGTGTCCGTACGCGAACTGGTCGTCCTCGGCACGGCCAGCCAGGTCCCGACCCGGCACCGCAACCACAACGGCTATCTGCTGCGCTGGGACGGCACCGGCATCCTCTTCGACCCCGGTGAGGGGACGCAGCGGCAGATGCTGCGAGCCGGGGTCGCGGCGCACGACCTGAACCGGATATGCGTCACGCACTTCCACGGCGACCACTCGCTCGGCCTGGCCGGGGTGATCCAGCGGATCAACCTCGACCAGGTGCCGCACCCGGTCACCGCGCACTACCCGGCGAGCGGGCAGCACTTCTTCGAGCGGCTGCGGTACGCGACGGCGTACCGCGAGACGGTGAAGCTGGCCGAGGCGCCGGTCGTCGCGGACGGGCCGCTGGCCGTCACCGACACGTACACGCTGGAGGCCCGCCGGCTCTCCCACCCCGTGGAGTCCTACGGCTACCGGCTCGTCGAGCCCGACGGGCGCCGGCTGCTCCCCGAGCGGCTCGCCGCGCACGGCATCAAGGGTCCCGACGTGGGCCGGCTCCAGCGGGAGGGCGTTCTCGACGGGGCGTTCGGCGGCGTCACGCTGGAGGACGTGAGCGAGGTGCGGCGCGGGCAGCGGTTCGCGTTCGTCATGGACACCCGCCTGTGCGACGGGGTCCACGCCCTGGCCGAGGGCGCGGACATGCTCGTCATCGAGTCGACCTTCCTCGACGAGGACGCCCGTCTCGCAGCGGACCACGGACATCTGACCGCAGGTCAGGCGGCGGCGGTCGCGCGCGACGCGGGCGTACGGCACCTGGTGCTGACGCACTTCTCGCAGCGGTACGCCGATCCGGCGGAGTTCGAGCGGCAGGCGCGGGCGGCGGGGTTCACGGGGGAGCTGAGTATTGCCCAGGACCTGATGAGGGTCCCCGTACCGAAGAGATAGAACGTTCAACCCATGCCCGTACCCAAGGCCGAACTGCACCTCCACATCGAAGGCACCCTGGAACCCGAGCTGGCGTTCGCGCTGGCCGCGCGGAACGGGGTGACGCTGCCGTACGCGGACACGGAGGCGCTGCGCGAGGCGTACCGCTTCAGCGACCTCCAGTCCTTCCTCGACCTCTACTACTCGCTGATGGCGGTGCTGCGCACCGCCGACGACTTCACCGAGCTCGCCGACGCGTATCTGGCGCGGGCGGCGGAGCAGGGTGTGCGGCACGCCGAGATCTTCTTCGACCCGCAGGCGCACGCGGCGCGCGGTGTGCCGATGGGCGTGGTCGTGGAGGGCCTCGGCGCGGCCCTGGACCGCGCGGAGGAGCGTCACGGGATCTCGACCCGGCTCATCATGTGCTTCCTGCGCGACGAGTCGGCCGAGTCGGCGATGGCCACGCTCGAGGCCGCGAAGCCGTATCTGGACCGGATCATCGGGGTCGGCCTCGACTCGGCGGAGGTCGGGCACCCGCCGGCGAAGTTCCGCGCGGTGTACGAGGAGGCCGCGCGGCTCGGTCTGCGCCGGGTCGCCCACGCGGGCGAGGAGGGCCCGGCGGCGTACGTGCGCGAGGCCCTCGACGTCCTGGGCGTGGAGCGCGTCGACCACGGCCTGCGCTGCCTGGAGGACCCGGACCTGGTGGCCCGGCTCGTCCGGGAGCGGGTGCCGCTGACGCTGTGTCCGCTGTCGAACGTGCGGCTGCGGGCGATCGACGTCCTGGAGCGGCACCCGCTGCGGGAGATGCTGACGGCGGGCCTGGTGGCGACGGTCAACTCGGACGACCCGGCGTACTTCGGCGGCTACGCCGGCGACAACTTCGACGCGGTGCGGGGTGCGTTGGGGCTGGGCGAGGAGGAGCTGCGGACGCTGGCCCGGAACTCCTTCGAGGCGTCGTTCCTGGAGGACGACGAGCCGCGGCGCGAGCGGTACCTGGCCGAGGTCGAGGCGTACGAGTTCGAGCGGGCGTAGCCCGCACAGCCCTCAGGCCCGGCCCGTCTCCGCGCCGCACCCTGGCCCCGGGCCTCCGGCCGGCAGCGCGTGTGGCGTGGGGCAGGGCCGATCCCCTACCCCCGCGTCCTTCCCGCCAGGCGGAAGGACGACTTCGACAGGCGGCGGCGGCCGGCCGGCGCCGTCGTCGGGACCGGCACAGGGGTGATCTGCTGTTCTGGGGCGCCCATCTGGGGGACCCGGGGCGTCGGGGTGGTGGTCGCCGCGAGGACGGCGGCGGGGGCGCCGCCGCGGCGGTGGACGGAGCCGGGGACCAGGGGGCGGCCGGAGGCGTGGCGGGCGACGGCGGTCATCGGGGCGGCGACCAGGAGCAGCAGGGCGCAGAGGGCCAGGCCCATGCCGGGGTAGCCGGCCGCCTCGGACAGGAGGCTGCCGGTGACGGGGCCGCAGGCCACGCCCAGGGAGGACGCCGAGCCGACGAGGACCGCCCAGCGGCCGCGCGGGTCGAGGGAGGCGGCGAGGCCGAGCAGGTAGGAGAGGACGACGGGGTAGACCGCGTTCCACGCGATCTCTCCGGTCGCGAAGGAGACGGGGCCGCGCGCCGCCGAACTGAGCAGCACACAGGCCGCGATCAGCGCCGTGCCCGCGCCGATCGGCACCGCCCGCCCGAGCCGTGAGCCAAGCGCGCCCGCGCCGATCACACCCACCAGGCCCGCGCCGAGCGCCACCGCGAAGACCAGGCCGAGCGTGACCTCCGACAGGCCCGCCTGGGTCAGGCCGATCCGGCCGCTGACGCCCCACAGCGCGTTCTGCGCCATCGACCAGAGCAGGATCGCGCCCGCCAGGACCGTGCCCGCGACGCGCTGCGGCAGCGGACCCCGCTCCGGCCGGCCGGCCGCCGTCAGACGGACCGCGCGGCCGTCCGGCAGCCACACCGTGCTCGGCGCCACGAGCAGCGCCGTCCCCGCGATCGCCGCGAACGGCAGCGCGTGGCCGCCGCCCAGGTGCGGCAGCGTCAGATACAGCGCGCCCGCCGCCGCCGACACGGACAGCAGCCCGAGGGACGACGCGCGATGCGGGTCCGGGCGGCCCGCGATGCCCGCCGCGGCGACCGCCGTCGCCGTACCGGAGCCGAAGCCGCCGACGACCGCGCCCGCCACGACCAGCGGGACGATGCCGGTCGCCGCGGCCGTGCCGTACCCGACGAACATCAGCAGCAGGCCGAGCCGCGCCGCCCGGCGCGGGCCGATCTGGTCCGCCCGCGCCGCGAGCGTGAAGCCCGCCGAGGCCGAGCCGAGCAGCAGGATCGAGCCGATCAGACCGGCTTGGGCGGGACCGATACCGAGGCCCGTGGACAGCCGGCCGACGACGGTCGGCAGCAGGTACGGGGCGAGGTATCCGGCCGTGAAGAGAGCGACGAGAGCGGTGACCGCCCCCAGGGCACGCGGACGCAGGGCACGCGGACGGCGCGACGACATGGGCGTTCCAGGAACTGAACAGGGAAATGAGATGGCGCCCGGTGAGCCACGGGGTCGCGGCACCATGTGTATCAAGCATCCGAGTGGGCGGAGAAGCCGTTATCCCCCGATTCGGTCTGTGATGTGGGTCACGATCGGTTTGGGATGTGCTTGGGCGGGTATCGCGCGCGAAACACCCTCCTCCTCGGGCACACTGGCGAGATCAGCCCTCAGTACCCACGGTGCCGATCCGCCGCACCACGACCGGGGAGCAAGCCGTGACCGAACGTGACAACAGCGTCGACCCGCTCGGGCGGCTGCGCGAGCCCACCGACCCCGAGTGCGACGTCTTCCTCACCGGCACGGTCTTCCTCGACATCATCTTCACCGGCCTCGACAGCGCGCCCGTCCGCGGCACCGAGTCCTGGGCCCGCGGCATGGGATCCAGCCCCGGCGGCGTCGCCAACATGGCCACCGCGCTCGCCCGGCTCGGCCTGCGCACCTCGCTGGCCGCCGCGTTCGGCGACGACCACTACGGCGAGTACTGCTGGGACGCCCTGGAGCAGGGCGAGGGGATCGACCTCTCGCTGTCGCGGACCGTGCCCGGCTGGCACTCGCCCGTCACCGTCTCCATGGCCTACGAGGGCGAGCGGACGATGGTCTCGCACGGCCACGCCGCCCCGCCCCTCGACGGCGGCCTGCCCGCCGGTCCGCCCGCCTACCCGCCGCACGCCCGCGCCGCCGTCGCCTCCCTCGTGCCCGGCCGCAGCGAGGAGTGGGTGGCCCGGGCCGCCGGGGCCGGCGCCAAGGTGTTCGCCGACGTCGGCTGGGACGACACCGGCCGCTGGGACCTGGCGGGCCTGACCGACCTGGAGCACTGCGAGGCCTTCCTGCCCAACGCCGCCGAGGCGATGCGCTACACCCGCACCGAATGCCCCCGGGCCGCCGCCCGGGCGCTCGCCGACAAGGTGCGCTACGCCGTCGTCACCCTCGGCTCCGAAGGCGCGTACGCCGTCGACGGGGCCACCGGCGAGACCGCCGAGGTGCCCGCGATCCAGGTCTCCGCGCTCGACCCGACCGGCGCCGGCGACGTCTTCGTGGCCGGCTTCGTCACCGGCACCCTGGCCGGCTGGCCGCTCGCCGACCGGCTCGCCTTCGCCGGACTCACCGCCGCCCTCTCCGTCCAGGAGTTCGGCGGCTCGCTCTCCGCGCCGACCTGGGGCGAGATCGCCGCCTGGTGGGCACACGTCCAGGACCACGAGTGCCAGGACCCGGCCGCCCTGCGGGCCCGCTACGCCTTCCTGGAGCGGCTCCTGCCGGCCCCGGCCCGCCCCTGGCCGCTGCGCAGGGCCGTCCCCACCATCGGCTTCCGCCCGGCGCCCGCCTCCTGAACCCCGTTTCCGGGATTCCGCCGGGGTCCGCGGGCCCCGTAAAAACCGTTCAGGGTTGTCCGAGGCGAGTCGTAGGCTTGGTACCCGAGAGGTTGTCGAGCAGCGAGAACCCTGCAACGGGAGGTATGTGCAGGCCACAGTGCCGGCCCATGACTCAGACACCCACAGCCCACACCCCCGCGCCGGGGCAGGCCCGCGCCCAGTTCAAGGTCCCCGCCAAGCACCCCATGGTGATGGTCCTGGGCTCCCGAGACGCCCTGCTGCGCGTGATCGAGGAAGCGTTCCCCGCCACCGACATCCATGTCCGGGGAAACGAGATCAGCGCGATCGGTGACGCGAAGGAAGTCGCGCTCGTTCAGCGCCTGTTCGACGAGATGATGCTGGTGCTCCGCACCGGACAGCCGATGACGGAGGACGCGGTGGAACGATCGATCGCCATGCTGCGGGAGGAGACCGACGGGGAGACCGCGGTCGAGACGCCTTCCGAGGTGCTCACCCAGAACATCCTCTCCAGCCGCGGCCGCACCATTCGCCCCAAGACGCTCAACCAGAAGCACTACGTCGACGCCATAGACAAGCACACCATCGTCTTCGGCATCGGCCCCGCCGGTACCGGAAAGACCTATCTGGCCATGGCCAAGGCGGTCCAGGCCCTGCAGTCCAAGCAGGTCACCCGGATCATCCTGACCCGGCCGGCGGTCGAGGCGGGCGAGCGGCTCGGCTTCCTGCCCGGCACGCTCTACGAGAAGATCGACCCCTATCTGCGCCCGCTCTACGACGCGCTGCACGACATGCTCGACCCCGACTCGATCCCCAAGCTGATGGCGAACGGGACGATCGAGGTCGCGCCGCTCGCGTACATGCGCGGCCGCACGCTCAACGACGCGTTCATCATCCTCGACGAGGCGCAGAACACGAACCCCGAGCAGATGAAGATGTTCCTCACCCGCCTCGGCTTCGACTCGAAGATCGTCATCACCGGTGACATCACCCAGGTCGACCTGCCGGGCGGCACGAAGAGCGGTCTGCGGCAGGTCAGGGACATCCTGGACGGCGTCGCCGACGTGCACTTCTCGATGCTCACGTCGCAGGATGTCGTACGGCACCGGCTCGTCGGCCGTATCGTCGACGCGTACGAGAAGTACGACAGCGCAAGCGAGCAGCGCCGGCAGCACGAGAAGCAGTACGAACAGCGCACCGGCCGCAACGGGAAGTAGACACAGCAGCACATGTCGATCGACGTCAACAACGAGTCCGGCACCGAGGTCGACGAGCAGTCGATCCTCGACATCGCCCGCTACGCGCTCGCACGGATGCGCATCCACCCGCTCTCCGAGCTCTCGGTGATCGTCGTGGACGCGGAGGCGATGGAGCAGCTCCACATCCAGTGGATGGACCTGCCGGGCCCCACGGACGTCATGTCCTTCCCGATGGACGAGCTGCGCCCGCCGTCGAAGGACGACGAGGAGCCCCCGCAGGGGCTCCTCGGCGACATCGTGCTCTGCCCCGAGGTCGCCACCCAGCAGGGCAAGGACGCCCCGACCCAGCACTCCATGGACGAGGAGCTCCAGCTGCTCACCGTCCACGGCGTGCTGCACCTGCTCGGCTACGACCACGAGGAGCCGGACGAGAAGGCCGAGATGTTCGGTCTCCAGGCCGCCATCGTGGACGGCTGGCGCGCGGAGAAGGGCCTGACCGGCCCGTCGCCCGCGCCCACCGTCTCCTGACCCCCGGCAGGCCCGGCAGTTCATGAGCGCACAACTGATCCTCGGGGCGGTCGCCCTCGTCATCGTCGCCTGGCTCGCCGCCTGCGCCGAGGCCGGCATCGCCCGCGTCTCCAGCTTCCGCGCCGCCGAGGCCGTACGGTCCGGGCGGCGCGGGGCCGAGAAGCTGGCCCAGGTGGCCTCCGACCCGACCCGCTATCTCAACGTGGCGCTGCTCGTCCGCGTCGCCTGCGAGATGGCGGCCGGCGTCCTCGTCACGTACGCCTGCCTGGAGGCCTTCCCGGAGACCTGGCAGGCGCTGCTCGTCGCGATCGCCGTCATGGTGCTCGTGTCGTACGTCGCCGTCGGCGTCTCACCGCGCACCATCGGCCGCCAGCACCCGCTGAACACGGCGACCGCCGCCGCGTACGTCCTGCTGCCGCTGGCCCGGATCATGGGCCCGATCCCGCAGCTGCTCATCCTCATCGGCAACGCGCTGACGCCCGGCAAGGGCTTCCGCAAGGGACCGTTCGCCTCCGAGGCGGAGCTGCGGGCGATGGTCGACCTGGCCGAGCAGGAGTCGCTGATCGAGGACGAGGAGCGCCGCATGGTGCACTCGGTCTTCGAGCTCGGCGACACCCTGGTGCGCGAGGTGATGGTGCCGCGCACCGACCTGGTGTGCATCGAGCGCTACAAGACGGTCCGTCAGGCCCTCACCCTCGCACTGCGCTCCGGCTTCTCCCGGATCCCGGTGACCGGGGAGAACGAGGACGACATCGTCGGCATCGTGTATCTGAAGGACCTGGTCCGCAAGACGCACATCAACCGGGACGCCGAGGCGGACCTCGTCTCCACGACGATGCGCCCGGCGGCCTTCGTGCCCGACACCAAGAACGCGGGCGACCTGCTGCGCGAGATGCAGCAGGAGCGCAACCACGTCGCCGTCGTCATCGACGAGTACGGCGGCACGGCCGGGATCGTCACCATCGAGGACATCCTGGAGGAGATCGTCGGCGAGATCACCGACGAGTACGACCGGGAGCTGCCGCCCGTCGAGGAGCTCGGCGACGACCGCTACCGGGTCACCGCCCGCCTCGACATCGGCGACCTCGGCGAGCTCTACGGCTTCGGGCCCGACGAGTACGACGACGAGGACGTGGAGACGGTCGGCGGACTGCTCGCCAAGGCCCTCGGCCGGGTGCCGATCGCCGGCGCCAACGCGGTGGTGGAGCTGCCCGACGGGCGGACCCTGCGGCTCACCGCCGAGTCCCCGGCCGGCCGCCGGAACAAGATCGTGACCGTGCTCGTCGAGCCGCTCGGCAAGAGCGGCGCCGGGGCCGAGGGGGAGGGCACGGAGGGATGACGCCCGAGCAGCTGCGCGCGTTCTGCCTGGAGTTCAACGACGCGACGGAGGAGTTCCCGTTCAATCCGGAGACCTCCGTCTTCAAGGTCGCCGGGAAGATGTTCGCGCTGTCGGCGCTCGACGCCGAGCCGCTCAGCGTCAACCTCAAGTGCGATCCGGACGACGCCGTACGGCTGCGCGAGGAGCATCCGGCGATCCTCCCCGGCTGGCACATGAACAAGCGGCACTGGAACACCGTGCGCGTGGGAGAGCTCCCGGACCGGATGGTCCGGGAGCTCGTCGAGGACTCGTACGACCTGGTGGTCGCCGGTCTTCCCCGGGCGGTACGGCTCCGCCTCGACCGGCCCTGACCCTCAGGCGCGTCTCCTCAGGCGCGTCTCCTCAGGCACGCTTCCGCAGGCCGAGGGCGACGAGCAGCGCCGCGCCGAGCACGATCGCCGCGTCCAGGGCGATCACCGTACGGACCCCGGAGAACAGGTCGGCGCCGGTGGTGGCGAGCACGCCCAGCATCGGGATGCCGACCGTGAGCCCGACCTGCTGGGTGGTGGTGACCAGGCCGGTCGCAAGGCCCTGCTCCTCGTCGCGGACGCCGGAGGTGACGGTCACGCCGTACGAGATGATCGCGCCCAGGTGCAGCATCGAGGCCGCCGAGACGGCGACGGTCGCCAGGACGGCGCCCGACTCCCGGCCCACGAGCAGCAGCGCGGCCGTGAGCAGGCCCTGGCCGGCGAGCGAGACGGCCAGGGTGCGGCGGGCGCCGAGCCGGCCGATCACCCGCGGCGTGACCATCCCGGCGAGGACCGAGAAGGCGCCCTGGACGCCGAAGACGATGCCGGAGGCGAAGGCCGACAGGCCCAGCGTCTCCTGGAGGTACAGGGTCAGCACGAAGACGATCGTCGACATCATCGAGAAGGTGACCAGACCGCCCAGGTTGCCGAAGGCGACCGTGCGGCGGCGCAGCACCGGCAGCGAGACCAGCGGGGCCGGGTGCCGCCGGTGACGGTCACCGCGCCCGCGCCGGCACCTGTACGTGCTGGCCGCGCTGAACCCGCCGGCGCCCGAACTCGCCCCGGAGGACCGGGACATGTGCCAGGGGCTGCGGCGGCTGATCGACGCGTGGATGCCGTTCCCGGCGCACATCATGGACCAGTACTGGAACACCGTGATGTGGAACGACGCGGCGGCGGTCGTGCTCGGCATGCGGCCGGAGATCGTGCAGAACTGCCTGATCGCCTTCTTCACCGACCCGCTCTACCGCGAGCGGTCGACGAGCTGGGAGGAACTGGCCCCGAAGGTCGTCGCCCAGTTCCGCGCGGCCTGCTCGGAGTGCCCGGACGACGACGGCTTCCGCCAGGTCGTGGCGGAGGCCAAGGAGGCGAGCGCGGAGTTCGCGGAGCTGTGGGAGCGGCGGGACATCCTGCCCGGCGGCCAGAACCGCAAGGAGATGGACCATCCGCTGGTCGGCCCCCTGATCGTCGAGGCCACCCAGCTCCGCGTCCCGGCCCGCCCGGACCTCGTCATCGTGCTTCACACCCCGCTCCAGGAGGCGGACACGGCGGCGAAGCTGGAGTGGCTGGTGTCGCCGGAGGGGCGGCGCGGGGCGATGTATCCGGTGGCGGGCTGAGGGCGCCCGGCGGCTGGTACGGCGGCCGATGGAGCGGCTGACGGAGCGGCTGACGGAGCGGTCGATTTATATGACACGCACGTGTCAGCGGCCGCGTATATGCTTCCGCCGTCCGGTCGCCTTGTCGATCTTTCCGCCTCTGGTGGTGATCGTCACGACCGGCGAAGTCCGCTCGGTCCCCCTAGCTTCAAGAGGCACTTCACCATGCGCACTCCCATCAGACGCGGCCTGGCCGCCACCCTCGCCGTCTCCGCGCTCACGCTGACCGCCGCCTGCGGTGGCGGGGAGAAGGACGGCGCTGCCAAGGACGGCGCCGACAAGCCGGCCGCCGGGGCGACGACCGCCGCTCCCACGTCCGAGGCGCCGGCCGCCGCCAAGCCGCTGACGGACGCCCAGATGAAGGCCGCCCTCCTGGAGCTGAAGGACCTGCCGTCCGGCTGGAAGACCACGAAGCACGCGGACAGCAAGACGGCCTACAAGACCAGCAAGACCGAGTGCCAGTTCTTCGCCGACATGATGAGCAGCGACGGCATCACCGGCGCCACGACGGGCCCGAGCGCCGACTTCGCCCGCGGCAACAACGACGCGGAGATCAACGAGCAGGTCCTGAACTTCACCGGTACCGGTGCGGCCGACCACCTCAAGCAGCTCGACACGGCGATCGACACGTGCGCCGAGATCCCGGTCGAGGCCGACGGCCAGAAGATGAAGATCACGGTCAAGAAGCGCCCCGCGCCGCAGGGCGCCGAGGAGGCGCTCGCCTTCAGCCTCGGCGTCGAGGTCGCCCCCGGCATCACGATCGCGCCGAACTTCGCGTACGCGCGCCAGGGCAACGGCGTGGTCCGCCTGATGGTGCTCGCGGCCCCCGCCGCGAGCAAGGACTTCGACGAGATCGCGAAGACGGCCACCGACAAGTTCGTCAAGGCCGCCCAGGGCTGAGCCCACGGCCCGCACCGCGGGCCCCCGGCCTATCCTCGGATCATGACACTCAACCGCGAGCACGACGACCTCGGCGCCGAGGACCTGAAGATCATCACGTTGGCGCGCAGCGCCCGCGCCCGCAACGGGGTCGCGGAGGGCGCGGCGGTACGGGATGAGACCGGGCGGACGTATGTGGCCGGGACCGTCGCCCTGGAGTCGCTGAAGCTGAGCGCGCTGCAGACCGCGGTCGCGATGGCCGTGGCCAGCGGTGCCGAGTCGCTGGAGGCGGCGGCGGTCGTCTCCGCCGCGGAGGCCCCCTCGGACGCGGACCGCGCGGCGGTACGGGACCTGGGCGGGCCGGAGACGCCGGTGCTGCTCGCGGGGCCCGACGGGCGGCTGCGGGTGGCGGTCACGGCGGGTTGAGGCAGGCCGTGAGGGGCCCGGTGCTCGAAGAGCGCCGGGCCCTTCGCCGTACCCGGTACCTGGGAAACGCACCGTACGCCCTGATCTTGACATCATCTGATGGGTCATCAGTCGGTGCATTTCGATTTCATTGACTTCTCTCGGCCCGCAGCCGTCAATGGCGCCCTCTCATCCCTCAGGAGGGGCCCACATGGCACTCGGAACAAGCCGCACGGCTGCTCGAAGACGGCGCCGCTGGACCGCCGCCCTCGGCGCCACCGCGCTCGCGCTCACCGCGGGCGGGGCGCTCGCCGCCCCCGCAGGGGCGGCCACGACCGCCTCCGTGGCGGTCGACTTCGCGACCCACTGCGTACCGCCGCCGATCGCCGGCATCCCGCCCATCGACGGCACCACCACCGCGCAGATCACCGTCGACAACGCGGCGCCCAAGGTCGGCGACACGGTCACCGTCACCTACACGGTCACCAAGCCCGCCGCGTCCAACCCGGTCGACCTCGCGCTCCCGGAGAACATCATGACTCCGAGCGGCAAGGTCGCCCTGGGCGGCGCCCAGACCGGCTCGGTCACCGTCACCGGCGAGAAGAAGAACCCGCCCGTCCCCGGCAAGGGCGCCTTCCCGCCCTTCTCGATGACCGGCACCTTCACGGTCACCGCGCCCGGCGCGATCCAGCTCTCGCCCGGCGACTACAACATCCACACCTCCTACATCATGGAGCTGGACACGTCCTGCACCGTGTCCAACCCGCCCGCCCCGGTCTCCGAGACCGTCACGGCCACCGCCCAGCCGGGGGCCAACGAGCGGGCCCTCCAGCTCGACAACGCCTCCGGTGCCCCCGGCGTCCGGGTCACCGTCACCGGCAGCAAGTTCACCCCGCTCACCGAGGTCACCGTCGTCGGCCGGGCGGGCGCCGCCGAGACCGCCGACAAGATGACCGTCACCACGGACAGCGAGGGCGGCTTCGTCGCCCGCCTGGCGGTCGCCGACCTGGCCACCACCGGGATCGTGGCGTACGAGGGCGCCGCCTGGGACGCCGACAAGGGCGCGGGCCCCGTCGCGTACCAGGTCATCGACGACACCCCGGCCCCGCCGGGCAGCCAGAAGATCAGCACCACGGTCAAGGCGGGCACCCTGTCGATGACCCAGGCCGGCGACGCCGTCGCGCTCTCGGCCGTCGACTTCGGCACGGGCGGCGCGGCCACCGGCGCCCTGCGGACGGTGACCGTCAAGGACTTCCGCGGCGGCCCCGCCGGCTGGTCCCTGACCGGCAAGGTCACCGACTTCACCGGCCCCGGCGGCGCCATCGGCGCCGGGAAGCTCAGCTGGACCCCGGCCTGCGCCACCAAGGCCGGCAGCCCCAGCACCTGCGCCGCCGGCACCGCGGGACCCGTCGGCAGCGCGGGCGCGACCCTCGCGTCCACGCCCAACGGCACCGTCACCGGCGGTGAGTTCACCGTCGACGCCGGGCTCTCCCTCGACGTCCCCGCGTTCACCGCGCCGGGCTCGTACGCGGGCGTGCTCACGCTGACGCTGTCCTGACCGTACGAAGAACCGAGCCGAAGGAACCGAATCGAAGGGGTCCGCACCCGTGCGACGCAAGCCGTACGTCCTCCTGCTGCTGAGTGCTCTGGGCGCCGTGCTTCTGCTCGGCGCCCAGGGAGCGCCCGCCGCCTCCGCCGCCGAGAACGGCGAGTGGGCCGTCTACCCGGCCGCCTCGCGGCTCGGCAGCCGCCCGTACTTCTATCTGTCCGCCGACCCGGGCGGCACGGTCACCGACAAGGTCGTCGTCGCCAACAAGACCGCCGCCCCGCTCACCTTCCTCCTCTACGGCGCCGACGCCTACAACACCGAACGCGACGGCGGCTTCGCCCTCCGCACCCGGCAGGAGAAGCAGACCGGCGCCGGCGCCTGGATCACACCGGCCCGCGACCGGGTCACCGTCCCGCCGCGCTCGGCCGTCACCGTGCCGTACACCCTCACCGTCCCCGCCGACGCCGAGCCCGGCGACCACCCCGGCGCCGTCGTCGCCCTCGACGAGCGGATCGCCAAGGGCACCGGCGGCTCCGTCGCGCTCGGGGTGCAGCGCGCCGTCGCCGCCCGGGTGTATCTGCGGGTCGGCGGCCCCACCGTCCCGGCCCTCGCCGTCGAGGACGTCACCCTCAGCCAGGACCGGCCCCTCGTCCCCGGCACCCGGACGAGCAGCGCCGTCGTCTCGTACACCCTCCACAACCGCGGCAACGTCACCCTCGCCCCCAAGGTCGCCCTCAAGGCCGAGGGCCTCTTCGGCCGTGAGCTCCTCGCCCGCGACCTGGACCGGCTGCCGGCCGAGCTGCTGCCCCGGCAGAAGATCCGCCTCACCGAGGAGTGGGCCGGCTCGCCGCAGCTCGACTGGGGCGACATCACCCTCACCGCCACCGCCGAGGACGTCCGCGAGTCCGGCCGGGTCGGCTTCCTGGCCCTGCCCTGGCTGCCCCTCGCCGTCCTGGTCTGCGGCGGTACGGCCGGGGTCGTCGCCCTCCGGATCCGCCGTCACCGGGCACTGGGTACGTGAGGCGGGCGCTCATCGGGGACAATGGCCCCCATGAGCGTTCCTACCCCTGAGACCGATGAGAACAAGGCCCCCCACCGGGCGGGCTTCGCCTGCTTCGTCGGGCGCCCCAACGCGGGCAAGTCCACCCTCACGAACGCTCTCGTCGGCCAGAAGGTGGCGATCACCTCCAACCGGCCGCAGACCACCCGGCACACCGTCCGCGGCATCGTGCACCGCCCCGACGCGCAGCTGATCCTGGTCGACACCCCCGGCCTCCACAAGCCGCGCACGCTCCTCGGCGAGCGGCTCAACGACGTCGTGCGCACCACCTGGGCCGAGGTCGACGTGATCGGCTTCTGCCTGCCCGCCGACCAGAAGCTCGGCCCCGGCGACCGCTTCATCGCCAAGGAGCTCGCCGAGATCAAGAAGACCCCCAAGGTCGCCATCGTCACCAAGACGGACCTCGTCGACTCCAAGACCCTCGCCGAGCAGCTCATCGCCGTCGACCAGCTCGGCAAGGAGCTCGGCATCGAGTGGGCGCAGATCGTGCCGGTCTCCGCCGTCGGCGACAAGCAGGTCCAGCTCGTCGCCGACCTGCTCATCCCGCTGCTCCCGCAGTCCCCGCCGCTCTACCCGGAGGGCGACCTCACCGACGAGCCCGAGATGGTCATGGTCGCGGAGCTGATCCGCGAGGCCGCGCTCGAAGGCGTACGGGACGAGCTGCCGCACTCCATCGCGGTGGTCGTCGAGGAGATGCTGCCCCGCGAGAACCGCCCCGCCGACCGGCCGCTGCTCGACATCCACGCCAACGTCTACATCGAGCGCCCCAGCCAGAAGGGGATCATCATCGGCCCCAAGGGCAAGCGCCTGAAGGAGGTCGGCATGAAGTCCCGCAAGCACATCGAGGCGCTGCTCGGGACCCCGGTCTTCCTCGACCTGCACGTGAAGGTCGCGAAGGACTGGCAGCGGGACCCGAAGCAGCTCCGGAGGCTCGGCTTCTAGCCGGGCCACCTCCGTCCGGCCGGAGACCGGCGCAGCCGTCCGAAGCCCGCGAGGCCCCCGGGGCCTCGCGGTGCGAGGGCGGCAGTGGAAGAGGGGACCCGAAGCAGCTGCGGAAGCCGGGCTTCTAGCTCGGCTTCCAGCCTCGGGCGTTACGCGCCCTCTTTGAGCACCCGCTGGATCAGCTCGCGCTGCTCCGGCGTGAGGTCGGGGTCGTAGCACTTCACCGTGCGGCCGTCGACCGTGATCTCGTACGTGAAACCGTCCGGGACCCCGCGGCTCTCGCGGGGTTCCGCGGCGAGAGCCGCGCGGGCCAGGTCCTGCACCTGCTCGGCGTCGGCCAGCTCCGCCGTGTCCGTCTCCGCCGACTTCTCGATGCCCGCGAAGCCGCCTGTGCGTCGTACTCGGATGCGCATGGGACCTGTCTACCAGCGCTCTCAGGTGGTCGGCACGCCGACGAGCGACCAGGCCTTCAGGACCGACTGGACCTCGTCGCCCTCACCGAAGAGCCGGCGCGCCGACGCCACCGTCGCCCGCGCGAACTCGTTGAACCGGGCCTCCTCGGTCAGGGTGCCGCCGGTCATCACGTCGTACCAGATCCGCCCGGCCCGCTCCCAGGCGAAGCCGCCGAGCTCGGTGGCCAGCAGGTAGAAGGCGTGGTTGGGGATGCCCGAGTTGATGTGGACGCCGCCGTTGTCGGAGCTGGTGCGCACGTAGTCGTCCATGGTGGCCGGCTGCGGGTCCTTGCCGAGCTCGTCGTCGTCGTACGCGGTGCCCGGCTCCTTCATGGAGCGCAGCGCGACGCCGTTGTCGATGGCGGGACCGAGCAGCCCGGCGCCGATCAGCCAGTCGGCCTGTTCGGCCGTCTGGCCCAGCGCGTGCTGCTTCACCAGCGAGCCGAAGACGTCGGACACGGACTCGTTGAGCGCCCCGGACTGCCCGAAGTAGGCGAGGTTCGCCGAGTGCTGGGTGAAGCCGTGGGCCAGCTCGTGGCCGATGACGTCCACCGGGATGGTGAAGTCGAGGAAGAGTTGGCCGTCGCCGAACACCATCTGCTCGCCGTTCCAGAAGGCGTTGTCGTACTTCTCGTCGAAGTGGACGCTCGCGATCAGTGGCATCCCCGCTCCGTCGATGGAGCGGTGTCCGAAGGCCTTGAGGAAGAGGTCGAAGGTGGCGCCGAGCCCGGCGTAGGCCCGGTTGACGGTGGTGTCCATGACGGCGGCGTCGCCCTCGGCGCGCACCTTGACGCCCGGCAGCTCGGTGCCGTGCTCGGCGTCGTAGAGGGTCCGCTGCGGCTTGTCGGAGGCGGCGCGCTCCGGGGCGCCCTCCGGGGCCGGGGGCGCCTCCTCGCGGGCCGAGCGCTGGGCGGTGTCCACCAGGAGGGTGCGCTGGGCGGCCTCGGCGAAGGCCGGGTTCTCGGACTCGGCGAGCCGCTCCAGGATGTGCGGCGGGACGATCGAGCAGAAGACAGACGAGTGGGGAGTCATTGCAGCAATGTGGCACTGCGTGGTGTCACTGTCACGACCCGCGACGACGATTGGCGAAATGGAGTGATGGGTCACGTTTGAGCCTTGACTCCGGCGCCGTCTTGCATACTGAAACGGGACGTCCGCCTCCGCCGGGCCTGGGCTACAGTGACGCACATCATGCGTTTCGGGCTGCTTCTCCTTAGCTGCCGCGGCGAGGGCCTGTAGTCGTAGGCCGACCCCCTCCCCGCGGGTTTCGGTGTTGCGTTCGACAGTCGGCCGTCCTATCCGCAGGACACCCCCGAGGAGCCCTACGCAATGTCCCAGTCGCCCTTCATCAGCCGCCCGACGCCTGTCACCAACGCGACGCACCAGCAGCAGCCGTCCGGGATGCCCATCCACAAGTACGGGCAGTACGAGGCCGTCGCCATCCCCGACCGCACCTGGCCCGAGCAGCGCATCACCAAGGCGCCCCGCTGGCTGTCCACCGACCTGCGCGACGGCAACCAGGCGCTGATCGACCCGATGAGCCCGGCCCGCAAGCGCGAGATGTTCGACCTGCTGGTCCGGCTGGGCTACAAGGAGATCGAGGTCGGCTTCCCGTCCTCCGGCGAGACCGACTTCGCCTTCGTGCGCTCCATCATCGAAGAGGGCGCGATCCCGGACGACGTCACCATCTCCGTACTGACCCAGGCCCGCGAGGACCTGATCGAGCGGACCGTGGAGTCCCTGAAGGGCGCCAGGCGCGCCACCGTGCACCTCTACAACGCGACCGCGCCGACCTTCCGCCGGGTCGTGTTCCGCGGCTCGAAGGACGACATCAAGCAGATCGCCGTCGACGGCACGCGCCTGGTCATGGAGTACGCGGAGAAGCTGCTGGGCCCGGAGACCACCTTCGGCTACCAGTACAGCCCGGAGATCTTCACCGACACCGAGCTGGACTTCGCCCTGGAGGTCTGCGAGGCGGTCTGCGACGTGTGGCAGCCCGGCCCCGGCCGCGAGATCATCCTCAACCTGCCCGCCACCGTGGAGCGTTCGACGCCGTCCACGCACGCGGACCGCTTCGAGTGGATGTCCCGCAACCTGACCCGCCGCGAGTACGTGTGCCTGTCCGTGCACCCGCACAACGACCGCGGCACGGCGGTGGCGGCGGCCGAACTGGCCATCATGGCGGGTGCGGACCGCATCGAGGGGTGTCTGTTCGGGCAGGGCGAGCGAACAGGAAATGTCGACCTGGTGACCCTGGGCATGAACCTGTTCAGCCAGGGCGTCGACCCGCAGATCGACTTCTCGCAGATCGACGAGATCCGCCGCACGAGCGAGTACTGCAACCAGATGGAGGTCCACCCGCGCCACCCCTACGCGGGCGACCTGGTCTACACGGCCTTCTCCGGCTCCCACCAGGACGCCATCAAGAAGGGCTTCGACGCCATGGAGGCCGACGCGGCCGCCCAGGGCAAGACCGTCGACGACATCGAGTGGGCGGTGCCGTACCTGCCGATCGACCCGAAGGACGTCGGCCGCTCCTACGAGGCCGTCATCCGGGTCAACTCGCAGTCCGGCAAGGGCGGTGTCGCGTACGTCCTGAAGAACGACCACAAGCTGGACCTGCCGCGCCGCATGCAGATCGAGTTCTCGCGGATCATCCAGGCCAAGACCGACGCCGAGGGCGGCGAGGTCACGCCGAAGGAGATCTGGTCCGTCTTCCAGGACGAGTACCTGCCGAACCCGGAGAACGCCTGGGGCCGCATCCAGCTGCGCTCCGGCCAGTCCACCTCGGACACGGACGGTACCGACACCCTGAAGGTCGAGGCGGTCGTCGACGGCGTCGACACCGTCCTGACCGGCTCCGGCAACGGTCCGATCTCCGCCTTCTTCGCCGCGCTGCAGGCGGTCGGCGTGGACGCCCGCCTGCTGGACTACCAGGAGCACACCATGAGCGAGGGCGCGTCCGCGCAGGCCGCCTCGTACATCGAGTGCGCCATCGACGGAAAGGTCCTGTGGGGCATCGGCATCGACGCCAACACGACGCGCGCGTCGCTGAAGGCGGTCGTCTCGGCGGTGAACCGCTCGGCGCGCTGACGCCGGCCGGGAGCTGATCGACACGGCGCCCCGCACCCCGCTCCGGGGTGCGGGGCGCCGTCGGCTCCGGCCACGGCTCCGGCCAGGCTCCGGCCACCCCGGAGGGTGATCTCGCGACGAGCGGTCCGCCCGCCGGACCTGCGCAAGGCCCTCGAACACTGCGGCGGGTCTCGGCCAACTACGGGTTCTTCTGCTGACGAGGTGCTGACGCCACATCATCGATGTGGCTAACATCACGCCAACGCCGGCAGTGTTGCCGGGACGTTGCGAGGAGGTGCGGCGTGCGATCAGCGCGGAAGTCCCGTGAGCGAAGCCTGGTTCTCTGCGGAATCCGTACCTCCTGGAACACGATCGGCGACGGCGAGTTCTTCTGCGAGGAGTGCGGCGGCGACCGCAACTACCGGCGCCGCACCGGCCGCCGCCGGTTCGCCCTGCTCGGCGTGCCGCTGCTGCCCCGCGGGCAGGCCGGCCCGGTCGTCGAGTGCGCGGCCTGCCACACCCACTTCGGTACGGAGGCGCTGGCCCACCCGACGACCAGCCGGTTCTCGGGGATGCTGCGCGACGCGGTGCACACCGTGGCCCTCGCCGTCCTCGCGGCCGGCGGCACCTCCTCCCGTACCGCCGTCGACACCGCCGCGACGGCGGTCCGCGCGGCCGGGTACGCGGACTGCACCTCCCTCCAGCTCGTCGAACTGGTCGAGGCGCTGGCCGCCGACACCGGCCGCTTCCTGCCCGATGTGAGCAGCGGGGGCGCGGCCCTCGCCATCGAGCTCCACGAGGCGCTCGAACCGCTCTCCCCGCACCTCGCCGCCGCGGGCCGCGAATCGATCCTGCTACAGGGCGCCCGTATCGCCCTCGCCGACGGCCCCTACACCCCGGCCGAGGAGGAGGTCCTCACGACGGTCGGCAACGCGCTCGCGCTGTGCGCCCAGGACACGGCCCGGCTGCTGGAGACCGCCCGCAAGGTCGGCTGACGCCGCTCAAGCGGTTGCCAGGAGGACGCGGATCCGGCCGGCCTCGTACGGCACGCGCAGTTCCCGCCAGAGGGCGAGCGACCGGTGCAGCGGGGCGGGATCGCGCGTCAGGGCGCCGCGCGCGCCGGTGGCCAGGGCGGTGAGCAGGGGCGCGTCGGGCGCGGCGAGCACCTCCAAGTCCCGTACGGCCGTGGCGGCCACGGCGGGCTCGCCGAGCGCGAGGGCGGTCTCGGCGAGCGCGGCGAGCAGCCGGGCCCGGCCCAGCCGGTCGTGCTCCGGGTCCGGCTGGCAGTCGAGCCCGAGCCGCAGCCCCGCGAGCGCCGCGTCCCCGCGACCCTGGCCGAGCCGGAGCAGCGCGAGCCCGGGCTGCGGCACCCGGCCGAGCCCGTAGGCGCGCGCGTACGAGCGTTCCGCCTCGGTCGCGAGCCCCTGCCGCCGCTGGATCTCCCCGAGGATGTACGTGGCCTCCGCCATCGCGTCGCGCGCGTCCGGCCCCGCCTCCTGCACCACGAGCCGCACGGCCTCCTCGGCCCGCGTCCAGGTGCCGTGGAGGTCGAGGACGGCGATGTGGTGGACGCGGCAGAGCGGCCGGAACGGGTGCGGGCCCGGGCTCTGGCCCGCGCACCAGGCCATGGCGGCGTCCGCCCAGGCGGTCGCGCGGCGCAGATCCCCCGCGCGCAGCGCCTGGCCGGAGGCCAGGGAGTGCAGCCGGCCGGTGACGGCGGCGCTCAGTTCGCCGGCGGTCGCGGCGGCCACGGCGGTGTCGAGGAGCGCGAAGCCCGCCGCGCGCCGGCCGTGGGCGAGCAGCAGGGAGGCCTCGGCCTGCCGGGCCAGGGCGAGCAGATCGGCGCTGCCGGAACGGGCGCCGAGCCGGGCCGTCCGGCGGACGGCGGCGAGGGCGGCGGCCGGGTCGTGGTGCTCCTCGGCCCGTGCCGTGTCGGTCCAGGCGAGCAGGCCCTGCTCGGGGCAGTCGGGCCGTCCGTCGAGGTCGTGGTGGGCCCGGCGCAGCCAGCCCGCGGCGGCGGCCGGGCGCCCGAGCCGCCGGTAGGCGTCGGACAGCCACCAGGCGGTCAGTCCGGCGCCGCGCGGGTCGTCGGCGGCGACGTACGCGGCATGGGCCCGCAGCCGGGCGGCGACGGCCTCGTCGAGCCGTCCGGACCACCAGGCGGCGTCGGAGAGCGCGGCCAGCCCGTCGGGCCCGAGGGGGCGTCCGCCGGGGCGCCGGTCGGCGGCGTGGAGGAGGCGGTAGGCGGTGGGCCAGTCCTCGCGGCGCACGGCGTCGCGTGTGGCGTTGTGCTCGGCGACGGCCATGAAACGGCTCCTTCCCGGCCCCATCAAGGATAGGACCGGGAAGGATTCACGGCTTGATCAGGCGCTGAGGCGCCGAGGCGTTCAGCCGCTGGGGCGCTGGGGCGCTGAGGTGCCGGGGTGCTCAGGCGCTCAGATGCTCAGGCGCTCAGCCGAGGTCGACGCCGCTGGCGCGGAGCATGTCCTCGCGCTCGACGATCTTCACGCGCTCGCGGCCCTGGGGCTCGCCGAGCGCCTTCTCGGCGGCGTCGAGCTTGTACCAGCCCTCCCACGTCGTGTACGTGACGCCCTTGCCCTCCAGGAAGGCCACGACGGCGTCCTCCTCCGGGGACTCGGGGGTGAGCAGCCGGCCGTTGGCGTGGTCGTCGAGCAGGTTGGCCACGGTCTCGTTGGCGTCGCCCTTGGTGTGGCCGATGAGGCCGACGGGGCCGCGGCGGATCCAGCCGGTGACGTAGGTGGAGGCCAGGTGCGTGCCGCCCTCCTCGATGACCCGGCCGCCCTCGTCCGGGACGGTGCCGGTGACGGTGTCCCAGGGGAGCTTGGGGAGCTCGTCGGAGAGGTAGCCGACGGCGCGGTAGACGGCCTGGACGTCCCAGTCGGTGGTCTGGCCGGTGCCCGTGACGTTGCCGGTGCCGTCGAGCTCGGTGCGCTCGGTGCGCAGGCCGACGACCTTGCCGTCCTCGCCGAGGATCTCGACGGGCGACTCGAAGAAGTGCAGGAAGAGCTTGTGCGGGCGGTCGCCGACGTCGCGGATCGCCCAGTTCTCCAGGGTCTTGGCGACCATGTCGGTCTGCTTGTTCTTGCGCCGCTCGGCGATCGAGCCCTCGTCGTAGTCGATGTCCTCGGGGTTGACGATGACCTCGATGTTGGGGGAGTGGTCCAGCTCGCGCAGCTCCATCGGGCTGAACTTGGCCTGCGCCGGGCCGCGGCGCCCGAAGACGTGGACCTCCAGGGCCTTGTTGGCCTTGAGCCCCTCGTAGACGTTGGCCGGGATCTCGGTCGGCAGCAGCTCGTCGGCGGTCTTCGCCAGGATCCGGGCGATGTCGAGGGCGACGTTGCCGACACCGAGCACGGCGACCTTCTCGGCCGACAGGTCCCAGGTGCGCGGGACGTCCGGGTGCCCGTCGTACCAGGAGGCGAAGTCGGCGGCGCCGAGCGAGCCGTCGAGCTCGACACCGGGGATGCGCAGCTCGCGGTCGAACATGGCGCCGGTGGAGAAGACCACGGCGTCGTAGAAGGACCGCAGGTCGTCGAGGTGGACGTCGGTGCCGTAGTTCACGTTGCCGAAGAGGCGGACCTGCGGCTTGTCGAGCACCTGGTGCAGGGCGGTGACGATGCCCTTGATGCGCGGGTGGTCGGGCGCGACGCCGTAGCGGATCAGGCCGAAGGGCGCGGGCATCCGCTCGAAGAGGTCGATGGACACACCCGGCTCGGCGGCGGCCTCGGACTTCAGCAGCGCATCAGCGGCGTAGATCCCGGCGGGGCCGGCGCCGACGATCGCGACCCGGAGGGGGCGGGGCATGACTGGATTCCCTTCGCAAGCGACGCGCGGCGAGAGGTCGCCGCACTTAGGCCACCCTAAATAATGCGGTGAGCTGGGTGGTACCTGACCCCGGTCTATGACCCCATAAGGCGGACTTATGACTTCCATAAGTGGAGGTGGGGTCGTCGAGCTTACGGGACGGGGAAGGGGTGGGTGCCGGTCAGGGTGGCAGGGACGGTCAGCCGTTGAAGGCGGGCAGGGCGAGGAGGTACGTCCCGTAGTCGAGGAACCCGGCGACGACGGCGACGACGAGGAAGACGGTCAGCGCGAACGCGTGCTCGCGCCAGTCGGTGCGGACGATGGCGTCCCTGGGGTTCCGCGGATGGTAGGCGATCCGGACGGGCTTGCCCTTGTTGCTGCCGCCGATGTAGCGGGTCACGCCGTCGGTGGCCGTGAAGGCGTTGGTG
Organism: Streptomyces sp. NPDC051909; assembly: GCF_040681095.1. NCBI lineage: Bacteria > Bacillati > Actinomycetota > Actinomycetes > Kitasatosporales > Streptomycetaceae > Streptomyces > Streptomyces sp. NPDC051909. Next base: position 328,446 of record NZ_JBFAYA010000007.1, on the reverse strand, counting down.
GTGTCGCCGCCCCGGAAGACCTGCTGCCCCTCCACGGTGATCCCGTAGCGGGGCAGGTACCACGCCCGCCACCCCCCGAGGATCCCCATCAGCGTGGCCCAGGTGACGCCGACGGCGGCCTCCCCGAGGAGCAGCGTCGCGATGCCCCGGCCCCAGTTCTTGTCCATCAGCCCGACGACGACGGCGAGGATCGCGACGGCGACGCAGCCGGCGTACGCCGGCCCGCGGAGGGACGGTAGCCCGACCTGCACCTCGGTCTCGTCCTCGTCCGCCTCCTCGTCGTCGTCGAGGACCAGGCTCCGCGTGACGACGAGCGTGGCACCGTCCACCGGCTCCTCGCCCGGGGCGCGCTCGGGCAGTGCGGCGTTCACCGCGTCCGCGAAGACGGAGGCGGCGGCCGCGCTCACGTCCGTGACCCGGTACGCCGTCGGCTCGGCCCCCGCCGGGGCGGTCAGCTCGACAGCGAGGTCCCGCCGCTCGGCGCGGACGCGCGCGATCGCGGCGAGCGGGATGCGCAACTCGGCGTCCGGACGGCGCAGCACCAACTCCTCGCCTGCGGAGCGGAGCTCGGTGCCCCGGTCACCCTGGAGGACGGGTATGGGCGAAGAGATCGACATGCGCGTGATCGTAGGGCGCGAACTCCTCGCAGGTGAAGGGGATGTGGGGGTTTCGGTCGGGGCGGATGGTGTCGTACGGTCCGCCTGTGAACCTGGTGACCGGAGTCCTCGTCTGTTTCATCGTCGCGTCCGTGCCGGCCTGCATCTTCGGCCTGATGCTGATCTCCGGCGAGCGGCATGAGCGGAAGCGGATGACGGGCCTGTGCGAGTCCGGCGTCGAGGTCCAGGCGAAGCTGATCAGCCTGGTGCCGTTCGGCAAGAACGGCTACGCGAGCGTGACGTACGAGTTCGACACCCCCAACGGCACCGTCCGCCACAACAAGGGGGCGAACCGGGGCCCAGCGCACGTGATCGGCCACGAGTACCCGGTGGTGTACGACCCCCAGAACACGAAGAGCGTTCACCTGGGCGACATGGCGGCTGCTCGCAAGGAGCGCAAGGCACGCCAGAGCTACGTGCGCGGAGCGCAGCGGCTGACGCTCCTGTCCCTCGCGGCGGGCGTGCTCGCGACGGTGGGCCTGATCGTCAGCCCCTCCTGAGGAAACGCCCTAGGAGCCGAAGGCGTCGGCCGTGATGGCCACAAGGGCCGCCACGCCGCCGAGCCCGAAGACGAGGAGGAACGTCCCGCCCCAGATGTCGAAGCGCTGGAAGAACCCCGGCTTCAGGGTGAAGACGTCCGCCGGATCCTCCGGGTCGTAGACGATCTCCAGGTACGGCCCGGAGGCGAAGCTGGATATGGTGCGGGTCATCCCGGCCTGGTCCACATAGAGGAACGTCCCCGGTACGTTGGCCGGCCGGGCGAACTCCCTGACACCGTGCCTGCGCACCTGCCGCCGGTGGAGCCACGCCCCCAGACCCATCCAGGCGGCCACGAGGCACAGGTCCGTCACGACCCCGACCATGACGATTCCGACGACGTGGGCGGCCTCTCCCGCCACCCCGCCGAGCACGGACAGGACGACGACCGCCCCGAGACAGCCGAGCGCGAACCACTTCAACCGGCGCATGTGACTCCGGTACCAGCGCGTCTTGAGGGTGTCGAGGACGACGAGGGACGTGCCGTCGACCTCCTCCCCCTCCTCCGGCTCCAGCAACAGGGAGTTCACACCGTCGGCGAAGGTGACGGCGGCCGTCTCGTTCACCCCCTCGATCCGGTGAGCCGCCGGCGCGGCCCCGGCGGGAACCCTCAGCTCGACGACGACGGACCCCCCTTCGGCCCGAACCCGGGCCACGGCCCTGCCGGGGATGTTGAGCTCGTCGTGGGGGCTCCGCAGGAGCAGCCCCTCGGGGAGCGCGCTCAGATTGGTGCCACCGTTGCCCTTGAGGACGGGTATGGAGGAGACGATCGACATGCGCGTGATCGTAGGGCGCGAACTCCTCGCAGGTGAAGGGGATATGAAGGTTTCGTGTGGGGCCGCTGGGGCCGCGCCCACGCCCTACGTTGGCCGCGTGAGCGGCGGCGGCACGCCGAGGCGTACGGAGGGCTTCCCGTCTCGTACGAGTCCCACTGCCTCCCGCCCGGCCGGATCTCGCGGCTCCTGGAGGACGCCGGCCTCACGGTCACCGCCACACTCGTGCAGGAGCCGGCCGAGGGCGCCAAGCGGTTGTACGGGACCTTCCTCGCCGTCAGGTCGTAGCCAGGGCCGTCGCCTCGGCCCGCGTGAGCCGCCAGACCCGGAACTCCTCGCCCTCGTCCCCCCGCGCCCGCTCCACCTCGGTGAACCCGAGCCGCGCCGGAACGCCCGCGCTCGTGTGGTTCTCCGGCAGGTGCATCACCAGGAGCTGCTGTACGTGCGGCAGCCGGAAGCCCTCCGCCACGAGGGCCCGCACGGCCCGGGTGGCGACGCCCCGCCCCGTGGCGGCCGGGTGGAGCCAGTACCCGATCTCGTACGCGCCCGGGGGCGTGTCGTCCTGGAGGTGCAGCCCGCACGCCCCGACGATCGCCCCGTCGAGCACGACCGCGTACGTGTAACTCGTCCCCGCCTCCCAGTCCCGGTCCCGCCGCGACAGGAACCCGGCGGTCCACTCCGGGCCGTGGTTGTCCACCCAGTCCATCCACGGCCGCAGATGGTCGACCGACTCGTCGAGCACTCGGTGCAGTTCGGGCAGGTCGGCGGGGCTCACGAAGCGGCGGAGGGCGAGCCGGTCGTCGATCGCGACCGCGTTCGCAGGGCCGGTCCCGGGCTGCGTCATGTGCTGACTCCAATGAGGCGTGCGCAGGGAGCGGGTCGTCACGAGCGTCGCGCCGTCGAGGGACGGGGCAGGATCAGGCAGCGTGGACAGCGCCCTGCCCACCGTCGTCGCGAACAGGTCCACCGAGGCCTGGTCGTCAACTCTTCACGTCGGCGATGAACGCGGCCCAGGCGGCCGCCGGCACGAGGAGGGCGGGGCCGGTGGGGTTCTTGCTGTCGCGGACGGGGACGACGCCGGGGACGTTGTCGAGGACTTCGACGCAGTCGCCGCCGGAGCCGTTGCTGTAGGAGCTCTTGCGCCAGGCGGCGCCCGTGAAGTCGTACGCGACTTCGATGCAGTCGCCGCCCTGGCTGTTGCTGTAAGAGCTCTTGAACCACTGGGCGTTGGTCAGGTCGTACTCGCGCATCGTCTGAAGTCCTCCGCCGCCGACTCGATCAGTGCGAGGGACGCCTCCGGCGACAGCGTGGCGACCCTGAGCAGATCGTAGGTGCGCTGTGCCTGCTTCACCACTGCCGGATCGTCAAGCAGCGTTCCGGTGAACTCGGTCTCTGTATAGGCAGTTGGCGGCTGGTCGTTGAACTCCATGAGCTTGAGGGTTCCGGTCATGTGCGCGTGCGCGCCGATCGCGCGGGGCAGCACCGTCACGAGTACGCGACGCTGTCGCATCATCGCGGCGATGTGGTCCAGTTGCCGCGCCATGGCGGCCGGGCCGCCCACGGGGGTGAGTACCGCGTTCTCGTGCAGGATGACCCAATACTCGGGCCTTGTGGCGTCCTGGAGGATTGCCTGTCGTTCGAGCCGCGAGCTGACCTTCTCCTCGATGTACTCCTCCGTCACGAACGGATTTGCCGCCACCGTCACCGCTCGCGCGTACTCCGCCGTCTGCAACAGGCCCGGCACCACCGTCGGCGCGAACTCGCAGATCTTTGTCGCGACCGCCTCAAGCTCCGCCACTTCGTAGAAATACGAGGCATACGGCGACGCGTTGATGAGGTCGCGACAGGTCCGTTCGAAAATACCGCCGGTTTGTAGCACCTCGTCGATTCTCTGCGCCACGTCCAGCTGCGGCTTCCGCACGCCCTGCTCGAACAGGCCGATGTAGGTCCCCGACACGAACACCCGTGCACCCAGCTCGTTCCGGGACAGCCCCGCCGTCTCGCGGCGCTCCTTCAGGAGCTCCCCGAAGAACACCCACACTTCTTTTCGCTTGGCCTTGGCCATGGATTAACTCCCCAGCGACACACCACAGTTGTTGCCCCCGCGCGTCTGCCGATTCTACGGAGCCGCCCCCACCCTGGATGCGGAAAACGCGAAATGGATTCGGAAAGGATCGCTTTGGTGAAAGAAGACAGCATGCGGCCGACGGAAACGGAAGCGGCGCGAGAGGCGGTGAGGGAATTGCGTGACGCGCTCCAGCGGGTCGGAATCACCCTTCCCTCGCTCGGGCTCGACGCCGTCACCCTCGCCGCCGAGCCTCCCCGGCCGCTGGTCGAGCTGGGGCGCTGTACGGCCGCGACGGCGCGGTCGCTTGCCGCGGCGCTCGTGAACGAAGGGGGACTCGAATGACTCGAATGAGGAAACCGCCCATCGGCGCGTACGTCGTCGAGATCGGTACGGGCAAGGTCGGCACCGTCATGGGGCACGAGGGGCCCTATCTCCAGCTGCGGCCGATCGGCGGCGGGCGCGAGTGGGACTGCGAGCCCGACGGGGTGCGGGTCGCCACGCCCGGGGAGCGGCTTCGGGCCTCGACGGCGCACGCGAACGCCCGGAGCCGGGGGGAGGTGCCCTGATGGGCACGTAGGGGCCTGCGGGGAGTGCTGCTCCCCGCAGGCCCCGCCCGCCTCGCGGCCGGCGTGTCGGCGTCAGAACTGCTCGACGAAGTACGGCTGGACGGTCAGATAGCCGTTGCCCCGGGCGCCGTAGAGGGTGCCGGTGCTCTGCTGGGCGAGGGTGTACCAGGAGTCGACGTAGTCAGGGTCGTCGGTCCACCAGTCGTCCGGCATGGCGTCGAGGATCGCGTTCACCAGCGGGATGTAGGCGCCCTGGTCGGTGATGGTGAGGAGCACCGCGGCGATGGCCTTGGCGAGGTCGCGGTAGTTGGTGCTGCCGTCCTCCTCCATCATCACGGCGTCGGCGAGGTTGTACTTGTAGTTGGACCAGTTGACCAGGATCTGGTTCGGCCGGTAGACCGTGCCGTCGCTGTCGAGGTACGGCATGTCGACCGGGTCGACGCGGACCTTGCCGTCCAGGCCGAAGCCGCTGACCAGGGTGTAGATCTCGGCGTCGCCCTTGATCCAGGGCTCCTCGTCGTCGTTGAGGTGGACGGCAGTGATCTTTGTGGTCCAGAAGCCGGCGGACGCGGCCGTGCTGGAGAGGGCGGAGACGGTGTTCGTGGGGGCGACGGACGCGATGCCGGCCTTCGCCAGCTCCTTCCGTACGACGTCCAGACCCGCGGCCAGTGCCTTCGTGCTGTCGATGTCGACGACGTACACCGGCTGTGCGGGCGCCTCGCGGGCGTCCAGCACGTGTGTTCGGCCCTGGCTGTCGTAGGCCGTGACGGTGCGGTCGTCGTCGTCCGTGACGGCCGCCGCGACCCACGGGGTGGCGCCCGCCGCGAGCGCGGCGCGCATGGACGGGTCGCCGAGGCGCAGCCGTAGCAGCGAGCCGGTCCCGGCGTCCAGGCCCTTGGCCTTCGCGATGTCCCGGTCGGCGGCGCTGAGCCGGGACCTCAGCGAACCGGTCGCCCGCTCGCTGACCGGCACCTCGGCCCCGGGCGACTTCAGGGTGGCCGTGCTCAGGCTCGTACGCCAGGAGGAGTCGCCCAGCGAGCGTGCGATGTCGCGGGCCGCCCGGTCCTGGGCGGAGCTGACGGCGGCCTTGGCCGTGGTCGCGGTGTGGGCCGGTGCCGGTGCCGGTGCTGGTGCCGGGGCTGCGGAAGCCGCCGAGGCGGCGCCCAGGGTCTGGGCCGCGCAGAGTGCGACGAGGGTGGCCGCGGTGGCGGTGAGGGTGCCGCGTCGTCGGGTGGGACGAGGTCTCACGGTGATCGCTCCTCCAGAGGGAGTGGTCGGACGATCTATGCGGGTAGAAGGTTTCCTCGGGCATCATGATGGCGAGGACATGTCACCCGCCACAAGAGGGCCCCGCCCGGGCCTGCCCGGCCTCGCCCGGTGTGCCGCCCGCCCCGCGTCGGGCTGTCCGACCCGTACGGGACAATGGCGCCATGAGTCTGTTCCGCGACGACGGCATCGTGCTGCGCACCCAGAAGCTGGGTGAAGCGGACCGCATCATCACGCTGCTCACGCGCGGTCACGGGCGGGTACGCGCCGTCGCGCGCGGGGTGCGGCGGACCAAGTCGAAGTTCGGGGCCAGGCTCGAACCGTTCTCGCACGTGGACGTGCAGTTCTTCGCCCGCGGGAGCGAGCTGATCGGACGCGGTCTCCCGCTCTGCACGCAGAGCGAGACCATCGCCGCGTACGGCAGCTCCATCGTCACCGACTACGCCCGCTACACCGCCGGCACCGCGATGCTGGAGACGGCGGAGCGGTTCACCGACCACGAGGGCGAGCCGGCCGTCCAGCAGTACCTCCTGCTCGTCGGCGGACTGCGCACCCTTGCCCGCGGGGAGCACGCCCCCCACCTCATCCTCGACGCCTTCCTGCTGCGCTCGCTCGCCGTCAACGGCTACGCGCCCAGCTTCGAGGACTGTGCCAAATGCGGCCTTCACGGCCCCAACCGGTTCTTTTCGGTCGCCGCGGGCGGAGTCATCTGCGCGGACTGCCGGGTACCCGGAAGCGTCGTACCCTCTGCGGAGGCCGTTGGCCTGCTCAGCGCGCTGCTCACCGGCGACTGGGAGACGGCGGACGCGGCCGAGCCGCGTCACGTCAGGGAGGGCAGCGGACTCGTGTCCGCTTATCTGCACTGGCACCTGGAGCGCGGCCTGCGCTCCCTGCGATATGTGGAAAAGAGCTAGGAGACACCACCCATGGCCATCGCACGACTTCTCGGGCGCCAGCGTCGGGAGTACAGGACCCCCGAGCCGCACCCGTCCGGTGCCCGCCCGCCGAAGCTGCAGTCGGAGCTCGTGCCCGAGCACGTCGCGATCGTCATGGACGGCAACGGCCGCTGGGCCAAGGAGCGCGGGCTGCCGCGCACCGAGGGGCACAAGGTCGGCGCCGAGCAGGTGCTCGACGTCCTCCAGGGCGCGCTTGAGATGGGCGTCGGGGCGATCTCCCTCTACGCCTTCTCCACCGAGAACTGGAAGCGCTCGCCCGAGGAGGTGCGCTTCCTCATGAACTTCAACCGCGACTTCATCCGCAAGACCCGCGACCAGCTCGACGAGCTCGGCATCCGGGTGCGCTGGGTGGGCCGCATGCCCAAGCTGTGGAAGTCGGTCGCCAAGGAGCTCCAGGTCGCGCAGGAGCAGACCAAGGACAACACCAAGCTGACGCTGTACTTCTGCATGAACTACGGCGGGCGCGCGGAGCTCACGGACGCGGCGCAGGCGCTCGCGGAGGACGTGAAGGCGGGCCGGCTCGACCCGTCGAAGATCACCGAGAAGACCATCCAGAAGTACCTCTACTACCCGGACATGCCGGACGTCGACCTCTTCCTGCGCCCGAGTGGTGAGCAGCGCACGTCGAACTACCTGATCTGGCAGAGCGCGTACGCGGAGATGGTCTTCCAGGACGTGCTGTGGCCCGACTTCGACCGCCGCGACCTGTGGCGGGCGTGCGTCGAGTTCGCCCAGCGCGACCGGCGCTTCGGCGGGGTGGACCCGGCGGATCTCGCGGTCCTCGACAAGGCCTGAGCCGGTACGGGGACTGGGGGGAATGACGATGGAGCTGGTCTACACGCCGACGCGTGAGGACATCACCGACGCGGTGCGCGTGCAGCTGCGGTACGGCTCGTTCCGGGTGCTGCGGTGGCTGATGCCGGTCGCCGCCGTGCTGGCCTTCGCGGCCGTCGCGCTGCTGCTGACCGCGCCCCGTGGGCCGAACGTCGGGGGCGCGGTCCTCATGGGCTCGCTCGGACTGCTCACGGTCGTGCTCCGACCGCTGGCGGCCCGGCTGACCGCCCGGCAGGTGTACGCGATGATCTCCCGGCAGGGGGAGTACCGGACCGTGGTCGGCGAGGACGAGATCCGCTGGACGGCCCGGGACAGCGAGGTCGTGGGCCGCTGGCAGCTGACGCCGCGGTACGCGGAGACCCCGACGCAGTTCGTGCTGTTCTCCGGGGACAAGGGGCGCGTCGGCTTCGCCACCCTGCCCAAACGCGGGCTCGCCGACCCCGCCGACGTCGACCGGCTCCGTACGCTCCTCGACCGGAACATCACCCGCCTCTGAGCGCGCGTACGACAGACGAAGGGGCCCGCACCGGAATCGTCCGGTGCGGGCCCACTCGTATGTCAGGTCACGCCGTCACTTCGACGCGCACTCCGCGCACGTTCCGAAGATCTCCACCGTGTGCGCCACGTTCACGAAGCCGTGCTCCGCCGCGATCGTCTCGGCCCACTGCTCCACCGCCGGGCCCTCGACCTCCACGGCCTTGCCGCAGACGCGGCAGACCAGGTGGTGATGGTGGTCGCCGGTCGAGCAGCGGCGGTAGACGGTCTCGCCGTCGCTGGTGCGCAGGGCGTCGACCTCGCCCGCGTCCGCGAGGGACTGGAGCGTGCGGTAGACGGTGGTGAGGCCGACGGAGTCGCCGCGGTGCTTGAGCATGTCGTGCAGCTCCTGGGCGCTGCGGAACTCGTCCACCTCGTTCAGAGCCGCCGAGACTGCGGCCCGCTGCTTGGTCGAGCGGCCTTTTACGGGGGGTCCTGCCGTCGCCACGGGGGCCTCCTTGAATCCTTGTCTGCCCCCGCCATTCTGCCAGCCCGCCTTCGTCCGGTCCGTCAGACCGTCACGTCGTCCGAGGGACGCCGGGTGCCCGGGACGCAGCGGGCGTCGCAGTCCGCGATCGCCTGCTCGGCGGCCCTCGCCCGGCGTCGGGCGAGCGGGGCCGCGAGCAGGGCCAGGGCGATGAAGACGCCGATCGCGAGCAGGACGATGGTCGCGCCGGGCGGTACGTCCTGGTAGTACGAGGTGATCGTGCCGGAAAGGGTGACGCCCGTGCCGATCAGCACCGCCAGCACGAACGTGGTCTTGAAGGACCGGGAGAGCTGCTGGGCCGCCGCGACCGGGATCACCATCAGGGCGCTGACCAGGAGCAGGCCGACGACGCGCATCGCCACGGTGACGGTGACGGCCGCGGTGACCGCGATCAGCAGGTTCAGGGCGCGCACCGGCAGGCCGGTGACCCGGGCGAACTCCTCGTCCTGGCTGACCGCGAAGAGCTGGCGGCGCAGGCCGACCGTCACGAGCAGGACGAATCCGGCCAGGATGCTGATCGTGGTGACGTCCTCGGCGGAGACCGTCGAGAGCGAGCCGAAGAGGAACGAGCTGAGGTTGGCGTTGGAGCCGGTCGGCGAGAGGTTGATCAGCAGGACGCCGCCCGCCATGCCGCCGTAGAAGAGCAGCGCGAGGGCGAGGTCGCCGCGGGTCTTGCCGTACGCCCGGATCAGCTCCATGGCGACGGCGCCGGCGATGGCGACCAGGGTCGCCATCCACACCGGATTGGTGTTCATCAGGAAGCCGAGGCCGACACCGGTCATGGCGACATGGCCGATGCCGTCGCCCATGAGGGCCTGACGGCGCTGGACGAGGTAGATGCCGACGGCGGGGGCGGTGATGCCGACGAGTACGGCCGCGAGGAGCGCCCGTTGCATGAAGGCGGGTTCGAGGAATTCCATGTCAGGTCAGCAATCCCGTACGGAGCGACTCGTCGGCCGCGTGGGGGTGGACGTGGTCGTGGCCGGGCAGCGCGTGCTGGCCGACGGCCTTCGGCGGCGGGCCGTCGTGGACGACGCAGCCGTCGCGGAGCACGACCGCGCGGTCGATGAGCGGCTCCAGGGGGCCCAGCTCGTGCAGGACGAGGAGGACGGAGGTGCCGCCGGCGACCTGCTCGCGCAGGGTCGAGGCGAGGATCTCCTGGCTGGCGAGGTCGACGCCGGCCATCGGCTCGTCCATGATCAGCAGCTCGGGTTCGGAGGCGAGCGCGCGGGCGATCAGGACCCGCTGGTGCTGGCCTCCGGAGAGGGCGGAGACGGAATCGGCGGCGCGGTCGGCGAGGCCGACGAGCTCCATGGCGCGCAGCACGGCGGCCTTGTCGGCCTTGGTGGGCAGGCCGAAGCGGCGGCGGGCGAGCCGGCCGGAGGCGACGACCTCGCGGACGGTGGCGGGCACGCCGGCGGCCGCGGTGGTGCGCTGCGGTACGTAGCCGACGCGGGCCCAGTCGCGGAACCGCTTCTGCTCCGTGCCGAACAGCTCGATCGTGCCGCCGGTCAGCGGCACCTGGCCGATGACGGAGCGGACGGCGGTCGACTTGCCGGAGCCGTTGGCGCCGAGCAGGGCGACGACCTCACCGCGGTGGACGGTGAGGTCGACGCCCCGGAGGACGGGGCGGGCGCCGAGGGCCGCCGTGGCTCCGCGGACGGAAATGACGGGCTCGTCGCTCACGAGTGCCTCCTGCTGCTGTGCTGTGCTCACTTGGCGCCGAGGGCCTTCTGCAGCGCCGCGAGGTTGGACCGCATGACCCCGATGTAGTCATCGCCCTTGGACTTGTCCGTGATTCCCTCGAGCGGGTCGAGCACGTCGGTCTTCAGGCCGGTGTCGGTGGCGAGGGTCTTCGCGGTCTTGTCGCTGGCGAGGGTCTCGAAGAAGACGGTGGTGACCTTGTCCTTCTTCGCGACGTCCTGGAGTTCCTTGATGCGGGCGGGGCTCGGCTCGGACTCGGGGTCCATGCCGGAGATGCCCTCCTGCTCCAGGTGGTAGCGCTCGGCGAGGTAGCCGAAGGCGGAGTGGGTGGTGATGAAGGTCCTGGTGGCGGTGTTCTTCAGGCCCGTCTCGAAGGCGGTGTTCAGGTCGCCGAGCTTCTTCACCAGGGCGTCGGCGTTCTTCTTGTAGTCGGCGGCGTGCGCGGGGTCGGCCTTCTCGAAGGCGGCGCCGACGCCCTTGGCGACCTCGGCGTACTTCACGGGGTCGAGCCAGATGTGCGGGTCGGCGCCGGCCTCGGACTCGTGGGCCGCTTCGCCCTCGTGGTCGTGGCCGACCTCGGTGCCGTGCTCTTCGAGCGTGGTGAGGGTGGTGGCGTCGACCTTGGCCTTCACGTCGGTCTGGGCGATCGCGTCGTCGACGGCGGGCTGGACGCCCTTGAGGTAGAGGATGACGTCGGCCTCGCCGAGCTCGCCGATCTGCTTCGGCTTGAGCTCCAGGTCGTGGGGTTCGACGCCGGGCTTGGTGAGCGTGTCGACGGCCACGTGGCCGCCGCCTATCTGCTCGGCCAGGAACTGCATGGGGTAGAACGACGCGACCACGTCCAGCTTGCCGCCGCTCCCCTTGTCCGCGGCGTCGGAGGTCCCGCCGCAGGCGGTGAGGGTGACGAGGCCGAGCGTGACGGCTCCGGCGAGGGCGGTGGCGGGTATGAGGCGGCGTACGTTCATGACACTCATTTTCAACAAAAATGGAAACGGTTGTCAATTGCCGGACGTGTGTCCCATGGCACTGCTGTTCGGTCATGTGGTGCGCGGAGATCAACGGCATACCCCTGTACTGGGACGACGTCCCCGGCCCCCTCACGGCCCACTGATCCTCGGGGCACTGCCTGCGCGCCGTGCGCTGGGACCGGGTGGCCGGGCCCGGGATCTCTCCCTCCGGGCTGTGGCGGCTCTTCGGGGAGAACGGCGACGTCGTCGATATCCAGGCAGACTGGTACAAGTCGAGGGCCGATCCGAGTACCGCCGCCGACACCCGCGTACCTCCTCCCTCCGCTTCCCGATGAGGGAGGAGGAACCGATTTGATACGGGCCCCAGGGGCGCCGGTAACCTGAGGCATTCGCACTTCGTCGTCGTAATGAAGAGAGCACCGTGGCCGCCGACAAGATCGACACCATCGTCAGCCTCAGCAAGCGCCGTGGCTTCGTTTTCCCCTGCAGTGAGATCTACGGCGGTCAGCGCGCCGCCTGGGACTACGGACACCTGGGCGTCGAACTCAAGGAGAACATCAAGCGCCAGTGGTGGCGTTACATGGTCACCTCGCGCGAGGACGTCGTCGGCATCGACTCGTCGGTCATCCTGGCCACCGAGGTCTGGGAGGCGTCCGGTCACGTCGCGACCTTCACCGACCCGCTGACCGAGTGCACCTCCTGCCACAAGCGCTACCGCGCGGACCACCTGGAGGAGGCGTACGAGGAGAAGCACGGCCGCCTCCCCGAGAACGGCCTCTCCGACCTCAACTGCCCCAACTGCGGCAACAAGGGCACCTTCACGGAGCCCAAGCAGTTCTCCGGCCTGCTCTCCACCCACCTCGGCCCGACCCAGGACAGCGGCTCCGTCGCGTACCTGCGTCCCGAGACCGCGCAGGGCATCTTCACCAACTTCGCCCAGGTCCAGACGACCTCGCGCAAGAAGCCCCCGTTCGGCATCGCGCAGCAGGGCAAGTCCTTCCGGAACGAGATCACTCCGGGCAACTTCATCTTCCGCACCCGCGAGTTCGAGCAGATGGAGATGGAGTTCTTCGTCAAGCCGGGCGAGGACGAGCAGTGGCACGAGTACTGGATGGAGCAGCGCTGGAACTGGTACACCGGCCTGGGTCTCCGTGAGGAGAACATGCGCTGGTACGAGCACCCGAAGGAGAAGCTCTCCCACTACTCGAAGCGCACCGCCGACATCGAGTACCGCTTCCAGTTCGGCGGCAGCGAGTGGGGCGAGCTCGAGGGTGTGGCCAACCGCACCGACTACGACCTGAACGCGCACTCCGCCGCGTCCGGCGCCAGCCTGACCTACCTGGACCAGGAGTCGGGCGAGCGCTACACGCCGTACGTCATCGAGCCCGCCGCCGGTGTCGGCCGCACCATGCTGGCCTTCCTGCTCGACGCGTACACCGAGGACGAGGCCCCCAACGCCAAGGGCGTCATGGAGAAGCGCGTCGTGCTGCGCCTCGACCACCGCCTGGCCCCGGTCAAGGTCGCCGTCCTGCCGCTGTCCCGCAACCCGCAGCTCTCGCCGAAGGCCAAGGGCCTCGCGGCCGACCTGCGGCAGAACTGGAACATCGAGTTCGACGACGCCGGCGCCATCGGCCGCCGCTACCGTCGCCAGGACGAGATCGGCACGCCGTACTGCGTCACCGTCGACTTCGACACCCTTGAGGACAACGCGGTGACCGTGCGCGAGCGCGACACCATGAAGCAGGAGCGCGTCTCCCTGGACCAGATCCAGGGCTACCTGGCCAGCCGCCTGATCGGCGCCTGACCTTCTGCTTCTGCTCGGTAGTACGGGAAAGCCCCCGGTTCCGTTCTCGGAACCGGGGGCTTTCCCGTACGTACGGGGGTTACGCCTTCAGCGCGCGCTGGACCAGGGCGACGACGGCTTCGAACGCCGCCTCGATGTCCGGGGCCGACCACTCGGCCGCGTGCGCCGGGTTGTGGAAGCGGTCCGTCGCGTGGAAGACCGCGCGCGCCGTCGTCGCCACGTCCTGCTCCGGGGTGGCGAACAGCTCCTCGCGGACGCCGTCCTCCAGGATCCGGGCGATCTGGTCGACGAGGTGCTGCTCGTGGCGTTCGACGACCGCGCTGTTCTCGCCGATCAGGACCTGGAAGGTGGCCATCAGCTCCGGCTCGCCGCCGGCCTTCGTGCGCTTGAGGGCGAAGAGGGCGGTGAGCCAGTCGGTCAGCCGCTCGTCGGCGGGGCCGGAGCCCTCGGCGTACGGTTCGAGCGCGGTGATCGTCCGGTGCAGCCAGCGCTCGGTGACCGCCTCGCGCAGCGCCGCCTTCGTGCGGAAGTGGCGGTAGACGCTGCCGTGGCTGACGCCGAGTGCGCGGGCCACGTCGACGACGTTCGCCTTGGCGGGGCCGAAGCGGCGGAGCACCTCCTCGGTGGCTTCGAGGATGCGCTCTGCGGTCAGGGTTTCGGTGCTGGCGGCCATGCCACTGACAGTACCGGTCAGTGCTCGCTGTCCAGGTGGGCCATCTGGGCCTCCGGGTAGCGGGCGCCGGCCGCCGCGTCCGCCGGGACGGCCGCCTCGATCGCCGCCAGGTCGGCCGCGTCGAGCGTGACGTCCAGGGCGCCGAGGGCTTCGGCGAGCCGGTCGCGGCGGCGGGCGCCGACCAGCGGGACGATGTCCTCGCCACGGCTCAGCGCCCAGGCGATGGCGGTCTGGGCGACCGTGACGCCCTTGGCCTCGGCGACCGCGCGCAGCCGGTCGACCAGGTCGAGGTTGCGCGTCAGGTTCTCGCCCTGGAAACGCGGGCTCATGCCGCGGAAGTCGCCGGGGGCCAGCTCGCGGTCCCGGGTGAAGTGGCCGCTGATCAGGCCGCGCGAGAGCACTCCGTACGCGGTGATGCCGATGCCGAGCTCGCGGGCGGTCGGCAGGATCTTCTCCTCGATGCCGCGGGAGATCAGCGAGTACTCGATCTGGAGGTCGGCGATCGGGGCGACGGCGGCGGCCCGGCGCAGGGTGTCCGCGCCGGCCTCGGAGAGGCCGATGTGCCGGACGTGGCCGGCCTCGACCAGCTCGGCGATGGCGCCGACGGTCTCCTCGATCGGGACGTCGGGGTCGACGCGGGCGATCCGGTAGATGTCGATGTGGTCGGTGCCGAGGCGCTGGAGCGAGTACGCGGCGAAGTTCTTCACCGCCGCCGGGCGCCCGTCGTAGCCGGTGAAGCCGCCCTCGACCGTGCGCAGGGCGCCGAACTTGACGCTGGTGAGCGCCCGTTCGCGGGCGGCGGCCGGGGCGGTGCGCAGCGCCTCGTTGATCAGCAGCTCGTTGTGGCCCATGCCGTAGAAGTCGCCGGTGTCGAGGAGGGTGACGCCCGCGTCGAGGGCCGCGTGGATGGTCGCGATCGACTCGGCCCGGTCGGCCTCGCCGTACAGGGCGGACATGCCCATGCAGCCGAGGCCGAGCGCGGAGACCGTGGGGCCGGTGGTGCCGAGGGAACGGGTGGGGAGGGAAGTCGTGGTCGTCATGCATCAACCATGACATGTGCGATGACAGATTTCAATATCTGTCACTCCTCATCCCTTCAGGGCGGGGAGGCGCAGGCTCAGCAGCAGCGTCAGGAACACCACGCCCAGCTGCACGAGCAGCGTCGTGACCAGCGCCGATCGCATATCGGCGGATCCGGCGAGCGACAGGAACAGCGAGCCGAGCGTCGCCACACCGAGCGCGAGCGCGGACTGCTGGGTCGTCACCATCACGCCGCTACCCACGCCCGCCTGCTCCGAGGGCACCTCGGACAGCACCAGCCGGAACAGCACCGGCAGCTGGAGCCCCTGGCCGAGGCCGGCGATCGCCATGCCCGGCAGCAGCTCCAGCACCGACAGGCCCGCCCAGTCGCGCCACACCGTCCACGCGATCAGCCCGATGCCGAGCCCCTGGGCCAGCGCACCCGCCGGGACCACCCGGCTCGCGCCCCAGCGCGCGATCAGCCGCGGACCCGCGAGCGAGGCCCCGAAGAAGGCGAGCGCCATCGGGACGATCGCCAGACCCGAGGCGATCGCGCCCATGCCCAGACCCTGCTGGAGCGCGATGGCGATCACGAACATGAAGCCGCTGAAGCCGAGGGACAGCGGCAGCACCACCGCGAGACCCCGGCGCAGCGAGACCAGGCGCAGCAGGCTCGGCGGCACCAGCGGAGTGCGGCCCGCGCGGTCGGAGCGCACCTCCACCCACCAGAACGCCGCCGCCGCGAACGGGAACACGGCGAGCGCGACCCAGGTCCACAGCGGCCAGCCGGCCGCCCGGCCCTCGGTCAGCGGGGCGAGCAGGGTCAGCAGGGCGACGGCCAGCAGCAGGGTGCCGGGCAGGTCGACCGGCGCGGGCCGGTCCGAGCGGGTCTCGGGCACGCTGCGCACCGCGAGCACCAGACCGAGCAGCGCCACCGGCACGTTGACCAGGAAGATCGACCGCCAGCCGCTGCCCGCGACATCCGCCGCGACAAGGACGCCGCCCAGGATCTGGCCGGCCACCATGGCCAGGCCGGCGGTCGCCCCGTACAGGCTGAGCGCCCGTGCGTGCCGGGCACCCGAGGTCGCGGAGTGGATGGTCGCGAGCACCTGCGGCAGCATCAGCGCGGCCGCGGCACCCTGAGCCACGCGGGCGCCGACCAGCGTCCAGGCGTCGGGGGCGAGGCCGCAGGCGAGCGAGGTGAGACCGAAGGCGGCCATGCCGCCGAGGAAGAGCCGGCGGCGGCCGAAGCGGTCGCCGAGCCGGCCGCCGAGGACCAGGAGCACGGCGTACGCCAGGCCGTAGCCGGCGACCACCAGCTCCAGGAGCGCCGGGCCGGCGGCCAGGTCGTGGTCGATGGTGGGCAGGGCGACGTTGACGATGAAGAAGTCGATGAGGGGGAGGGCCGCGCCGAGCAGCACGGTGACCAGGCCGAGTGTGCCGAGCATCGGCCGGGCGTGGTCGACGACCGGGGCGGCGGCCGGGGTTTCCGTGGCCGGGGTGGTGGACGAGGAGGTCTTCGTAGTCACGGGATCGAGGCTCGCGCGGCCTTTAGCCTGGTACCAGAGTCTTCTTATCCTGGTACAAGGAGTACCTGGCAATGGGCTGAGCGCCCCGGCACCCTGGGAGCATGAGCATCATGAGTGTCGAGACCACCGCGATGGGGCCCGACGTACGGCGGCACGAGCTGGCGGCCTTTCTGCGTAGCCGCCGCGAACGGATCAGCCCCGAGCAGGTCGGCCTCCCGCGCGGGCGCCGCCGCCGTACCCCCGGGCTGCGCCGCGAGGAGGTCGCGCAGCTCTCCGCCGTCGGCGTCACCTGGTACACGTGGCTGGAGCAGGCCCGGCCGATCCAGGTCTCCCCGCAGGTCCTCGACGCCGTCGCGGGTGCGCTGCTGCTCGACCCCACCGAGCGCACCCATCTCTTCGCCCTCGCCGGGCAGGCCGACCCGCACCCCGAGACGCTGTGCCCGACCGTCACCCCGGCGCTGCGGCACCTGCTCGACCAGCTGGAGCCGGTGCCGGCCGCCGTCCAGAACAGCCGCTACGACTTCCTCGCCTACAACCGCACCTTCGGGCGCCTCTTCTGCGACCTGGACGCGCTGCCCCGCGAGGACCGCAACAGCCTCTGGCTGGCCTTCACCGACGACGACTTCCGGTCCGCCGTCACCGACCTGCCCGAGGTGCTCCTCGCGCTGGCCGGCAAACTGCGCGCCTCGATGGCCGAGCACCTGGCCGAGCCCGCCTGGAAGGCCCTGGTCGACCGCCTCCTGGCGGCCTCCCCGGAGTTCCGCGAGATCTGGGCCCGCCATGACGTCGTCGACCAGTCCGGTCGCACCAAGCTCATCCGCAACGCCCAGGTCGGCCTCCTCCGCCTCGAACACACCAACCTCTGGCTCGGCCCGACCGCCGGCCCCCGCCTGGTGACGTACGTCCCGGTGGACGCGGCCACCCGCGCCGGCATCGAGCGCCTCCACGCCCTCGCCCTCGCGGAGCACTCCGCGCCCCCGATTCGTACGGTTGTCTAAAGACTTGCCCGGTGCGGGACAATGGGCCAATGACCGCGTTCCCCCCCCTCGCCATCGGGCCGCACATCGTGCAGCCGCCGGTGGTGCTCGCGCCGATGGCCGGCATCACCAATGCTCCCTTCCGCACCCTGTGTCGTGAGTTCTCCGGCGGGAAGGGGCTGTTCGTGAGCGAGATGATCACGACGCGGGCGCTGGTGGAGCGCAACGAGAAGACGATGCAGCTCATTCACTTCGACGCGAGCGAGAAGCCGCGGTCGATCCAGCTGTACGGGGTGGACCCGGTCACCGTCGGCAAGGCGGTGCGGATGATCGTGGACGAGGATCTGGCCGACCACATCGACCTGAACTTCGGCTGCCCGGTGCCGAAGGTGACCCGCAAGGGCGGCGGCTCGGCCCTGCCGTACAAGCGGCCGCTGCTGCGGGCGATCCTCAACGAGGCCGTCTCCAACGCGGGCGACCTGCCGGTCACGATGAAGATGCGGAAGGGGATCGACGACGATCACCTGACGTATCTGGACGCGGGCCGGATCGCGGTCGAGGAGGGCGTCACCGCGATCGCCCTGCACGGCCGGACCACCGCCCAGCACTACGGCGGCACCGCCGACTGGGACGCCATCGCGCGCCTGAAGGAGCACGTGCCGGAGATCCCGGTGCTGGGCAACGGCGACATCTGGACGGCCGAGGACGCGCTGCGGATGATGCGCGAGACCGGCTGCGACGGCGTGGTCGTGGGCCGCGGCTGCCTGGGCCGGCCGTGGCTGTTCGCGGACCTGGTGGCGGGCTTCGAGGGCACGGATGCCTACACGCGCCCCGGGCTCCGCCAGGTCGCGGACGTGATGGTGCGGCACGCTCGACTTCTTGGCGAGTGGCTGGGTGACGAGGCCCGCGGTGTCATCGACTTCCGCAAGCATGTGGCCTGGTACCTGAAGGGCTTCGCGGTCGGCTCCGAGATGCGCAAGCGGCTCGCGATCACCTCGTCCCTGGACGAGCTGAGCGCTCAGTTGAGCGAGCTCGATCTGGACCAGCCGTGGCCGGTGGGTGCGGAGGGACCTCGGGGCCGTACGTCCGGAAACAACCGGGTTGTCCTGCCGGACGGCTGGTTGAAGGACCCCTACGACTGCGCGGGCGTGAGCGAGGAAGCCGAGCTGGACACGTCCGGAGGGTGAGACCAGGGTCTCTCGGGGCATGCTCGGGGGCGTTTTCGGCGAGTGATCCTCGCCACCCCTGATAGGGGTCCCGCTCAGATGAGCAGGTTAACCGCCCCTCTCCCGCTTGAAGGGTGGCACTGGGTGCCACCCTTTTTGTGTTCAAGACTTGAACGCAACTGCTCGATTAGACGCTCATGTGAGCGCTCGAACCCTGGTTTCAGTCAAGTGGGCTTCGGGGCCTGAAAGCGGAAGCTACTCATCGGTTACTTTCGATGTGCTGGCGGACGGGTGGTTAAGACCGGATGACCGGTAGGCGTACCTCCCCAGACGCCTTCGATCTGGGTATGTTCCTCGGCGTCAGGGCAGCCAACCGAGTCGTCGAGGAGTCGTGACCCGTGTCGGAAATCAATGATCAGAAGTTCGTCTACGACTTCACCGAGGGCAACAAGGACCTGAAGGACCTGCTCGGTGGCAAGGGAGCCAACCTCGCGGAGATGACCAACCTCGGTCTCCCGGTCCCTCCCGGCTTCACGATCACGACCGAGGCGTGCAAGGTCTACCTCGACTCCGGCTCCGAGCCGGTCGAGCTCCGCGACGAGGTCAGCGCGCACCTCGACGCCCTTGAGCGGCAGATGGGCAAGAAGCTCGGCCAGGCCGACAACCCGCTGCTCGTCTCGGTCCGCTCCGGCGCCAAGTTCTCGATGCCCGGCATGATGGACACCGTCCTCAACATCGGCCTCTCCGACGCCTCGGTCGTGGGCCTCGCCGCCCAGGCCGACAACGAGCGCTTCGCCTGGGACTCGTACCGCCGCCTCATCCAGATGTTCGGCAAGACCGTCCTCGGCGTCGAGGGCGAGCTCTTCGAGGACGCCCTCGACGAGGCCAAGGCCGCCAAGAAGGTCGCGAGCGACACCGACCTGGACGCCGGCGACCTGAAGAAGGTCGTCAAGCAGTTCAAGAAGATCGTCAAGAACGCGACCGGCCGCGACTTCCCGCAGGACCCGCGCGAGCAGATGGACCTCGCCATCGAGGCGGTCTTCAACTCCTGGAACACCGACCGCGCCAAGCTGTACCGCCGCCAGGAGCGCATCCCGCACGACCTCGGCACCGCCGTCAACGTCTGCTCGATGGTCTTCGGCAACCTCGGCCCGGACTCCGGCACCGGCGTCGCCTTCACCCGCGACCCCGCCTCCGGCCACCAGGGCGTCTACGGCGACTACCTGCAGAACGCGCAGGGCGAGGACGTCGTGGCCGGCATCCGCAACACCGTGCCGCTCGCCGAGCTCGAGTCGATCGACAAGAAGTCGTACGACCAGCTCATGGAGATCATGTCGACCCTGGAGACCCACTACAAGGATCTCTGCGACATCGAGTTCACCATCGAGCGCGGCCAGCTGTGGATGCTGCAGACCCGCGTCGGCAAGCGCACCGCCGGTGCCGCCTTCCGCATCGCCACCCAGCTCGTGGACCAGGGCCTCATCGACGAGGCCGAGGCGCTGCAGCGCGTCAACGGCGCCCAGCTCGCCCAGCTGATGTTCCCGAAGTTCGACGAGAACGCGAAGGTCGAGCAGATCGGCCGCGGCATCGCCGCCTCCCCGGGCGCCGCAGTCGGCAAGGCCGTCTTCGACTCGTACACCGCCGTCAAGTGGTCCCGCTCCGGCGAGAAGGTCATCCTGATCCGCCGCGAGACCAACCCGGACGACCTGGACGGCATGATCGCCGCCGAGGGCATCCTCACCTCCCGCGGCGGCAAGACCTCGCACGCCGCCGTCGTCGCCCGCGGCATGGGCAAGACCTGTGTCTGCGGCGCCGAGGAGCTCGAGGTCGACACCAAGCGCCGCCGCATGACCACCGGCTCCGGCGTGGTCGTCGAGGAGGGCGACGTCGTCTCCATCGACGGCTCCACCGGCAAGGTCTACATCGGCGAGGTACCCGTCGTACCGTCCCCGGTCGTCGAGTACTTCGAGGGCCGCATGCACGCCGGCGCCGACGACGCCGACGAGCTGGTCCAGGCCGTCCACCGGATCATGGCCTACGCCGACCGCGTCCGCCGGCTGCGCGTCCGCGCCAACGCCGACAACGCCGAGGACGCCGCCCGCGCCCGCCGCTTCGGCGCCCAGGGCATCGGCCTGTGCCGCACCGAGCACATGTTCCTCGGTGAGCGCCGCCAGTACGTCGAGCGGCTCATCCTCGCCGACACCGACGAGGAGCGCGAGGAGTCGCTGAAGGCGCTGCTCCCGCTGCAGAAGCAGGACTTCGTCGAGCTCTTCGAGGCGATGGACGGCCTGCCGGTCACCGTGCGCCTGCTCGACCCGCCGCTGCACGAGTTCCTGCCCGACATCACCGAGCTGTCGGTGCGCGTCGCCCTCGCCGAGGCCCGCAAGGAGCCGCACGAGAACGACCTGCGCCTGCTCCAGGCCGTGCACCGGCTGCACGAGCAGAACCCGATGCTGGGTCTGCGCGGTGTCCGCCTCGGTCTGGTCATCCCCGGCCTGTTCACCATGCAGGTCCGCGCCATCGCCGAGGCCGCCGCCCTGCGCGTCGACGCCAAGGGCGACCCGCGCGCCGAGATCATGATCCCGCTCGTGGGCACCGTCCAGGAGCTGGAGCTCGTCCGCGACGACGCCGAGAAGGTCATCGCCCAGGTCGCCGCCGAGACCGGCGTCGAGCTCAAGCTGGCCCTCGGCACGATGATCGAGCTGCCGCGCGCCGCCGTCACCGCCGGTCAGATCGCCGAGGCCGCCGAGTTCTTCTCCTTCGGCACCAACGACCTCACCCAGACGGTCTGGGGCTTCTCCCGCGACGACGTGGAGGCCAGCTTCTTCACCGCGTACCTGGAGAAGGGCATCTTCGGCGTCAGCCCCTTCGAGACCATCGACAAGGACGGCGTCGGCGCCCTGGTCCGCCAGGCCGCCGAGGCCGGCCGGGCCACCCGCCCCGACATCAAGCTCGGCGTCTGCGGCGAGCACGGCGGCGACCCGGAGTCGGTGCACTTCTTCCACGAGGTGGGCCTCGACTACGTCTCCTGCTCGCCGTTCCGGATCCCGGTGGCGCGCCTGGAGGCAGGCCGCGCCGCGGCCGAGGCGAAGGGCAGCGACAGCCGCTGAACGTCGGTTCAGTAGCAAAGCCACCGGAGCCGCCGTCCGTCCCCGACCCTCAGAACCGATGGACGGCGGCTCCGGTTTCCACAAGAGACGGGGCGGACACCTTGTGCGGAGGTGTCCGCCCCGTCGTGTTTTGCCCCAGGTGACCGTTGCAAGATCGTTGGGGAAAATGTGAGGTCCTGTTCACGTGCATGTGCCAGTGGTGCATGGGGTCGAACAGGAGGAGCGCATTGAATTATTCGGCTTTGAACATTTGCAAAGAATGAGGCGGGCGCGACCTCCGGATCCCCACCCGGAGGCCGCGCCCATTACCCTCGTCGGGCGGGTGAGCCGCAACCCTCGCCGACCGCCGCCGGACGCGCCAAAGCCCCCCACGGTCTCCGTCGCGTCACCTCGGTCCTGAAGGTTTCCCGTCCGACGTGCACAGCTTTTCGGTTCCCGGCCGTTCGCCGCGAGGCTTTTCAAGTGTGGCTGAAACACCCTGGTAACGTGCAGTGATGATGTGCATACTCGTCGGCGGGGGTGGTTGCGAGTGCACAGGTGGGGGTTCCATGCTGCGGATTCATTTCACCGGAAACGACTTGGCGGGCGTGCGGATGGCCGCACAGCCGGACGTTCTGTGGGAAACGATTCTCAGTTTTCATCGTTTACGAGACCGGCGCGGCTCGGTGGTCTACGGGGAATGGCGGTCGGAGGCGCGTATACGACTCGGGGGTGAGACCCGGCTGCTCGGCGCCCTCGTGCCCAGCCGCGGCTATTTCCCCGACTTCCTCACCCCGCCCCAGGGCATCCTCGGCCTCGACGAGGGCCTCGACGCCGTCCGGGCCACCCCGCCCGGCCGGCTCCAGACCGAACTCGGCCTGGTCGGCGCCGCCCGCTCCGGGCACCCCGCCGTCCCGAACGCGCTCAGAGCCCTCGCCGACGGCGGCAGCGGACCGCTCGGCCGGCTCCTCGGGGCGCTCCGCGCCTACCACCGGGCCGCCGTCGAACCGTACTGGAGCCACATCCAGGCCCGGGTCGAGGCCGACCGGGCACGCCGCGGCCGGGCCCTGCTCGACGGCGGCGCGGACGAACTCCTCGCCTCGCTGCCGCCGATGCTGCGCTGGCACAGCCCGGTCCTGGAGGCCGACTACCCGGTCGACCGGGACGTGCACCTCGACGGGCGCGGACTGCTGCTCCAGCCCTCGTACTTCTGCCGCGGCACCCCCGTGGTGCTGCGCGACCCGGAGCTGCCGCCGGTGCTCGTCTACCCGGTCACCCACTGCGAGGCGCCGAACGTCCGGGCGCCTGGCCTGCCCTCGCTCGCCAAGCTGGTCGGGCACACCCGCTCCGAGGTCCTCAACGCCATCGGCGACGGCGGCACCACGAGCGAACTGGCCCGCCGGGCGGGGGTGTCCCTCGCCTCGGCGAGCCAGCACGCCGGTGTCCTGCGGGAGGCCGGCCTGGTCGCCACGCTGCGGTACGGCAACGCGGTCCTGCACACCCTGACGCCGCTGGGCGCCGCCCTGCTCGGCGGCGCCCAGGGAGCCCCGGTCGCGGCCGGCCCCCGCGAGACCCGCTGCTACGCGCGGAACGGGCCGGTGACCTCGTAGGTGATGCCGCCGGACGAACTGCCGGTGGTGCCCCGCTGGCTGGAGAAGTAGAGCCGGCTGCCGTCGGGGGAGAAGGCCGGTCCGGTGATCTCGGAACCGGACTGGCCACTGATCCGCAGGAACGGGGTGACGACGTCGTCCGGCGTGATCAGGCAGATCTCCATGTTGCCGCCGTCCTCGGCGACGTACAGATCACCGGACGCCGCGCCGGTCACGTTGTCGACACCGGTCAGCGGCGCCGCGCCGCCGGGCACCAGCGAGTCGTCGTAGGCCAGCTCGTAGGTGCCGGCGGCGAGGTTGACCTGCCACACCCGGTTGTCGCCCTTGGTGGTGAACCAGACGGTGTCGTCGGCGTAGTGACAGCCCTCTCCGCCGTTGAAGACCTTGGCGCCGGAGACCTGGTAGCGGGTCGCGGTGGGGGAGCCGTCCGGGTCGGGGACGTTCGCCCAGGAGAAGGAGCCCGAGGTGGCGGAGCCGGCGATCAGCACCTGGAGGGTGCCGGAGGAGAGGTTGCCCCAGGTGCTCGGCACGAAGCGGTAGAACCGGCCGTCGGACTTGTCCTCGGTCAGGTAGATCACCCGGCGCACCGGGTCGGCCGCGGCGGCCTCGTGGTTGAACCGGCCCATCGCGGCACGGCGGGTGGCGGCGTTCACGCCCCACGGGTCGGTCTCGTAGACGTAGCCGGTGTCGACCTCCTCGCAGGAGAGCCAGGTGTTCCACGGGGTCTTGCCGCCCGCGCAGTTGCGGTTGGTGTTGGACAGGATGCGGTAGGCGTTGGTGACCGCACCCGAGGAGTCGAACTTCACCGCGCTCGCGCCGCCGGTGCTGGAGATCTCCGAGTTCGACACGTAGATCCAGCCCGTGCCGTCGGCGAAGCAGGCGCCGCCGTCGGGGGCGTTGTGCCACTTGTACGAGGTCCCCGCGACCGTCTGGCCCGACCGGGCGATGACCCGGCTGGAGAAGCCGGCCGGCAGCAGGATGCCGTTCGCGTCCGCCGCGCCGAGCGCCCCGTAGGGCCCCGCCCCGGGCTGCGCGGGCGCGGCGTGTGCCGCCCCGCTCCAGAGGCTGCCGCCGAAGGCGGCGGCCGAGGTGCCGATGACCGCTCCACGCAGGAAACTGCGTCGCTCCACGTCTCACTCCTGATCAGGGTGTGATCCGCCCCGCGGCGCCGGTCGGCGGCGCGGGGTCGCGCGGTCCTGGAATCTAGGCGTCCGGAGTTGACCGGGCGTCAACGGGCGGTGACGGGGAGGAGGCGGGCGGCGGCCGCTTTCGCGCGGCGGTGCGGCGCGGGGGTGGTCGGTGGCGGGCGATAGGTTCCGGTCATGGACTTCGTCGCGCACCCGATCGGCTCCGCGACGCTCCCCCGAGCGCGGGAACCGGTCCAGTCCGTCCGCCGCCGGACGGTCTGACCGGCCCGGGACCTTCGGCACTGGCCCCGGCCCCGTCCCGTCGGCGACCCTGGCAACCATGGCCGTCACCCGTGACTCACGTGATCAGCGCGACATCGGCTCCCGCGCCGACCTCGACGCGCTGCTGCGCCGCTTCTACGAGGCGGCGTTCGCCGACCCGCTCATCGGGCCGTTCTTCACCGAGGTCGCCGGCACCGACCTCGACACCCATCTGCCGAGGATCGGCGACTTCTGGGAGCGGGCCCTGTTCCGCAGCGCCGAGTACCGGCGGGACGCCTTCGGTCCGCACGCCGCGCTGCATTCCGCGCGCCCGCTGACCGCCGTCCACTTCGGGCGGTGGGTGCAGCTGTGGCGGGCCACGATCGACGGGCGGCACGCAGGGCCGCTGGCCGAGCGGGCCAAGGCGCAGGGGGAGCGGATCGCCGTCGCCATGCTGCGGCGGCTCGGCGGGCCCGGCGCGTCCACCGACGCGCCCGAGGGCGTCGGCGGCAGCGGCGGCTTCGTCCCGCTGGCGGCGCTCACGCTGCGGTCGGTCGCCTGACCGGAAAGGATTACCGGGAACCGGGAAAAAGTGTCGGCGGGGCCGATGAGTTCCGCGGGGCCCGCCCGTCTCAACTCTCGAAAGCGCCGACACGGCACCGACGGACGAGAGAGTGGACGGACACCATGGCCCCGCAGATGATCTTCGTGAACCTGCCGGTGAAGGACCTGGACGCGAGCAAGGCCTTCTACGAGCAGCTCGGCTACACCATCAACCCGCAGTTCACCGACGAGACCGCCGCCTGCGTGGTCATCAGCGACACGATCTTCACGATGCTGCTCACCGAGGAGAAGTTCCTCGGCTTCGCCGCGCCGGGCAAGGTGATCTCCGACGCGACGAAGTCCACCGAGGTGATGTGCGCGCTGAGCGCCGAGAGCCGCGAGAAGGTCGACGAGCTGGCGGACAGGGCGCTGGCGGCGGGCGGCGGCGCGGTGCTGCCGCCGATGGACATGGGCTTCATGTACGGGCGTTCCTTCACCGACCTCGACGGGCACCACTGGGAGGTCGTGTGGATGGACCCCGCGGCGGTCGAGGGCGGCGCGCCGCAGGGCTGATCCCCGCAGATCCGGCTGGATCCGGCTAGGGCCTGTCCCTAGGCCGTACGGACCGGGTACACCGCCACCGTCACCTCGTCGTCGTCCAGGCAGCGGCCCGTCTCCAGGTCGAAGCGCTGCTTCAGGAGCGGCGAGGCGACGAAGGGCCGGCCGCCCGCCGAGCCGACCAGGCCCCGGGAGAGCACCTGGGCGCCGGTGAACGGGTCGCGGTTGTCGATCGCGTACGTCCGGCCCGACCGGTCCCTGAAGACGGCGGCCTGCCGGCCGTCCGGCAGCAGCGCGGCCATGCCGCGGCCCGGGGTGAGCCGGGCCTCCTCGCAGACCGGCATCCACGCGTTTTCGGCGGGGGAGAGTTCGAGGATGGTCGTCATCGGGAGGTGGCTCCTTCCAGGGTGCCGATCGTGAGGATCTGGAGGTCCGGCTTGATCTGGTCGCGCTCCGGCACGAACCTCACCGTCGGGTCCGGCGTCTCCGGCGCGTTCACGAAGGAGACGAAGCGCCGCAGCCGGTCCGGGTCGTCGAGCGTCTCCGCCCACTCGTCCTTGTAGCCCGCGACGTGCGCCGCCATCAGCGCCTCCAGCTCCTCGCACAGGCCGAGCGAGTCGTGCACGACCACGTCCTTGAGGTGGTCGAGCCCGCCCTCCAGGCGCTCCAGCCACACCGAGGTCCGCTCCAGGCGGTCGGCGGTGCGGATGTAGAACATCAGGAACCGGTCGATCAGCCGGATCAGTTCGGCGTCCGACAGGTCCTGGGCGAGCAGATCGGCGTGGCGCGGGGTCGCGCCGCCGTTGCCGCCCACGTACAGGTTCCAGCCGCTCGCGGTGGCGATGATCCCGAAGTCCTTCGACTGGGCCTCGGCGCACTCGCGGGCGCAGCCGGAGACCGCGGACTTCAGCTTGTGCGGGGCCCGCAGGCCGCGGTAGCGCAGTTCGAGGAGGATCGCCATCTTCACCGAGTCCTGCACGCCGTAGCGGCACCAGGTCTGCCCCACGCAGGACTTCACCGTGCGCAGCGCCTTGCCGTAGGCGTGGCCGGACTCGAAGCCGGCGTCGACGAGCCGGGTCCAGATGGAGGGGAGCTGGTCGACCCGGGCGCCGAAGAGGTCGATCCGCTGGCCGCCGGTGATCTTCGTGTAGAGACCGAAGTCGCGGGCCACCTCGCCGATCACGATCAGCTTCTCGGGGGTGATCTCGCCGCCCGGGATGCGCGGCACCACCGAATAGGAGCCGTTGCGCTGCATGTTGGCGAGGAAGTGGTCGTTGGTGTCCTGGAGCGCGGCCTGTTCGCCGTCCAGGATGTAGCCGTCCACGCCGATCGTCGGGGCGAGGGACGCCAGGATGGATCCGACGGTCGGCTTGCACACCTCGCAGCCCTCGCCGCCCTTCGCCTCGTCCCGCCCGTGCGAGTCGAGCAGCGCGGCGAAGGAGGTCACGCGGAGGGTACGAGCGATCTCGTAGAGCTCGCTGCGGGTGTACGAGAAGCAGCCGCAGAGCCCTTTGTCGGCGGCGGCCGGCAGCAGCTTCTCGATCACCTTCACGCAACTGCCGCAACCCGTACCGGCCTTGGTGCACTTCTTCACCTCGGGGAGGGTCGTGCACTGGCTGATCGTGTGCTTGGTGACGTTGTGGCAGGAGCAGATGACCGCGTCGTCGGGGAGGGCGGACGGGCCGAGCGCGACCGGCGCGCCGACGCCCGCCGGGAGGACGAGCTGCTCGGGGGAGACCGGCGGCTTGCTGCCGGTGAGCGGGCGCAGCATGCCGTACGCCTCGGCGTCGCCGACCAGGACGCCGCCGAGCAGCACGCCCTCGCCGTCCACGACGAGCTTCTTGTAGACGCCGGAGCGGGAGTCGGAGTAGACGACGTCGAGGCAGCCCTCGGCGGTGCCGTGCGCGTCGCCGAAGGAGGCCACGTCCACGCCGAGCAGCTTCAGCTTGGTCGACATGTCGGCGCCGGTGAAGCCGCTGACCGTCTCGTCGGCGATCGTCGCGGCCGCTGTCTGCGCCATCTCGTAGCCGGGCGCCACCAGGCCGTACACCCGCCCGTCCGTGGCCAGCGCGCACTCGCCGATGGCGAAGACGGCCGGGTCGGAGGTCCGGCACAGCGCGTCCACGGCGATGCCGCCGCGCTCGCCGACGTCCAGGCCGCAGTCGCGGGCCAGCTGGTCGCGGGGGCGGACGCCCGCCGAGAACACCACCATCTCCGTGGCGAGTTCGGAGCCGTCCGACAGGCGCATGGCCGTGACCGCGCCGTCCTCGGTGACGACCTCCTGGGTGCCGGTCCCGGTGTGGACGGTCAGGCCCATCTGCTCGATGGTGCGCAGCAGGGCCGCGCCGCCGCCCTCGTCGACCTGCACCGGCATCAGGCGCGGCGCGAACTCCACGATGTGGGTGTCCAGGCCGAGGCCCTTCAGCGCGCCGGCCGCCTCCAGACCGAGCAGACCGCCGCCGACCACCGCGCCGGTGGTCCGCCCCTTCGCGTACTCCTCGATCGCGAGCAGGTCCTCGATGGTGCGGTAGACGAAGCAGCCGCGGGCGTCCTTGCCGGGGACGGGCGGCACGAAGGGGTACGAGCCGGTGGCGAGGACGAGCGTGTCGTACGCGAAGACCTGACCGGAGCCGGTGGTGACCGTGCGGGCGGCCCGGTCGACGGCGGTGACGGGCTCGTCGGTGTGCAGCTCGATGCCGTGCTCGGCGAGGAAGCCGTCCGGGACGAGGGACAGGTCGTCGGGGGTGCGGCCGGAGAAGTACGAGGTCAGCTGGACGCGGTCGTAGGCCGGCCGGGGCTCCTCGCAGAGCACCACGACGCGGGCCCGCGCGGTGACGCCCCGCTCCGCGAGCGCCTCCAGGAACCGCTGGCCGACCATTCCGTGGCCGACCAGGACGATGGTGGGGGTGGTCGGGGTGGTCGAGGTCGTCATGAGGAGCCTCCGTCGTGGGTGAGCAGGTGCAGCAGGGGGGCGTCGGGCAGGGCCTCGTCGCCCTCCCAGGCCCGGGCGAGCGTCCCGACGGCGCCGAGATCGCCGAGCAGAACGCCGCCCACGAGCCGGTCGCCGCGTACGACGACCTTCCGGTAGGCCCCGCGGGTGGCGTCGGTGAGCCGGACGACGTCGTCGCCGGGCAGCGGGGTGGCCTCGCCGAACGCGGCGAGGTCGAGGGGCTGTGCGCCGCCGAGGGTGAGCCGGGTGAGGGCGCGGGTGCCGGTGTATCGGGGGAGGGGCGCCGCTCCCGCGAGCAGGAGCTCCGCCAGGACGTCCGCCTGTTCCAGGGCCGGGCCCGCGAGGCCGTAGACGCGGCCGTCGTGTTCGGCGCAGTCGCCGATCGCGTGGATGTACGGGTCCGAGGTGCGCAGCTCGTCGTCCACGACGACGCCCGTGCGGATGTCGAGGCCCGCCTCGCGGGCCAGGGCCACGCGGGGGCGGACCCCGCAGGCCAGGACGACGATCTGCGCGTCGAGGACGAAGCCGTCGGCGAGTTCGACGGCGGTGACCGCGCCGTCCTGCTGCCGCAGCCCGCTGACCCGGCACTCGGTGTGCACCTCGACGCCGATTTCGGCGAGGTGGGTACGGAGCAGGGCCGAGGCCTCGTCGTCGAGCTGACGCTCCATGAGGCGCTCGCCCTGCTGGGTGAGCATCACCTCGGCGCCGCCCGCCGCGAGCGCCCGGGCCGCCGAGACGCCGAGCAGGCCGCCGCCGACGACGACCGCCCGTACACCGGGCCGGACGGCCTCGCGCAGGGCGAGGCAGTCGTCCAGGGTGCGGAAGGGGTGGACGCCGGACGGCAGTTGCGCCCCGCGCAGGCCGCGCAGCGGCGGCAGCACCGGCGCCGCTCCGGTGGCCAGGACCAGCCGGTCGTACGGGACGAGGGAGCCGTCCGCGCACTCCACCGTGCGGGCCGCGCGGTCGATCCGCACCGCCCGCGCGCCGGCGCCGAGCCGGGCCGGTTCGCGCGCCGCGGGCAGCGCGATGACCTCGGGGCCGTACCGCCCGGCGAGGACGTCCGCGAGCAGCAGCCGGTTGTACGGTGCGTGCGACTCCTCGCCGAGAAGCGTGACCGGCAGGCGCTGGGCGAGCCGGGCACCCGCCGTTCCGCCCCCGACCACCACGATCCGTGTACTCATACCCGGAAGGGTGCGCGGCGGGTGTTACCCGACGGGATCCCGACTGTTTCCCGTACGGAACGCTGATCTCACCGCCGCCGCTCCGCACTGTGAGGGCCCTGCCGTGTATACGGGACGCGTATACAAGAGCCGATGGCTGGTGCATACACCGAGCCCTTAGGCTCACCCTCATGCCTGACATATCCCTGACCACTCTCGTCCTGCTCTGCCTCGCGGCGCTGGCCGCCGGCTGGATCGACGCCGTGGTCGGGGGTGGCGGGCTGCTCCAGCTGCCCGCGCTGCTGCTCGGCCTGCCGCACGTGCCCGCCGCGCAGATCCTCGGCACCAACAAGGCCGTGTCGATCGTCGGGACCTCCGGCGCGGCCTTCACCTACCTCCGCAAGACGCCGGTCAAGGTCGGCACGGCGGTACGGATCGGGCTCGCCGCGCTCGCCGGGTCGATGGGCGGCGCCTTCTTCGCGGCCGGGATCAGCAGTGAGGTGCTGCGGCCGGTGATCATGGTGGTGCTGCTCGGCGTCGCCGCGTTCGTGATGCTGCGCCCGTCCTTCGGCAGCCGTACGGAGGAGGCGGAACGGCCCCCGCTCACCCGGGCCCGGATCGTCACCGCGATCGTCGTGGTCGGCGGCGGCATCGGCTTCTACGACGGCCTGTTCGGACCCGGCACCGGCACCTTCCTGGTGCTCGCCCTCACCGCGGTGCTCCACCTCGACCTGGTGACGGCCTCCGCCACCTCCAAGATCGTCAACGCCTGCACGAACCTCGGCGCGCTCGCGATGTTCGCCTACCAGGGGCATGTGCTGTGGCTGCTCGCCGCGGTCATGGCGGTGTTCAACCTGGCGGGCGGCCTGCTCGGCGCGCGGATGGCACTGGCGCGGGGCGCGGAGTTCGTCCGCGGGGTGCTGCTCGTGGTCGTCTTCTCGCTGGTCGCGAAGCTCGCCTTCGACCAGTGGGTGTAGCCGGGGGCGCTCAGGGCCGTACGCCGATGAGGTGACCGAAGGCGACCACGTTGCCGAGGTAGCCGCCCGCCTTCTTCGAGAAGCCGCCGCCGCACGTGATCACGCGGATCTCGGCCCGGTCCGCCTCCCCGTACACCTTCGTGTCCGGGAACCCGTCCTTCTCGTAGACCTCCACGGCGTCGATGGTGAAGACGGCAGTGCGGCCGTCCTGCCGGTCCACCTCGATCCGGTGCCCCTTCTTCAGCGCGCCGAGCGCGTAGAAGACGGCGGGCCCCTGCGCGTTGTCGACGTGCCCGGCGACGATCGCGGTGCCCTTGGCGCCGGGCCGGGTGCCGTCCTCGTACCAGCCGGCCAGATTGCGGTCGGCGGCCGGCGGCACCTCCAGGGCGCCGTCGGGACCCACGCCGAGTCCGGTCAGGGGGGTGTCGACGTCGATCTCGGGGATCCGCAGCCGCAGCGGGGACGAGGGCGGCAGCGGATCGGCGGCGGCGTCGGTGTGCACGCTCGGGCCGGCGGCGAAGGCCTGCGCGGCGGTGGGGATGGGCGGGGTGACCTCGCCCGAGCCGTTCTGGATCATCCACAGCCCGACGCAGGCGGCGACGGCTATCCCCCAGCCCTTGCTGCGGTTGCTCACCGGGGCGGTCTCCTCGTTCACGGGTCTTCCGGATGGTCCTGCCCCCGCCGGGCCGTCAGCGGGCGCGCGGCGGGGGCAGGACAGAGGCGGTACTCGCAGGCCCGAAGGCCCGGCTCTCAGCCGTCCTGCGCGCCGCTCGCCCGGCGGCGCAGGAGCCAGGTACCGCCCACGGCAGCCGCGGCCAGCACCGCCACGCCCGCCGTGACCTGGGCGGTGTCGGGGCCCACGCTGCCGCCGACACCCGTCTGCACATGGCCGCTCGGGCTCTTGTGCTTGACGAAGAGGTCGCCGCGCGCGGTCTTGCCGTTGTCGCAGGCGACGCTGATGGGATAGGTCCCCGACTTGGTGTGGTGCGGCACGGTGAACTGGCCCACCACGACCTCCTTGTGCGTGCTCGGGTTGAGCTGGAACTCGCCCGCGCCGAGCGAGTTCGCGTCGCCCACCCCGTGGCCGTGGGAGCCGCAGGCGAGGGTGTTCACGGTGACGGTGGTGCCGGGGTCGGCGGAGGAGGGGAAGATCTCCAGCGACTGCGTGTTCTCGTGGCCGCCGTCGTTGTTCGCGTACGCCACGGGCGCGGCGAGCGCGCCGAGCGCGAGGACCGTGAGCGCGGTACCGGTGAGCAGGGGGACAGGGGTGCGGCGCATGGTGGCCTCCGTGGCGCGCGGACGTTCGTACGGAAAGGGGCTTCCGTAGGTCCGAGATAAATGCGTGGCCGGGTCAGTCGCCTGCTGATGGGGAATCAGAATGCGTCCGTTCAGGTGCGGCGTGTCGCTGGAAATTCCGCGTTTGCACAGGTGGGGGCGGGTTTCATGGCGTCAGCTGATGGCCCGTGCCGAACGGGTGATCAAGCTCGGCCCCCACGCCCCGCGGCCCGGGGCGCCCGTGCCCGGCCGCGCGCGGTCCGGCTGCACGCGGCCGCGTTCACCCGTACGGTGAAGGCGTGATCGTCACCGTTGTCACCAGCATCGACGCGCGCGACAAGGCCGCGGCCCTGGCGCGCGGCGCCGTCGAGGCCCGGGTCGCCGCCTGCGCGCAGGTCTCCGGTCCGGTCGGCTCCGTGTACCACTGGCAGGGCGCGATCGAGACCGCGGAGGAGTGGCAGGTGGTGTTCAAGACCACCGAGGCGCGCTACCCGGCCCTGGAGGCGTACCTCCTCGCCGCCCACGACTACGAGACGCCGGAGATCGTCGCGACCCGGGCGGCCCGGGTGAGCGAGGAGTACGCCCGCTGGGTCGAGCGGGAGACCGTGGCGGCCGCGGCCGTCGAGGGCCCCGCGCGGCCGGACGACGAGCGCCCGTTCTTCGTGTACGGGACGCTGCGCCCGGGCGCGTACAACCACGACCGGTTCCTCGCCGGCCGCATCGGCACCGAGGCGGACGCGGTGCTGCACGGGGCGGTCCTGCACGACGGGCCCGGCTACCCGTATGTCGTCCCGGCGGAGCAGGGCCGGGTCGTCGGCACCCTGCTCACGCCCTCGTCCGGCGACTACGGCGATCTGTTCGGGCTGCTCGACCGCCTGGAGCTGCCCGTCGGGTACGAGCGGGTGGCGATGGACGTCGAACGGGTACGGGACGGGGCGAGGGTGTCCGCCTGGGTGTTCCTGGCGGCCCCGGACGCGCCCCTCGGCCCGGTCATCGAGAGCGGCGACTGGTTCGACCGCCCGTAGCCACGGCCGGGGCCAGGGGGTTCAGGAGGCTGCGCGCTCCAGGCGGACCGCGCACACCTTGAACTCGGGCATCTTCGACACCGGGTCGAGCGCCGGGTTGGTGAGCGTGTTCGCCCGGCCCTCGCCCGGCCAGTGGAAGGGCATGAACACCGTGTCCGGGCGGATCGCGGCCGTGATCCGGGCCGGCGCCACCGCCCGCCCGCGCCGCGACACCACGGCCACGGCCTCGCCCTCCGCGACCCCGAGCCGCTCGGCGAGCCGCGGGTGCAGCTCCACGAACGGGCCGGGCGCGGCGGCGTTCAGCTCGTCGACCCGCCGGGTCTGGGCGCCCGACTGGTACTGGGCGACGACCCGGCCGGTCGTCAGCACCACCGGGTACTCGGCGTCCGTCTCCTCGGCCGCCGCCCGGTGCACGACGGGTACGAAGCGGGCCCGCCCGTCGGGCGTGGCGAAGCGGTCCAGGAAGAGCCGCGGGGTGCCGCCCCCGCTCTCGTCCGGGCAGGGCCAGAACACGCCCTGCTCCTCCTCGATCCGGCGGTAGCTGATGCCCGCGTAGTCCGCCGGGCCGCCCGCCGAGGCGCGCCGCAGCTCGCCGAAGACCTCCTCCGGGTCGGCCGGGAAGCCCTTCTCCCAGCCGAGCAGGGCCGCGAGCCCGTGCAGCACCTCCAGGTCGCTGCGGACCCCCGGCGGCGGGGTGAGGGCCCGGCGGCGCAGCAGCACCCTGCCCTCCAGGTTGGTGGTGGTGCCGGTCTCCTCGGCCCACTGGGTGACCGGCAGGACCACGTCGGCGAGCGCCGCCGTCTCGGAGAGCACGACGTCGGCGACGGCCAGGAAGTCCAGGGCGCGGATCCGCTCCTCGACGTGCGCGGCGCGCGGGGCGGAGACGACCGGGTTGGAGCCCATGAGGAGGAGGGCCTTCACGTCCCGGCCGAGGGCGTCGAGGAGCTCGTACGCGCTGCGGCCCGGCCCCGGCAGGGACTCCGGCGCCACCCCCCACACCCCGGCGACGTGCTCCCGGGCGGCCGGGTCGTCGAGCTTGCGGTAGCCGGGCAGCTGGTCGGCCTTCTGGCCGTGCTCGCGGCCGCCCTGGCCGTTTCCCTGGCCGGTCAGGCAGCCGTAGCCGGACAGCGGCCGGCCGGCCTTGCCGGTGGCCAGGCACAGGTTGATCCAGGCGCCGACGGTGTCGGTGCCCTTGGACTGCTGCTCGGGGCCGCGCGCGGTGAGCACCATGCCGGTCTCGGCCTCGGTGAACATCCCTACCGCCGCGCGGAGTTCGGGCACCGGAACGCCGGTGATCCGTTCCACCTGCTCGGGCCAGTGGGACATCGCCCCGGCCCGCGCGTCCGCCCAGCCCTCCGTACGCGCGGCCACGAACTCCTCGTCGACCCGCCCCTCGGCGACGACGAGGTGCAGCATGCCGAGGGCGAGCGCCAGGTCGGTGCCGGGGCGCGGCGCGAGATGCAGATCGGCCTGCTCGGCGGTCCGGGTGCGGCGCGGGTCGACGACGATCAGCCTGCCGCCGTTGGCCTTGAGCTCGGTGAGGTAGCGGAGCGCGGGCGGCATGGTCTCGGCGAGGTTGGAGCCGACGAGGATCACGCAGCCGGTCTTCGGGATGTCCTCCAGGGGGAAGGGCAGGCCCCGGTCGAGCCCGAAGGCCCGCTGGTGGGCGGCGGCCGCGGACGACATGCAGAAGCGGCCGTTGTAGTCGATCTGCGAGGTGCCGAGGACGAGCCGGGCGAACTTGCCGAGCGCGTACGCCTTCTCGTTGGTGAGGCCGCCGCCGCCGAAGACGCCCACGGCATCGGCACCGTGGCCGGCGCGGGTGCGGCTCAGTCCCTCGGCGACGGCGGCCAGGGCCTCCTCCCAGGTCGCGGGCTCCAGCGCCCCCGTGTCAGGGCAGCGGACCAGGGGCTCGGTGAGCCGGACCCGGGAGGAGAGCACGGCGGGCGCGGTGCGGCCCTTGCCGCACAGCACGCCCCGGTTCACGGGGAAGTCCGGCCGTTCGACCACCTCGGCCGGCAGTTCTCCGGCGGCGGTGGGCCGCAGCCTCATGCCGCACTGGAGGGCGCAGTAGGGGCAGTGCGTGGGAACGGTGGTGACCTCGGACATGGTCCGAGGATGCGACGGGCGTGTTACGGGCGTGCTCGCGCCGCATTACGGGCAGGGTGCCGTGCGCTCCCCGGCGCGGGGCCCGGCGGGTGAGGCGGCGGGGGCCGGGGCGGTGGGCCGCACGGGCGAGGCCGGGGCCTCGGCGGCCGGGCCGTCCGCCGGCCGTCCGCCGGGCCCCGGTCCGGCCGCCGGAGGCCGGCTGTCCGTACGCGTGACACGGCCCCGCCGGTGGCCGTTTGTACGCGTGGCACGGGCCTCGTCGGTCAGCCGTTCGTACGCGGCGCCGCCAGCGCCTTCGTCACCCCGTCCTCGCGTTCGCCGAGGAACCTCGGGTCGGGCCGCAGCGCCGCGTCGAGCGCGGCCTTCCCGGCGGCGGCGAGCTCGCGGGTGGTGCCGTAGTACCAGGTGGCGTCCTTCGGTTCGCCGACCCCGACCCCGTACGACTCCACGCCCGCCGCCCCGCACAGCGCGACCGCCCGCTTGATGTGGAAGTCCTGGGTGACCAGGACCGCCCGGTCGACGCCGAAGATCTTCTTGGCGCGGACGCAGGAGTCCCAGGTGTCGAAACCGGCGTAGTCGCTGACGACCTTGTCGTCCGGGACGCCGCGCTGGGCGAGGTACGTCCGCATCGCGCTCGGCTCGTCGTACTCGGTGCGGCTGTTGTCGCCGGTGACGAGCAGGACCTTGACCTTGCCGGCCCGGTAGAGCTCGGCGGCGGTGTCGAGCCGGTGCGCGAGGTACGGGGTGGGGCGGCCGTTCCACAGTCCGGCGCCGAACACCACGGCCACGTCCTGGGCGGGCACGTCGGCGGTGGTGCGCAGCCGGTCCTCGGCGGTGACCCGCATCCAGGTGGCGGGCGCGAGGGCGAGCACGGCGCCCAGCATGACGGCCTGGACGGCGCGTCGGCGCCCCCGGGTGGTGCGGGGGAGGCGGGGCAGGCGGACGCCGCGCATCGGGTGGACCTCCGTGGTCGTGGTCGGGAAGGAAGGGGTCACTCCGTCCGACGCGAATCGGCGGGCTTCGGTTCGCTCGCTGCCCGGTCCGATCCGTACAGGAGTGCGGAGACGCCCATGCCGAGCAGCATCCCGAGGAGCTGGGCGGCGGCGAAGGCGGGCACGGAGCCGGGGGCGATGCCGGTGAAGGAGTCGGAGAAGGCGCGGCCGACGGTGGCCGCCGGGTTGGCGAAGGAGCCGGAGGAGGTGAACCAGATGGCCGCGCCGATGTAGCCGGCGACGGCGACCGGGGCGAGCGAGGGGCGTCCGACCCGGCGCAGGCCCTGGACGACGAGGACGAGTCCCGCGGTCGCGACGGCCTCGCCGAGGAGCAGGTGGAGCTCGGCGCGCCGGGCGGTGGCGAGACCGGCGCCGGGCGCGCGGCCGAACATCGCCTCGGCGAGCAGCGCACCCGCGACGGCGCCGCCGGTCTGCGCGGCGATGTAGGCGAGGGCCTCGCGGCCGCCGTTCCCCTGGTGCCGGGTGCGCCGGGTCCACCACTCGGAGAGGGTGACGACCGGGTTGAAGTGGGCGCCGGAGAGCGGGCCGATGAGCGCGATGAGCAGGCCGAGACCGATCGCGGAGGCGGCGGCGTTGGCGATCAGCCGGACCCCGATGTCCTGGCTGAGGGCGTCGGCGCGGAGGCCGGAGCCGACGATGACGGCGACGAGCGCGGCGGTGCCGGTGAACTCGGCGAGGGTGCGTCGGGGGAGCGACGCGGGGGACATTCTCATAGTGGAAAAGATATTCCGTGATTCGGAACGAAAAAAGAGGGGAGGGGAGGGGTACGGAGTCCGTACGATCCGCGGTGATGATCACCGAAGCCGCGCTCCTCGCCCACGCCGTCCGCAACAACGCCGACTGGTGCGCCGTCATGTGCCGCGCCCACGGCCTGACCGGCTCCTTCGGCCCCCGGGCCTGGACCAGTCCCCGCCGGACCCCGCTCTACTACCCGGACGCCGTGACCCTCACGGAGGACGCGACCGCCGCGGACCTCCTGTCCGGCATCGACCGCACGGCCCCCGGCGCCTCCGTCAAGGACAGCCACGCCCGGCTCGACCTCGCGGCCGAGGGCTTCCGCCTGCTCTTCGACGCCCAGTGGATCCACCGCCCGGCCCCGGGGCCCCGACCGGCCGCCGAGGGCTGGCGCCCGGTCCGTACGGCCGGTGAACTCACCGCATGGGCCCTCGCCTGGAGCACCGGAGACCCCGACGAGGCCGCCCTCTTCCGCCCCGAGCTCCTCGCCGATCCGACGACCACCATCGTCGCCGGGTACGCCGCCGACGGCCGGATCCTCGGCGGCGCCGTCCTCACCGAGTCCGCCGGCGTCACCGGCGTCTCCAACCTCTTCACGGCGGACGGCGTCCCGCCCTCGTACGCCTGGTCCGGTGCCCTCGCCGCGGCCGCCCCCGGCCTCCCGGTCGTCGGCTACGAGTCGGGCGACGACCTGGAGGCGGCACTCGCGGAGGGCTTCGAGACGCTCGGCCCGCTGCGGGTCTGGCTGGACGCCTGACCGCCGCTCCCCGGTGCGCGTGAGCCCGCGGCAAACGTCCGTGACCCACGCGAAACGGCCGCGCAACGTCCCCCCGGCAGCATCGGTCCATGACGACGTACGGGCCGGACGCCGACACGTTCGACAGCACCGCCGCCGGGATGCTCGGCCGCATCCTCGCGCGGCGGGCCGAACCCGCGCCCACGCTGATAGCCGTCGGCCACGGCAGCCGCGACCCCCGGGCCGCCGCGACGCTGCGCCGGCTCCTCGA
Organism: Streptomyces sp. NPDC051909; assembly: GCF_040681095.1. Lineage (NCBI taxonomy): Bacteria > Bacillati > Actinomycetota > Actinomycetes > Kitasatosporales > Streptomycetaceae > Streptomyces > Streptomyces sp. NPDC051909. The sequence goes on along the minus strand of NZ_JBFAYA010000007.1, from coordinate 290,489 downwards.
CCGGGTGCGCGAACTGCGCCCCGGCCTCGACGTACGGCTCGCGCACATCGAGCTGAACGCGCCGCTGCTCACCGACGTGCTGGCCGGCCTGACCGGTGACGCCGTCCTCGTCCCGCTGCTCTTCGCCCGCGGGTACCACGTCAAGCACGACCTGCCCGCCGCGCTCGCCGCCCTCCCCGCCCTCCGGGCCCGGATCGCCGCACCCCTCGGCCCGCACCCGCTCCTCGTCGAGGCGCTCGCGGACCGGCTGGCCGAGGCGGGCTGGGCGCCCGAGGACGGGGCCTCGCCCGCCACCGGAGTGGTCCTCGCCTCCGCGGGCTCGCGCGACCCCGACTCCGCCGCCGACATCCGGCGGATCGCCGCGATGCTCGGCGAACGGCTCGGCGGCGTCCCGGTCCTCCCCGCGTACGCCTCGGCCGCCGCCCCCACCATCCCCGAGGCGGTCCGCGCGCTCGCCGCCCGCGGCCGCCACCGCGTCGCCGTGGCCTCCTGCTTCACCGCCCCCGGCCTCTTCGCCACCCGCGCCGCCGCCCAGGCCCCCTGGCTCGCCGCCGACCCCCTCGGCCCCCACCCGGCCCTGGCGCGCCTGGTCCTGCACCGCTACGACGAAGCACTGGCGCGCACCCCGCAGAAGGAACTCGCCGCCATCTGACCGCTTCTGTCCGTCCCGCCCGTTACCTTCGGGACATGGAAGGCATCAACGAACCCAAGGACACCTTCGGCACCGACACCCCCGACACCCCCGGCTACGACACGGCCGCGCTCGAACGCTGGGCCCCCGAGCCCGACAAACGCCCCGGCCGCACCGCCTTCCAGCGCGACCGGGCCCGGGTGCTGCATTCCGCCGCGCTGCGCCGGCTCGCCGGGAAGACGCAGGTGGTCACGCCCGGGACGCGCAGTCACGCGTGGGACGCCAGCCCCCGCACCCGGCTCACCCACTCCCTCGAATGCGCCCAGGTCGGGCGCGAGCTGGGGGCCGCGCTCGGCTGCGACCCCGACCTCGTCGAGGCCGCCTGCCTCGCCCACGACATGGGGCACCCGCCCTTCGGGCACAACGGCGAGCAGGCGCTCAACGACGTGGCGAAGGACTGCGGCGGCTTCGAGGGCAACGCGCAGTCACTGCGCCTCCTCACCCGGATCGAGCCCAAGCGCTTCGTCACCGACCCCGCCACCGGCGAGCCGGCCAGCGTCGGGCTCAACCTCACCCGGGCCGCGCTCGACGCCGCCACCAAGTACCCGTGGCCGCGCGGCGGGCACCCCACCGACCCCGGCTCGCCGAAGTTCGGGGTGTACGAGGACGACCTGCCGGTCTTCGCCTGGATCCGGCAGGGCGCGCCCGGTCACCGCAAGTGCTTCGAGGCGCAGGTCATGGACTGGTCCGACGACGTGGCGTACTCGGTGCACGACGTCGAGGACGGGCTGCACGCCGGGCACATCGACCCCAACCTGCTGCTCGCCGAGCCCGAGCGCGCCGACATCTGGGCGGTCGCCCTCGGGCGCTACGTACCGGAGGACACCGATCCGCAGGAGCTCGCCGACGCCCTCGACCGGCTCCTCGACCAGGAGTGGTGGCCGCACGGCTACGACGGCTCGGCGGTCGCCCAGGCCCGTCTCAAGGACGCCACCAGCCAGCTCATCGGACGCTTCTGCCTGGCCGCCGAGGGCGCGACCCGGCAGGCGTACGGCTCGGGGCGGCTCACCCGCTACGCCGCCGAGCTGGTCGTCCCCCGCGAGACCCGCAACGAGTGCGCCGTCCTCAAGGCCGTCGCCGACCGGTACGTGATGCAGCGCGCCGAACAGGAGGCGCTCCGGGCCGACCAGCGCATCGTCCTCGCCGAGCTCGCCGAGGCCCTCGCGGCCCGCGCGCCCGAGGGCCTCGAACCCCAGTTCCGGGCGCTGTTCGTCGGTGCTCCGGACGACCGTTCCCGCAAGCGGGTGATCGTCGACCAGATCGCCTCCCTCACGGACGCCTCCGCCCGCGCCCTCCACGCCCGCCTCCGCCCCCCGCGCGGCTGACGGGCCGTGCGCGGGGGTCGTTCGCCCCCTTTCGTCTTCCCGGCCGTTGCGGGACCCTCGCATGCACGCCCCGAGGCGGTACGGCCGGGGTCCCGACCGGGGGCGTAGCGTAGGGAACCGGTCGCAACGAGGAGGAATCAACGTGGTCGACGCAGATCAGACCTTTGTCATCGTCGGCGGGGGCCTGGCCGGGGCCAAGGCGGCGGAGACGCTGCGATCCGAAGGGTTCAACGGCCGGGTGATCCTGATCGGCGACGAACGCGAACACCCCTACGAACGCCCCCCGCTCTCCAAGGGCTATCTGCTCGGCAAGGAGGAGCGGGACTCCGTCTTCGTCCACGAGCCCGCCTGGTACGCCCGGCACGACGTCGAGCTGCACCTCGGCCAGACCGTCACCGCCGTCGACCGCGACGCCCGCACCGTCCGGCTCGGCGACGGCACCGTCATCCGCTACGACAAGCTCCTCCTCGCCACCGGCGCCGAGCCGCGCCGCCTCGACCTCCCCGGCACCGAGCTCGCCGGTGTGCACCACCTGCGCCGGCTCGCCCACTCCGAGCGGCTGCGCGACGAGCTGCGCGCCCTCGGCCGCGACAACGGGCACCTGGTCATCGCCGGCGGCGGCTGGATCGGCCTGGAGGTGGCCGCCGCGGCCCGGACGTACGGCGCCGAGGTCACCGTCGTCGAGGCCGACCCCACCCCGCTGCACCGGGTCCTCGGCCCCGAGCTCGGCCAGCTCTTCGCCGACCTGCACACCGATCACGGCGTCCGGTTCCACTTCGGTGCCCGGCTCGCCGAGATCACCGGCCAGGACGGCATGGTGCTCGCGGTCCGCACCGAGGACGGCGAGGAGCACCCCGCCCACGCCGTGCTGATCGCCATCGGCGCCGCCCCGCGCACCGCGCTCGCCGAGAACGCCGGGCTCGCCCTCGTCGACCGCGCGGACGGCGGCGGCATCGCCGTCGACGAGTCGCTGCGCACCTCCGACCCCGACATCTACGCGGCCGGTGACGTGGCCGCCTTCCACCACCCCGCGCTGCACCACCGCATCCGCGTCGAGCACTGGGCCAACGCCCTCAACGGCGGCCCGGCCGCCGCCCGCGCGATGCTCGGCCGTACCGTCTCCTACGACCGCGTGCCGTACTTCTTCTCCGACCAGTACGACCTGGGCATGGAGTACTCCGGCTGGGCGCCGCCCGGCTCGTACGACCAGGTCGTGGTGCGCGGCGACACCGGCAAGCGCGAGTTCATCTCCTTCTGGCTGAAGGAGGGCCGGGTGATCGCCGGGATGAACGTGAATGTGTGGGACGTCACAGACCCGATCCAGAAGCTGATCCGGTCCCGGGCCCAGGTGGACACGGACCGCCTGGCGGACCCGTCGGTCGATCTGGAGAGCCTCGTTCCCTAGCAGGACTTCGCCCGCGCCCCCGTAGAATTCATCCGTGGCCGGCAGGATCAACGATGACGACGTGAAGGCGGTACGGGACGCGGTCCCGATCGACGCCGTCGTGTCCGAGTATCTCCAGCTCCGCAACGCGGGCGGCGGCAACCTCAAGGGCCTCTGCCCTTTCCACGACGAGAAGTCGCCCTCCTTCCAGGTCAGCCCCAGCAAGGGCCTGTTCCACTGCTTCGGCTGCCAGGAGGGCGGCGACACGATCGCCTTCGTGATGAAGATCGACCACCTCTCCTTCTCGGAGACGGTCGAACGCCTCGCCGCCAAGGCGGGCATCACGCTGCGCTACGAGGAGGGCGGCTACAACCCCGGCCACCAGCGCGGCGAACGCACCCGCCTGGTCGACGCGCACAAGATCGCCGCCCAGTACTACGCGGAGCAACTCGGCTCCGCCGAGGCCGAGATCGGGCGCAGGTTCCTCGCCGAGCGCGGCTTCGACCAGGCCGCCGCCGAGCACTTCGGCGTCGGCTACTCCCCGGCCGGCTGGGACCACCTCACCCGCTTCCTGCGCGGCAAGGGCTTCACCGACCGCGAGCTGATCCTCTCCGGCCTCTCCCAGGACGGCCGCCGCGGCCCCATCGACCGCTTCCGCGGCCGCCTGATGTGGCCGATCAAGGACGTCGGCGGCGACGTCGTCGGCTTCGGCGCGCGCCGGCTCCGCGAGGACGACAACGGGCCCAAGTACCTCAACACGCCCGAGACGCCGATCTACAAGAAGTCCCAGGTGCTCTACGGCATCGACCTGGCCAAGAAGGACATCGCCAAGGTCAGCCGCGCGGTGGTGGTCGAGGGCTACACCGACGTCATGGCCTGCCACCTGGCCGGCGTCACCACCGCCATCGCCACCTGCGGCACCGCCTTCGGCGGCGAGCACATCAAGATCCTCCGCCGCCTCCTCATGGACAACGGCTCGGCCCGCGTCATCTTCACCTTCGACGGCGACGCCGCCGGCCAGAAGGCCGCGCTGCGCGCCTTCGAGGACGACCAGAAGTTCGCCGCCGAGACCTACATCGCCATCGCCCCCGACGGCATGGATCCCTGCGAACTGCGCCTCGCCAAGGGCGACGAGGCCGTCGCCGACCTCGTCGAGCCGCGCGTCCCGCTCTTCGAGTTCGCGCTCCGGCAGATCGTGCGACGGTACGACCTGGAGATCCCGTCCGGCCGGGCCGCCGCGCTCGACGAGGCCGCCCCGATCGTCGCCCGCATCAAGAACGTGGCCTCGCAGCACGAGGTCGCCGTCCAGCTCGCCGGCATGCTCGGCATCCTCGACACCCAGTTCGTGGTCCGCCGGGTCGCCCAGATCGCCCGCTGGCAGCGCGGTGGCGGCGGCAAGGAGCCCGACCGCCGCGGCGCCGAGCGTCGGAGGCCGTACGACACCGCCGGCATCCAGGCTCCCGCCGCCCCGGCCGGCCCCGCGCTCAACCTGCGCAGCCCCGCCCACCGCACCGAGCGCGAGCTGCTCAAGCTGGCGCTGCAGCGCCCGGAGCTGGTCTCCCCGGCCTTCGACGCGTACGGGGTCGACGAGTTCACCGCCCCGCCCTACGCGGCCGTCCGCCAGTGCGTCCAGGACGCCGGCGGCGCCACCGGCGCGCCCGCCGACTACCTCGACGCGGTCCGCGAGGCCGCCCCCGACGACACCGTGCGCGCCCTCGTCACCGAGCTCGCCGTCGAGGTGATCTTCGCGAAGATCGTCGACGAGGCCTACGCGGGCGACCAGCTGGTGACCGTACGGCTCCGGGCCGTCGACCGGCGCATCCGCGACGTCCAGGGCACCCTGGCCCGGCTCGGCGCGCACGGCGACCCCGCCCAGGTGGCCGCCGTGCAGAACGAGCTGTGGGTCCTCACCCAGTACGGGCAGTCGCTGCGCAACCACGGCGCGGCCGCGCTCTGACACCGCCGGCGGTCGGCTGACGTTCGGTCACAACGCGAACTCAAAAAGTCACCGCACGCCCCTCGTGGCGGTGTTGTGTCGTACGACACACTGAGCGGACGGTGTCATCCCGTCCTGGAGGTCGCCCCCCGTGCAGACCCAGCCCCAGACCCTCGCCGTGACCGAATCGCCCCCGGGCGAGCCGTCTCCGCTCGACCCGTCTCCGCTCGAACCCTCTCCGCTCGAACTCGTGGCCGTCGAGCGCGAACCAGAGGCCGTGCCCGCCCAGCGCCGACGCGTCGACCTCGGCGGCAACGGACCGTCCTCCGACCTCTTCCGGCAGTACCTGCGCGAGATAGGCCGGGTACCGCTGCTCACGGCGGAGGAGGAGGTCGAGCTCGCGCGCCGGGTCGAGGCCGGGCTCTTCGCCGAGGAGAAACTCGCCAACACCCCTGACCTCGACTCCCGGTCGGCACTCGACCTGGACCGGCTCGTGGTCCTCGGCCGGATCGCCAAACGCAGACTCATCGAGGCCAATCTGCGGCTCGTCGTCTCCGTCGCCAAGCGGTACGTGGGACGCGGCCTGACCATGCTCGACCTGGTGCAGGAGGGCAATCTCGGCCTCATCAGGGCCGTGGAGAAGTTCGACTACGCGCGCGGCTACAAGTTCTCGACGTACGCGACCTGGTGGATCCGCCAGGCGATGTCCCGGGCCCTCGCCGACCAGGCCCGGACCATCCGCGTCCCCGTGCACGTCGTCGAACTCATCAACCGGGTCGTCCGCGTCCAGCGCCGGATGCTCCAGGAACGCGGCTGTGAACCCACCGCCGAGGAGGTCGCCGCCCAGCTCGACCTGGCCCCCGAACGGGTCGGCGAGGTGCTGCGGCTCGCCCAGGAGCCGGTCTCGCTGCACGCCCCCGTCGGCGAGGAGGAGGACGTCGCGCTCGGCGACCTCATCGAGGACGGCGACGCCGCGTCCCCCGTCGAGTCCGCCGCCTTCCTGCTGCTCCGCCAGCACCTGGAGGCCGTGCTCTCGACCCTCGGCGAACGCGAACGCAAGGTCGTCCAGCTCCGCTACGGCCTCGACGACGGCAGGCCCCGCACCCTGGAGGAGATCGGCCGGATCTTCGGCGTGACGCGCGAACGCATCCGCCAGATCGAGTCGAAGACCCTCAACAAGCTGCGGGACCATGCCTACGCCGACCAGCTGCGCGGCTATCTGGACTAGCCGTCCAGCCGGTCCGACTAGTCCACCTCGGCGACCGCCTGGGCGAACTGCGCCGCGTACAGCCGCGCGTACGCGCCGCCCGAGGCGAGCAGCTCCTCGTGCGTGCCCTGCTCCACGATCGAGCCGTTCTCCATCACCAGGATCACGTCCGCGTCCCGGATGGTGGAGAGCCGGTGCGCGATCACGAACGAGGTGCGCCCGTGGGCGAGCCGCGCCATCGCCTTCTGGATCAGCACCTCGGTGCGGGTGTCGACCGAGCTGGTCGCCTCGTCGAGGACCAGGATCACCGGATCGGACAGGAACGCCCGCGCGATGGTGATCAGCTGCTTCTCGCCCGCGCTGACGCCGGCGCCGTCGTCGTCGATGACCGTGTCGTAGCCCTCGGGCAGGGTACGGACGAAGCGGTCGGCGTGGGCCGCCTTCGCCGCCTCCTCGATCTCCGCCCGGCTCACCTCGCGCGTCGCGCCGTACGCGATGTTCTCCGCGATGGTGCCGCCGAACAGCCAGGTGTCCTGGAGCACCATGCCGATCCCGGTGCGCAGGTCCTCCCGCGACATCTTCCCGATGTCGGTGCCGTCGAGCGTGATCCGGCCGCCGGTCACCTCGTAGAACCGCATGAGCAGGTTCACCAGGGTCGTCTTGCCGGCGCCCGTCGGGCCGACGATCGCGACCGTCTGCCCCGGCTCCACCGCGAGCGACAGGTCCTCGATGAGCGGCTTGTCCTCCTCGTAGCGGAAGGACACGTGCTCCAGGGCCACCTTGCCCTTGAGGTCCGCCGGGTGCTCGCTGTGCGGCGCGTCCGGCTCCTGCTCCTCCGCGTCGAGCAGCTCGAAGACCCGCTCGGCGGAGGCCACGCCCGACTGCACCAGGTTCGCCATCGACGCGACCTGCGTCAGCGGCATCGAGAACTGCCGGGAGTACTGGATGAACGCCTGCACGTCACCGATGGACAGGCTGCCGCTCGCCACCCGCAGACCACCGACGACGGCCACGAGCACGTAGTTCAGGTTCGACACGAACAGCATCACCGGCTGCATCACACCGCTGTTGAACTGCGCCTTGAACCCGGCCTCGTACAGCGCCTCGTTCTGCTCGCGGAAGTCCCGCGCGGACTCGTCCTGCCGCCCGAAGACCTTCACGAGGGTGTGCCCGGTGTACATCTCCTCGATGTGGGCGTTCAGCCTGCCCGTGGACTTCCACTGCTGCACGAAGTGCGGCTGCGAGCGCTTGCCGATCCTGGTCGCCACGACCACCGACAGCGGCACCGTGACCAGCGCCACCAGGGCGAGCAGCGGCGAGATCCAGAACATCATCGCCAGCACGCCGACGATGGTGAGCAGCGAGTTGATGAGCTGGCCCATCGACTGCTGGAGGGTCTGCGAGATGTTGTCGATGTCGTTGGTCGCCCGCGAGAGCACCTCGCCGCGCTTGGCCTTGTCGAAGTACGACAGGGGCAGCCGCGACAGCTTCGCCTGGACGTCCTCGCGCATCCGGTAGACCGTCCGGTTGATCACCTTGATCGACATCCGGGTCGACACCAGCATCAGCAGGCCCGCGAGCACGTAGACGCCGAGCGCCACGCCGAGGACCTCGCCGACCGCCGTGAAGTCGATGCCCCGGCCCGGGGTGAAGTCCACCCCGGACAGCATGTCGGCCATGCCGCCGTCGCCCTTGGCGCGCAGCCCCGCGAGGGCCTGCTCCTTGGTGGTGCCCTCCGGCATCTGCCGTCCGACCACGCCCGCGAAGACCAGGTCGGTCGCCTTGCCGAGGATCTTCGGCCCGACCACCGAGGCCGCCACCGACAGCACACCGGCGATCAGCATCAGCCACAGCGTGCCGCGCTCCGGCGCCAGCTGCCCCAGCAGCCGCTTGCCGGACCCCTTGAAGTCCATCGACCTCGAGTCCGGGCCGCCGGCGCCGGCCATCATTCGTCCGCCAGGACCGGCCATCAGGCTGCCTCCGCCTCGGTCAGCTGGGAGAGCACGATCTCCCGGTACGTCTCGTTCTCCGCCATCAGCTCGTGGTGCCGGCCCGTGCCGACCACCCGGCCCTCGTCGAGGACCACGATCCGGTCGGCGTCCCGGATCGTCGACACCCGCTGGGCGACGATGACCACGGTCGACTCGGCCGTCTCCTCCGACAGGGCGGCCCGCAGCAGCGCGTCCGTCTCGTAGTCGAGGGCGGAGAAGGAGTCGTCGAAGAGATAGATCTCCGGCTTCTGCACCAGGGTGCGGGCGATCGCGAGCCGCTGCCGCTGCCCGCCGGAGACATTGGTGCCGCCCTGTGCGACGGGCGCGTTCAGGCCGCCCTCCAGCTTGGACACGAAGTCCTTGGCCTGGGCCACCTCCAGGGCGTGCCACAGCTCCTCGTCGGTCGCGTCGGGCTTGCCGTACCGCAGATTGGTCGCCACCGTCCCGGAGAACAGATACGGCTTCTGCGGCACCAGGCCGACCGTCCGGGCCATCAGGCCGGGTTCGAGCTCGCGCACGTCCACGCCGTCGACCAGGACCTCGCCGCCGGTCACGTCGAAGAGCCGCGGCACCAGGCCGAGCAGGGTCGACTTGCCGGAGCCGGTCGAGCCGATGATCGCCGTGGTCTCGCCGGGCCGGGCGACCAGCTCGACGTCCCGCAGCACCGACTCCTCGGCGCCCGGGTACCGGAAGTCCGCGCTCCTGACCTCCAGATGCCCGCGCCGGTCCAGGGCCGTGACCGGCTCGGCCGGCGGCACCACGCTGGACTCGGTGGCCAGGACCTCCTGGATGCGCTCGGCGCACACCTCGGCCCGCGGCACCATCATGAACATGAAGGTGGCCATCATCACGGCCATCACGATCTGCATCAGATACGCGAGGAAGGCGGTCAGCGCGCCGATCTCCATCGCGCCGCTGTCGATGCGGTGCGCGCCGAACCACACGACGGCGATCGACGACACGTTCACGACCGTCATCACGGTCGGGAACATCAGCGCCATCAGCCGGCCGGTCGACATCGACACGTCGGTCAGCTCGACGTTGGAGCCCTTGAACCGCTCGCGCTCGTAGCCGTCGCGGACGAAGGCGCGGATCACCCGGTTGCCGGTGATCTGCTCGCGCAGCACCCGGTTCACGGTGTCGAGCCGCTCCTGCATGGTGCGGAACAGCGGACGCATCTTCCGCACGATCAGCGAGACCGCGATGCCGAGCACCGGCACGACCGCGATCAGGACGGCCGACAGCGGCACGTCCTGGCCGAGCGTCATGATGATGCCGCCGACACACATGATGGGCGCGGAGACCATCAGGGTGAACGCCATCAGGACCAGCATCTGGACCTGCTGCACGTCGTTGGTGGTGCGGGTGATCAGCGACGGCGCGCCGAAGTGTCCGACCTCCCGGGCCGAGAAGGACTGCACACGGCCGAAGACCGCGGCCCGGACGTCCCGCCCGAGCGCGGCCGCGGTCCGCGCACCGAAGTACACGGCCCCGATGTTGCAGACGACCTGCACCAGCGACACACCGACCATCAGCGCGCCGAACCGCAGGATGTAGCCGGTGTCCCCGTTCACGACACCGTTGTCGATGATGTCCGCGTTCAGGGTCGGCAGGTAGAGAGTGGCGCTGGTCTGCAGCAGCTGGAGCAGCACCAGCAGGGCGATGGGTTTTCTGTACGGCCCGAGGAAGGTTCGGAGGAGTCTTATGAGCACGGGTTCTACTATCGCCCGCGCTCCCGGGACGTTACGACTCGTTTTGGGGGCGGACCCCCGCTCACGCGCTGAAGGCGCCCGGGTGCAGCTGGTCGCGGGTGGCGATGTACTGCTGGCGCACGGCCTGCCCGACCGCGAGTTCCTCGCCCGCCTCGAAGACCTGCGCGGCGGCGCCCTGCCAGGCCGGCGGGACGGCGGGGGAGAGGGTGCCCTGGGACACCCCGAGGGCCCAGGCCGCCTGCCGGGCGGCGCCGAGCGCCGCGTACTCGGCCGGCTGGGGTACGACGACCTGCGCGCCGAACAGCGCGGGCGCCATGGCCTGCACGGCGGGCAGCCCGGCGGCGGCGCCGAGCAGGAACACCCGGCGCACCTCGACGCCGCGCCGGCGCAGCACGTCCATCGCGTCGGCGAGGGAGCACAGCATGCCCTCGAAGGAGGCCCGGGCCAGGTGCTCGGGCTTCATGGACTCGCGGCGCAGGCCGCTGAGGGTGCCCGCGGTGTGCGGCAGGTTCGGGGTGCGCTCGCCCTCCAGATAGGGCAGCAGTACAAGGCCGGAGGCGCCGGGGGTGGACTTCAGGGCGAGTGCGGACAGCTCGTCCAGCGACTCGACGCCCAGCATCTCGGCGGTGCCGCGGAGTACGCGTACGGCGTTGGAGGTGTGCACCACGGGCAGGTGCATGCCGGCGGCGTCGGCGTACGCGGTGACCGTCCCGTCCGGGTCGGCCGGGGCCTCGTGGTGGACGGCCATCACGGAGCCGGAGGCGCCGAGGGACACCACCGCGTCCCCGGTGCCGAGGCCCAGGCCGAGGGCGGCCGCCATCGTCTCTCCCGTACCGGCGGAGATGAGGAGCCCCTCGGGGGTGGTGCCGGCGGCCTCGGCGGGTCCGAGGATCTCGGGCAGCGCGGCCTGGTGCCCGAGCGCCAGCTCGACGAGGTCGGGGCGGTAGGAGCCGTTACGGGCCGACCAGTAGCCGGTGGCGGAGGCGGCGCCGCGGTCGGTGGTGCGGCGGGCCGGCCGGCCGAGCAGCTGCCAGACCAGCCAGTCGTGCGGCTGGAGGACGGAGGCGATCCGCTGGGCGTGCTCGGGTTCGGTGCGGGCGAGCCAGCGCAGCTTGGCGACGGGCATCCCGGACTGCGGTACGGCGCCGACGGCCCCGGTCCACGCCTGCCGTCCGCCGAGCGCCTCGACGAGGTCGGCCGCGGCGACCTGGGCCCGCTTGTCGTTCCCGACGAGCGCGGGCCGCACCAGGCCGCCCCGCGCGTCGAGCGGCACGATCCCGTGCCCCTGCGCGCAGACGCCGATGGCCTGCACGCCTTCGAGCAGCCCGCCGGTCGCGGCCTCCCCGAGGGAGAGCAGCCAGGCCTGCGGGTCGACGTCGGTGGCCTTGGGTTCCAGGGGGTGCGGGGCATGCCCCTGCCGCAGCACGGCACCGGTGTCGGCGTCACAGACGACGATGCGCGTGGAGTCCGTAGAGCTGTCAAGGCCGGCGACTATCCCCATGGCACATGATTCTGCCGTACGCCGGGTCTTTCCGGCGTACGTCGGATGATTCCGGGTTCGGCCGCCCGGGTTCAGGTGTTGCTGGTTCCCCAGTCGTCGTCCTCGAACCGGTCGGACTGCCGGCTGTAGTGCCCGTTGTGCTCGCGCCGCGACCGGATCTTCACCGGGATCTTCTGCGCCTGGTCGCCGACCACGTGCAGTGCCCGCCCGGCGGCCTGCCGGCCGCCCTGGGCGGCGGACTCGGCCGCGTTGCGCACCGCGGGGTTCCCGGCGACCTGCTTCGCGGACGCCTTCATCCGCTCGTACACCTCACGCCCGGCCCGCGTCCCGATCACGAAACCGAGGCCCAGTCCGGCGACGAAGACCAGCTTGTACCGCACGCTGCGATCCTTCCCTGGACGCCCTGGGGATACCGATTGGCGGAGCACCCCCCTGCTTGCGCTAATCTATGTCTCGCAGCGAGCGCCCGCTCCTCGGCAAGGCCGGAGGTGGGACCGTTCGTCGCAACGCAGCAATCCCCTGTAGCTCAATTGGCAGAGCAGCCGGCTGTTAACCGGCAGGTTACTGGTTCGAGTCCAGTCGGGGGAGCGCGATCCCCTGTAGCTCAATTGGCAGAGCATTCGGCTGTTAACCGGAGGGTTACTGGTTCGAGTCCAGTCGGGGGAGCCATCGGAAGAGGACCCTCAGGGGTCCTTTTTCGTTTCCCGCGGAACCGCGGACGGGGCAGGTGAGTCCTGTTGGTTGAGCATGGCCGACCATCCGGAGCAGGAGATCGTATGAGCGGCTATGCTGCGGCAGACGGCGCGCACACTTGTACGCGCCGTGATGTTCGGGGCGGTAGCTCAGCCGGTTAGAGCAGCGGACTCATAATCCGTCGGCCGTGGGTTCGAGTCCCACCCGCCCCACCAAGAAAAACGTTCTGACCTGCGGAAACGCCCCTAAGGGGGTGTTTCCGCGTGTGGCGATCGTTTCTCGTCGGTGTGGCGAAACGGGCGTCTCGGACCTGCCTCGCCAGCTCCGTACCTTCTTGACCTGCGGTTTTGAGTGAAGCGTGGATGTGGGGCCATGCCGATGATCCCACGCCGATCCCACGGCTCCTGCGTGTGACGCGCCGCACACAGCCCCGAATTCTGCGCCCTGTCGGCGCCCCATTTGTCAAATGGTCGGAGGCTTGCTGACGGGGATCCCTCGTCGAGCAGCCGGCCTGGAGCCACCGAGTGGCCGGAGCCGGACATCGTCGCGCCGACGCCCCCCGACCGAGGGGACGAGCTCACCCGCGATCACGTCAGCCGGTGGATCCTGGACCTCCAGGACGGGGAGGCCGGTCCCCCTGCATCCTCCGGGCACGGAGCGCCGTGAGTACGCGGCGAAGACGATCGCCAACCTCCACGGCCTGCTCTGCGGCATTCTCCAGTCGGCCGTGGACGCCGACCCACCCCTCCGTGACTCGAACCCCTGCGCGCACACCAGACCCGTGACCTGCGACTTCACGATGCACAGTGCTCAGTGGTCGTCAGGCCCGCCGCTGACCTTGACCCGGCAGCTGTTCGTCCAGGCGCTGGGCGGTCAGCGGCGGGTGTCCTTGGTGAAGATCGTCGGTCAGCGGGCTGGATCTCCGGCATCGCCCGCTACGCTCCGGCTGACATCCCCGCGTCCCTGTGCGGACGGGTGTCCGAGCGGCGATTCTCTGCCGCACCCAGGGCACCCGTCTCACGGTTGGTCAGGACTTGGAGTGCGAGCGCGCCCACGCACAGCAGCGCGCCCAGCCCCCAGATCGTCAGGTAGGCGGAGAGCGCCGGGACGCTCGTACCGCTGACGACCAGGGAGCCGAGGACGACGGCCGAGCCCGCGCCCGCGACGCTGCCGCCCAGGGTTTTGAGGTTGTTGTAGACGGCGGTCGCGCTCGCCGTCCGGTCCGGGGTGCTGCGTTCCACGATCAGCGTGGGCAGGCCGCCCAAGGCCAGGCCCATGCCGAAGCCGGAGACGGCGGAGGCCAGGACGAACAGCAGCAGCGTGGCGTGGCCGGCCATCAGTCCCACGTTCCCGGCGGCCATCAGTGCGAAGGCGAGCAGCAGGACACGGCGGTAGCCGGTACGGGCCGCCACCCGGGCCACCAGGCTCGCCCCGGCGAAGGCCAGGACGTGCGGCACCCCGCCCCACAGGCTGATCTCCCAGGTCTTGAGCCCGAAGCCGTACCCCTCGTCGCCCTTCGACGCGGCGACGTACGAGATGGCGACCGCCTGCCCGCCCAGCATGATGGCGCCGAAGGCGAACCCCGAGACGTAGTACGGGGCGGACCGGGGGTGGGCCACTGCCCGGACGTCGACCAGGGCGTGCGGCCGGTCCCGTTCGAGCCGGATCCACCAGGCGAGCAGGGACAGGGAGAGCACGAGGCCGCCCAGGGTGAGCGGCGAGGTCCAGCCCCACGCCCGGCTGCGTGCCATCGTGCCGAGGAACAGCAGCAGCGCCAGGCCGAGCAGGGCTGCCCCCGTCCAGTCCATCCGGCCGGGCGCGCGCGTCCGGGACTCGGGGATCGCGCAGTACGAGAGGGCCGCACAGGCGCACGCGATCGCGGCGAGGACGAGGAGCGTCGCCTGGACGCCGCCGGTGAGTGCGAGCAGGGGGCCGGCCAGGCCGTGGCCGAGGAGCGAGCCGAGGGTGAGTGCGCCGACGAGCAGCGCCACCGCGCGCCGCGCGCCCTCGACGTCGAGCCGGTCGCGTACGAGACCGATCTCCAACGGCAGCAGCGCCGCCACGGGGCCGATGAGAGCACGGCCCACCAGCAGCACCGTCAGATTCGGCGCGAGGGCCACCAGGACGGTGCCCGCCGCGATACAGACCAGCGCGATCCGGACCAGTCGACGGTGCCCGTACAGATCACCGAGCCGCCCGAACACCGGCACCCCCACCGCGGCGGCCAGGAACTGGACCGCCATGTACCACTGCGCCTGCGACGCGCTGATGGACTGCCAGTCCTGCACGGCGGGCACCAGCGCCGGGCCCGATCCCTGGAGGAAGCCACTGACCAGCTCAAAGACGACCAGCAGACCGACGACGGCGGTGACCCGGGGCGCCGCCACCTCCTCCGTCCCGCCGGGCGTTCTCATGCGGACGCCCCTGCGGCGAGCCGCCGCTGTGCGAGCTCGGCGAGCAGCGCCGCCTGGCGGTGGAGCACCCGGTCGTCGAACACGGCCCGCGGGGAGTGGTTCTGCGGCGCCTTCTCCACGTCCACGCCCTCGGGCGCCGCGCCGACCATGAGCATCGCGCCGGGCACCTTGTTCAGCACCAGGGAGAAGTCCTCCGAGCCGTTGGCGGGCTGGGGGGCGTGCCACACCTCGCCCGGGCCGAACAGGTCGCGTGCCGTGTCCAGGGCGAACTCCGTCGCGGCCGGCTCGTTGACCGTGACCGGGTAGAGCATCTGGTACTCCACGTCCGCCTCCAGGCCGTGCGCGGCTGCAATCGCGCGCACCAGACGCGGCAGCCCCTGGGCCAGCCGCTCGTGGTTGGCTTCCGAGTAGCTGCGTACGGTCGCCTCGAACTCGGCCGTGTCCGGGATGACGTTGTGCTGCGTACCGGCGTGCAGCCGTCCTACGGTCACCACCACCGGGTCGAAGATGTCGAAGGTGCGCGTCACCCAGTTCTGCAGCGCGGTCACCATCTCGCAGACCGCGGGCACCGGGTCCTTGGCGTGGTGCGGAGCCGATCCGTGCCCGCCCTCGCCGCGCACCGTCACCCGCAGGACGTCGGACGCGGTCATG
Source organism: Streptomyces sp. NPDC051909 (assembly GCF_040681095.1). Lineage (NCBI taxonomy): Bacteria > Bacillati > Actinomycetota > Actinomycetes > Kitasatosporales > Streptomycetaceae > Streptomyces > Streptomyces sp. NPDC051909. The sequence continues at coordinate 274,984 of NZ_JBFAYA010000007.1, read as the reverse complement.
ACGGTGCCGGGCCGGGACGCGACCCAGCCGCCCGGCAGCCGGTTGGCCGACACGTGGAGCGCGAAGGCCGCGTCGAGCGGCTTGCCCGCCGCGTCCAGGACACCCTCGTCGATCATCGCGCCCGCGCCGTTGTGTCCCTCCTCGCCGGGCTGGAACATGAACACCACGTCGCCCTGGAGGCTCTCCCTGCGGTCCGCGAGCAGCGTCGCCGCGCCGACGAGTCCGGCGGTGTGCAGATCGTGCCCGCAGCCGTGCATCCGGCCTGGGACCTCGGAGGCGTACTCCACCCCGGTGAGCTCGTCCACCGGCAGCGCGTCCATGTCGCCGCGCAGTAGGACCGCCCCGCCTGGGCGGCCACCCCGCAGCACGGCCATGACGGAGGACAGCTCCCGGCCGAGCGTGATCTCGAGCGGGAGACCGTCGAGTGCGGAGAGGACCTTCTCCTGCGTACGCGGCAGCCGCAGACCGAGCTCCGGCTCGCGGTGGAGCGAGCGGCGCAGCCGCACGAGATCGGGCTGCAGTTCCCTGGCGCGTTCCAGTACGGACATGCGGTGTCGACCTCCTGTTACGGTTCCGGCTTTCGGTGGGGCAAGATTGAAGTGCTCACCATCCCGATGGCTCGGAATCGCAGGAAACACGCAAGGGGCTCCGAATGGCGCAGCATTCCGCGCACCAGGCGGTACGGGCGCTCGACGACGTCGACCAGGCCCTGGTCCACGCCCTGCAGATCGCCCCACGGGCCGGATGGAACGAGATCGGCGCCGTACTCGGCCTCGACGCCGTGACCGTGGCACGACGCTGGTACCGGCTCACCGAAGCCGGCGCCGCCTGGATCAGCTGCTCCCCGTCGCCCGCCCTCGCCTCGGCGGGACAAGGACTGCTCGCCTTCGTCGAAGTGGACTGCGCCAACGGCAGCCTGCTGACCGTGGCCCAGGCCCTCGCCCGGCTGCCCCACGTCACCGCCGTCGAGCACGTCAGCGGAGACCGCGACCTGCTGCTCACCGTGATGGCACCGGACCTCGCGGCACTCACCCACTGGATGACCCACGGCATAGGCGCCATGCCCGGCGTCGTCGCCAGCCGCACCCACCTCGCCAGCACCGTCTACACGGAAGGCAGCCGCTGGCGGCTGCGCGCCCTCGACCGCATGCAGATCGCCCGCCTCGCCGACACCGAAACCGCCCGCACCGGGGCACCCGTCTTCCCGCTCACCGACCTGGACCACGCCCTCATCACCGCCCTCTCCATGAACGGCCGGGCCACCTACCGCGCGCTCGCCGACGCCTGCGGGGCGAGCTCGGACACGGTCCGTCGACGACTCGGCCGGCTCTTTGCCGCCGGCATGCTCCAGACCCGCTGCGAGGTCGCACGCCCCCTGTCGCAGTGGCCGGTGACCGTGATCCAGTGGGGGCGCGCGGCCGCCGGGGAGTTGGAACGTGTCTCGCGCGGAGTCACAGGGGCCCGGGAGGTACGGCTGTGCGCCGGCGTCACCGGCCGGAACAACGTCCTCATCATCGCCTGGGTGAAGTCCCTCACCGACGTGCAGCGCTTCGAGGTACGACTCGCCCAGCGCGTCCCCGGCCTGGAGATCACCGACCGGGCCGTGGCCCTGTGGCCGCTGAAGCTCAGCGGCCATCTCCTCGACGAACAGGGCTACCGCATCGGCGGCGTCCCCCTGGACGTTCGCACGGCCGGAGCGAGTACCAGGCCCTAGGCGAGAAGGCCGGGGCGCGCGCTGTTCACCCCGCGCGGTACGAGCGGGCGGGGCCGATGACAGCGGAACGTGAGGGTCGAACCTCAGGGTGAGATCGGCGGCGATCCTGCCAGGCTCGCGGTCCTCGAACCCGGTGCCTTCGGGACGCCGGCGACGCTCGCTGCCGGCGCGTGGTTCGACCGTATTCTGGGAGGCGACGGGAAGGAGTCGTTGATGAGCGTCGAGGCGATCATGCACACCGAGTTCCCCGAGGGATACACGGTCTTCTTCGGTGCCGACGGGAAGGTGATCATGACCCCGCAGAGCCTGGAGCACTCCAGCACGATCCGCTCCATGCAGATCGACACGCTCGCTCTGGGACGCCATGCGAAGGTGACCTCCGACGTGTACATCGACTTCCCCGCCGACGAGAACTCCGCCCCCGATCTCGCGATCCTGCGCGAGGACGCGGAGAAGCAGGGCAAGCGCTACAGCTTCGAGGATGTCCTGCTGATCGCGGAGGTGGTGTCCGTCTCCTCGGCTCGCAAGGACTATGACGACTGCACCGCCAAGTACGGCCGCTACGGCATCCCCGTCTACCTGGTGGTGGATCCGTACGCGGCGGAGGTCGTCGTCCACACCCGGCCCACCGGAACCGGCTACATCGCGGCGCACACGCACCAGTACGGCACCGGCAAGCTCCCCATCGACCTGGCCGACGGTCGCACCTTCACCCTCGACCTGGACGAGCTGCCCCGGCCCGAACCTGAGACTGGCGTGCGCTGACCGGCCCGCCGCCGCGGCAGACAGACTACGTAGCGTGACCGCTCGGGCCGAGTGCACCTGGCTAACGCGTGGACGACTCGTAGCGGCCCACACAGTGTTGGTGGGACCGCAGGCGGGCAGGGCCGTCCGGGGATCAGCGGGAGTGCGGGGCGTGGCGGCAGCGGTGTGGCGAACGCCTAACGGCCCCCGATCGAGCCGGATCGAGAGGGGGCGCAGCCGGACGGAATCGGATGGATATGTCCGGCCGTTCGGCATCGTCGCAGGTGAGACGCGTCACTGAAATGGGTTCGAGTCCCACCCGCCCCACCCTGGCCCGTGGCCGCAGGAAGGATTCACCTGCGGTCGCGGGCTTCTCTCGTCCACGGTGCGCCCCCGTCGACCCGGGCTGCGTGGCGACACGCCGGGGGTCACCCGGATGCCTCACGGTCGGACGAGGGTGCGCATCCTGCGGACCGGGCCCGTCCACAGGGCCAGCGGTGCCAGGAAGGCGAGGGCGCTGACCAGCCCGAGGGCACCGCGGGCGCCGAGCCAGGTGGCCGCGGCGCCGGCGGCGAGGGCGCCGACGGGTATCGCACCCCACGAGACGAATCGGACGGTGGCCATCACGCGGGGCAGGAGGTCCGGCGGCGTCACGGTCTGACGGTGCGTGCGGGTGAGGATGCTGAGCGCGACGATGCCGGCCGCGAAGATCGCGTTGCCCAACCCGAACAGGACCAGCCCCGGCCCGCCGAAGCTCAGTGGGAGCAGGACGAGGGCCGTCGCCGCGACGAGTGTGGCCCACCGGATCGCGCGGGCGCTGCCCAGCCCGTCGGCGAGCCGGGGCGTGAGCGCGGCACCGATCAGGCTGCCCAGACCCTCGGCGGCGAACGCGACGCCGACCAGGGCGGCCGGAGCGCCGAGCGTACGCACGAGGAACACCGGCGTCAGGGCCATGAGGGCGCCGCAGACGAAGTTGACCAGGGTCGCGGCCGCGACGCACGGTCCGATCACCTTGTGCCGGATGACGTAGCGCCAGCCCTCCCTGATCATCGCCCCCATGGGGCCCGTGGCTCCGCCGGGCTTCCGGGTGGACGTGGGGCGCGGAATGCTCTGCAGCGCGGCCGCCGAGACCAGGTAGCTCACCGCGTCGACCAGCAGGCCCGCCACGGCGCCGAAGAACTGGACGAGCACGCCGCCGAGCGACGGGCCGCCGAGCTGGGTCGCGGCGCCGGAGGCCGACAACAGGCTGTTGCGGGCGGTCAGTTCGTCCTTGTCGACCACCGACGGAAGGAAGCTGGAGTTCCCGACGTCGAACACCACGCCTGCCAGGCCGACCACCAGGGTGACGGCGATCAGCTGCCACAGCTGGAGGATTCCCAGCACCGCGGCGACGGGTACCGACAGCACGGCGGCGGCGCGGACGAGGTCCATGGCGACCTGGGTTCCGCGCAGCGGGAGCCGTTGGACGATCACCCCGGCCGGCAGCCCGATCAGCAGCCAGGCGAGGAAGCGCGCCGCCGGCAGCAGACTCACCTCGAACGCGGAGGCATGGAGTACGTCGACGGCCACCAGCGGCAGGGCGACGGTGGTGACGGCGTCGCCGACACCGCTGACGGTGGAGGCGGTCCAGTAGCGCCAGAACTTCCCCCTGGTGGCATTCTTGACGGACTGTGATCCGCTGCCCAGTGCCGCGCTGACCATTACCACCCCTGCTGACGACTCCTTGTCGATTCGCACCCTAGTCCGTTCTGACCGAGGACGGACAACGGCCTTTCCAACCCGACGGTTCCGGCCGCGTGTTGGATGCGCTCACCGAGCTGTTCGGCCGCCTGTCGCGGGCCTTGCCCGCACACCGTGATCCGTCGGCCCGGCGAGCCGGCCACGACCCGCCCCCGGACCGTCACACGGGTTGCCGGCCGACATCGCGGGAAAGCGGTCGCGAAGAATGCCGTAACGGCAAATGGCGGGCCGTCCGACATGCGCTCGCGCGCACCTCGGGAGGTGAATTCCCCGGATTCCGGAGGCGGTGGATTCCGGTGGCCCGGGGTTACCGGAATACGCTGTTCCGATTGTTTGGGGCGGTGGTCGTCCGCGGTCTCGCGTGGGTGCGCGCGGCTCGCGAACACACAGCTCAACAGTGCATCAGATCCCGCCCTGGCGTGCAGTGGTACATGTCACAGGGGGGTGGGAGTGTCCCGAATTTCGGCGGTTTGGTGACGGCGTGGATGTTTGGCGCATTTGGCTTCGGGTTGGGGGCCTCGATGCCGTGCCGCTCCATTCGAAATGAATTCCGGGGCCGCCGGGCGGCCCGTGCTAGGCTCCGGCCGGGTTGAAGTGAACCCGTTAAACGGTGTGTTCGTGAGTCGCCGTTTGCGGTCGGTCGCATGGGGGTGTCCGGTCCGGCCCGGTCTGCTTCCCGCATCTGCTGCCAGTTCGTCAAAGTCCCTCAGTAGAACGTCAGTTGTGGCCCGCGAATGACTTGGCTACGATCGGGAAACGATTGATGATCTTGGTCTGGATTAGCGCGACGATTGCGCGGCGGAGCGATCGCCCCGGCGTCGGTGCCTTCAGTCGGACCGGGCTGAGAAGTCGTTTCCGGAGGAAGAGTCATGTCTGCAGGCCCGAACGAGGGTTCCCCCGCCGCTTTCGCGTGGCCGACCCGTGGCCGGGTCCGGACGACGCACCTGCTCGCGGCCAAGGCCGCCGCCCATCGCTGGGCCCTTCTCACCAGCTACGACCAGTACACCGCGGGCATCTTCGACGCCGCGGGCGTGCCCGTGCTGCTCGTCGGGGACTCGGCCGGCAACAACGTCTTCGGGCACGACACGACGATTCCGGTCACGGTGGACGAGCTGCTCCCCCTGGTGCGCTCCGTGGTCCGCTCCACGGAGCGCGCGCTGGTCGTCGGCGACCTTCCCTTCGGCTCCTACGAGGAGGGAGGGAAGCAGGCGCTGCGGACCGCCGTCAGGTTCCTGAAGGAGGGCGGCTGTCAGGCCGTCAAACTCGAGGGCGGGCGGGACGTCGTACCGCAGATCTCCCGCATCGTCCGCGCGGGCATACCGGTGATGGCGCACATCGGGTTCACGCCGCAGAGCGAGCACCAGCTGGGGGGCTACCGGGTACAGGGGCGCGACGAGGGCGCCGCCGCGCTGATCGCCGACGCCCGGGCGGTGGTCGAGGCCGGGGCGTTCGCCGTGGTCCTGGAGATGGTTCCGGCACACCTGGCGAAGCGGCTGACGGCCGAGCTGCCGGTGCCGACCATCGGGATCGGCGCCGGTGGCGAGTGTGACGCCCAGATCATGATCTGGCAGGACATGGCCGGTCTGCGCACAGGGCGGCCGTTGAGGTTCGTGAAGCGATACGCCGACCTCGCCGTGACGCTCGACCGTGCGGCCAGGGAGTTCGCCGCGGATGTCCACAGCGGTGCGTTCCCCGGGCCGGAGCACGCCTTCGACTGAGTGACCGGTTCGACGGCAGGGGCCCCGGCGCACAGCGGTGCGGCGGCGGGGCCCGTCCCGGGCTCCGCCGGACACCGGCGGCACGGCCGGATCATCAGGCGTACCGCACCGACGACCGTAGGAGCACGATGACCGCGGCCCCCGCCCCCCTGTCCGACCCGCCACCGGCCGCCGACGGCCCCGCGGTCTCCACCGTGGAACCGTCGCGGGTCAGGCCGGGCATCTTCGCCGACGGTGCCTGGCGGCACGGCGAGTCGGCCCACGAGGTGCACAGTCCGTACGACGGCCGGCTCGTCGCCGTGGTCAGCCATGCCTCGGCCCAGCAGGTGCCGCGGGGCAGGCGGCCGGTGCGGACGCTCGCCGCCACCGAGCGCGCGCGGATCCTGCGGGCTTGCGCCGAGCGGATCGAGGCCCGCCGGGCCGACCTCGCCGCCACCATATCCGCCGAGATCGGTATGCCCGTCACGGACGCGGAGAACGAGGTCAACCGGTCGGTCCGCTGGCTCACTCTGGCCGCCGAGGCGGTCCACCACCTCGGCGGTGACTCGACCCTGCTGGCCGGCCCGGGCGGCGACCGGCCCGCCGTCACCGTGCCACAGGCGTACCGCCGGGTGCTGGCGATCACGCCGTACAACCGGCCGCTGGCGCAACTGATCGTCAAGGTGGCTCCGGCCATGCTCGCGGGCGCGCCGATCATCCTGAAGCCGTCGGAACGGGCGAGCGCGACCGCCGTACTCGCGGTCGAGATCCTGCTGGAGGCCGGATACCCGCCCGAGTACATCGGGCTCTGGACCGGTGGACCGGATGTGGCTCAGGCCCTGCTCGCCGATGCCGGGGCCGAGTTCGTGGCGTTCACCGGCGGCGAGCGGACCGCGAAGGCGGTCGCCGCGGCCGCCGGTCCGCGGCCCGGCTGCTACGAACTCGGCGACGTCGGTGCCCTGGTCGTCTGCGCGGACGCCGACCTGGACGCCGCCGCGCGGGCGGCCGCGCAGGGCGCGTTCGGCAACGCCGGCCAGTCCTGCCGCGGGGTCAAGCGCCTGCTGGTCGCCGACGGCGTGGCCGACGACTTCGTCCGGCTGCTCGTGGCCGAGTCCGCCGCCTGGCAGGTGGGGGACCCGGCCGCGCGTACCACGCGGATCGGCACGCTCATCGACCCGGCCGCCGTGGAGCGGGTGAGCTCCGCGGTGGACGACGCGGTCCGTGCCGGTGCCCGGGTGGTGGCCGGGGGAAAGCGGGCCGGGACGCAGTACTGGCCCACCGTCCTCACCGATGTCGATCCCGAATCCCGGCTGGTCACCGAGGAGTTCCTCGCGCCGCTGGCTCCCGTGATCAGGCTGGAGGACCGGCTGCTCGACGAACTGCCCGCGACCTACTCCGGCGGGCTCCAGGTCGGTGTCTTCACCCGCGACCTCCAGCGGTTCACGGATCTCGCGCAGCGACTGCCGGTCGGCACCGTGATCGCCAACGACGGGCCCCAGTACGACCATCCGCTGGCCCCCTTCGGAGGAGTGGGGCACAGCGGCCACGGGCGGGAGGGCGTCCTGGCGTCCGCGCGCAACATGTGCTTCGCCAAGACGATCGTCTTTCCCGCCACGACCGAAGGACTGCGATGACGAACGGTGTGACGGTGAACCTGCTCGCCGGTGGCGGCCTGGAGCGGCGTGAGCATCCACTGCTGCCACCGCGGCCGGGCGGGGCGCTGCTCGCCGTCGAGCGGGCGAACGTCTGCGGCAGCGACGTGCACTTGTGGCGCGGCGGGCATCCGACCCTGAACGACTGCGTGCTCGGGCACGAGTTCGTCGGGCGGGTCGTGGACACGGGAGGCGCCGCGCTCCACGACGCCCGGGGCGAGCTGCTCGCCGAGGGGGACCGAGTCGTGTGCAGCTACTTCCGGGTGTGCGGCACGTGCGCCATGTGCGAGGCCGGCCGCACCAACCTCTGCGAGCGCACGTACGACTCCTGGGGCCGCTCCAGCCTCCAGGCTCCGCACTTCCGTGGCGCGTTCGCGAGCCACTACCACCTGCACCCGGAGCAGATCCGGGTCAAGGTGCCGGCCGGTGTCCCCGGTTCGCTCGCCGCCCTGGCCAACTGTGCGCTGGCCCAGGGCCTCGCCGTGGTCGACGCGATCCGGCCTGAGCTTCCGGCCGGTCCCGGTCTGGTGATCGGGGCCGGTGCGCTGGGCCTCTCGACCGTCGTCGGCGCACCGGCCGGAACGACCTGGGACGTCCACGACCGGGTCGCCGAGCGATGCCGGATCGCCGAGCTGTTCCCGGGCGTCCGCGGCCGCGCCGAGCTGCCCCCGGTGGCGGGGATCCTCGGCGGGAACTACGACGTCGTCGTGGTCGCGGCCGGAAGCCCGGAGGCCTTCGCGACCGCGCTGGAGCAGGTGCGCCCGGGCGGCCAGATCGTGATGATGGGCATCATCAACGCCCGCCCCACCGACGTCGTGGCGATCAGGCCGGGCGTCCTGACCCGCAAGGGCGTCACGGTCAGCAGCGTGATCCGCTACCACGAGCGCCATCTCCTCGCCGCGGTCGACCTGTTGTCCCGGCCGACGCCGCTGGACCGCCTTCCGCTGGTCGAGTACGGGCTGGACGCGGCCGAGGACGCCCTGGCGGCGGCCGAGTGCCACAAGAGCGGGCGAGTGAGCCTGGTTCCGGGGCTGGACGGGGGAGACCGTTGAGCCGTCACGCTCTGGACAAGCTGGTCCAGGACTGCGGGTCGCTGCTGACGGCCGAGCTGGAGGCGGGCCGGATCCTCGGCGGCGCGGCCTGCGTCCGCGACGTGGCGGCCGACCGGCAGTGGACGGTCTTCGTCGGGCGGAACGCGCCGGACGGCCCCCCGGTGTCCCTGGACAGCGTCGTCCGGCTCTACTCGATGACCAAGCCGGTGCTCGCGGTGCTGGCCCTGCGTCTGATCGACGCCGGCCTTCTGCCCGGCCTCGACGTGCCCGCGGCGGAACTCGCGGCCGGGCTGCCCGGGGTGGCGGTCCCCGCCGGCATGACCCTGCGCCGACTGCTGTCGATGACCTCAGGTCTGGCCGGGTCCAAGCACGAGCGCATGGAGCAGGTGTACCGGGCGGCAGGGATCGTGCAGTTCGACTACACCGAACGCGGATACGCCACCGACGAGGCCGACTTCCTGCGCCGGATCTTCGCCTGCGAGCTCTCGGCACCACCGGGCACCCAGTGGGAGTACGGCCGGTCGGCCGACGTGGCCGGGCTGCTGATCCAGCACCATCTCGGCACATCGCTCGACGCGCTGTTCGCCCGGCACGTCTTCGAACCCCTGGGGATGACGTCGAGCGGCTTCTTCCTGCCGCCGGGCCGGCCGGCGGAGTCCGTGCTCCAGCCGCCGGTCGATCCACCCACCGGGGAGTCGCTGACCGGCCTGGACAAGGCCACCGGATTCCGCTCGGCCGGAAGCGGTGGACTGGCCAGCCTGCGGGACTACCTCTCGTTCCTGGAGGCCGTGTTCTTCCCCGGGCCGGGTCCGGCCTTCCTCGGCCCGGCCGCCCGGGCCGAGCTGCTGTCGGACCAGATCACCGGGCTGCACGACACCGGGCCCGACTACATCCCCGGCCCGGACTGGGGATTCAGCCTGAACCTCGGAATCACGCCGCGGCACTGCCGTCCCGAGGACGCCCGTCAGGTCGCCTGGCTCGGCCGCGCGGGCACCAGCTTCATCGTCGACGTGGAGAGAGAGTTGATCATGTTGTTCGCCGCGCCCTGCTACGGGCGGACGAGGGTGCTGCGAGCCACGTTCGCCGGCCTCGCCGACGACCACCTGCGGCAGACTGCGAGCACCCGATGAGTACTCCGCCCATCGTCGCCTTCATCGGGCTGGACGGCGCCGGCAAGAGCAGCCAGATCGAGCTGCTGAAGGCGGCCTGTGAGCGCCGCGGACTCTCGGTGTTCCTCCACCCCAACCCCAGCCTCCAGGCGCTGTCGGCCCGGCTCGACCGGGTCGCCGCCGATCACGGCTACGCCGACCGGTTCGCCATGCTCGGTCCCGACACCCACAAGATCATGACCGCGGCGGTGAAGTGGATCGCCATGTCCTCGCTGGGGACCGCCCCCGAGGGCACGGACCTGATCATCGCCGACCGCTACGCCTACTGCCAGATCGCCGCCGCCGACGCGCTGGGCGCCAGCAACCGGTGGCTGATCGAGGGCCTGTTCAGCGGCCTGGCGGAGCCGACGCTCACGCTGATGATGGACCTCGATCCCGCCGTCGCCGTGGCCCGGGTGAAGGCCCGTGATCCCGAGGAATGGATCGACCTCGGCTTCCTCGGCCGGATGCGGGAGGCCTACGCCGGCCTGCCCCAGGCCTCCGAGTGGACCTGGATCGACGCCGACAGAAGCGCCGAGGCCGTGCACGGCAGCGTCCTGGCCGCGGTCGACGCGAAGCTGGAGGGGCTCCGGTGAAGGTGGTCACCACGGCCCGGGAGCTGGCCGCGGAGTGGGAGACGGCACGCCGGTCGGGCGCCGTCATCGGATACGTGCCGACCATGGGCGCCCTGCACGAGGGGCACCTGAGCCTGGTCGACCTGGCGCGCGCCGAGTGCGACCTGGTGATCTGCAGCATCTTCGTCAACCCGCTGCAGTTCGGGCCCGACGAGGACTTCGACTCCTACCCCAGGCCCGTGGAGCGCGACCTGGGGCTGCTGGAGTCGCGTGGCACCGGCGTCGCCTTCCTGCCCGACTGGCTGGAGATCTTCCCCCGGCGCGAGCGCACTCTCGCGGACTTCGGCACCCACGTGTCCGTGCCCCGGCTGAGCGGTCAGCTGTGCGGCCGGTCGCGCACGGGGCACTTCGACGGAATGGTCACCGAGAGCCTGCTCTTCCTGAACCTCGTCCGGCCCGACCGGACGTACTGGGGCGAGAAGGACTTCCAGCAACTGCGCATCATCGAGACCCTGGTCCAGGACCTCCGCCTGCCGGTGACCGTCGTACGCGGTGCCACCAGACGCGAGGCCGACGGCCTCGCGATGTCCTCCCGGAACAAGAACCTCACCCCCGAGGCGCGCGCTGCGGCGCCGGGTCTCCCACGCACGCTCCAGGAGGCCCGTGCCGCGCTCATGGGCGGCGCGTCGCTGCCCGAGGTGCTGGCCACCACCCGTGAGGCGCTGGACGCGCTGGGCTTCGCCGTGGAGTATCTGGTGGCCTGCGAGGAGGAGTCGCTGACCGAGGTCTCCACGCTCGACGGCCCGGCCGCGGTGCGCGTGTTCGCCGCCGCGACCCTCGGCGGCGTCCGGCTCATCGACAACGTGCGGGTGACGGAGGAGCGCCGTGGCTGACCTGGCGACCGAACCGATCGTCTACTCGTTCACCGACCACCGCGACTACCACCGGGAGTCGCCGGTGATCATCGCCGAGGGCGACGGCATCCGCGTACGGGACACCGCCGGCAAGGAGTACATCGACGCGCTCTCCGGTCTCTGGCACGCCAACCTGGGCTTCTCCGACGCCGAGCTGATCGCCGCGGCGACCTCGGCCTACGCCAAGCTGCCCGCGTTCGCCTGCGCCCTCGGCCGTACCAGCGCCGAGACCGAGCTCCTCGCGCGGGAGCTGATCGCCGCCGCGGGCGGGAGCTTCCGCTCGGTCTACTTCGCGACCTCCGGGTCGGAGGCGGTCGAGTCGGTGGTCAAGTTCCTCTGGCTGGCGGCCAACACGAGCGGGACGCCGTCCCGCAAGCTCGTCGTCACCAGGGACTCGGGCTTCCACGGCACCACGCTCGGCGCCGGGTCGCTGGCCGGGATCCCGAGCCAGCACAACGGATTCGACCTGCCGCTGCCCTTCACCGTCCGGGTGCCCCGGGTCCACTTCTACCGCGACCACGTCGACGGCGAGACGGCGGACGAGTACGTCGACCGGATCGTCCGGACCACCCGGGAGCGGATCGAGGAGGCCGGCCCGGAGAACGTGGCCGCCATGATCGCCGAACCGGTGATGGCGGCCGGTGGTGTCCTGGTGCCCCCGGACGGCTACTGGCCGGCGATGGGCCGGCTCCTGGCCGACCTGGGCATTCCGCTGGTGTCCGACGAGGTGGTCTGCGGCTTCGGCCGGCTCGGCCACCTCTTCGGCCACCAGCGCTTCGGCCTCGAACCGGCCGCGGTGACCACCGCGAAGGGCATCACCGGCGGGTACGCCCCGCTGGGCGCGGTCCTGCTGGGGCCCGAGCTGACCGCCGCGGTGGCGGCCGCCGCCGACCGGCACGGGGTTCTCGGACACGGCTCGACCTTCGGCGGACATCCGGTCGCCGCGGCGATCGCCCGCGCGAATCTGCGTGCCCTCCACGAGCGGCGGCTCTTCGCACGGGTCGCCGAGCTGGAGGCCTCGCTGCGGACCTCGTTGGACGGCCTGCTGGACCTGCCGGCCGTCGGGGAGGTGCGCTGCATCGGCGGGCTGGCCGCGGTGGAGCTCATGGCCGACGGTGCCGCCCGCCGCCCCTTCGACCCCGCGCGCCGTATCGGCCGCCGGGTCGCGGCGAGCGCACGCGAACGCGGGCTCATCGTGCGGGACCTGGGCGACGTGATCGCCCTCTGCCCCCCGCTGATCACCAGCCCGAGCGAGGTCGCGGAGATCGCTTCGACACTGCGGGCGGCGATCACCGCCACGCTCGACGAGGAGGCATGATGGAGACTCCCGGCAAGGCGCACGCCTGGGACCTGGTCGGCGAGAGCTACTGGAACTCCGGCTACTACGGAGGGCCCGCGGCGGAGCACCAGGAGGAGTTCCTCCGGCTGCTGCGGCCCGGGGCCCGGACCGCCGTGGTCGGCGCCAGCACCGTCTCGCTCTCGAAGACCGCCCAGCAGGCGGGCGCGGAGCTGCACGTCCTCGACTTCGCTCCCGGCATCCTGCGGGCGGCGGGCAGCTGGCTGGGGCTGGCCGAGGAACGGCTGCACCTCGTCGACGTGACCCGGCCGATCCCCGCCCGGCTGACGGGCACCCACGCACTCGTCCTGGCCGACCGGCTGGTGAATCGATTCAGCGTGGCCGACCTGCCCGGCGGACTGGGCGGTCTGCGCGACCTCACCGCCCCGGGCGGGAGGCTGGCCGTCACCGTGCGGTTCGGCTGGTACGAGCGGGACCGGGAGCTCCACGCCGCCCTCACGCCGGCCGAGCAGGAGCGTTTCTGGCAGCCGGACCGGGGCGAGATCGACTACACGGTGCTTCCCGACCGGGAACTCCCGTTGCCGTCCTGGGGCGGCATCACGGGCGCGCTGATGCGCGAACACCTCCGGACCCGGGGCCGCGAGGCCCGGTTCGGCCAGGACGAACTGCTGCGGGTTCTGGACCGCTTGGGCGGGCTGGAGTGCGAGGACGTGATCGCCGCCCCGGACGGTACGGCGCTGCTGATTCTGAGGCGGGTCGAGCACCATGGCACTTCCTGATCCCCCGCAGGCGATCCTCACCGAGCCGGTCACGGACGGCACGGCCTGGGTCGCCGCCGATCTCCCGGTCCCCGAGGGGGTGCTGCGCGAACTGACCCCGACCCACCTCCGTGAGGTCGAGGCCCTCGTCCAGGCACTCCGCGCCGGGACGTACCCGCTCGATGCCGACCGGGCCGTCTGGCGTGCTCTCGCGTACGACACCATGCCGGAGCTGTCGGCCCTCGGTCACGAGATGGCACACCGCACCGAAACCCACATCGGCACGGCGGTCCTCCGCGGACTGCCGGTGGCCGACCTCGCGCCGGCCGAGGTCCGCGGCCTCTACCGCGCCCTGGGCGCGGTCATGGGCACCGCGGTGTCCCAGAACGCCGCGGGCGAGTTCGTCGCCGACGTACGCGACTACGGCAGCGGCGGACTGGACGACAGCGCGGTCCGCGGTCACCAGACCTCCTCGGCGCTGCGGTTCCACTCGGACGACGGCGACCTGGCCCTCCTGCTCTGCGTACGGCCCGCGGAGAACGGCGGCACGTCGCTGATCGCCAGCGCCATGACGATCTACAACGAGCTGCTGAAGCGGGCACCGGAGCTGCTCGGGCTCTACTACAACGGCTTCGTCTACGAGAACCGCGGTGAGGAGGATCCTCCGGCCTACCGCAACGCCGTCTTCGGCTACTACCACGGTCAGCTGACCTGCCGGTACTTCCTGCGGGACTACGTGGACACGGCCTGGACCAAGACCTCCGTCCCGGTGAGCGACCTGGAGCGCCACGCCCTCGACCTCTTCGAAGGGCTCGCGGCGGAGCCGGGAGCGGCCACCGAGTACCCGCTGCGCTCCGGCGACCTGCAGCTGGTCAACAACAACGTCGTGGTCCATGCCCGCCGGTCCTTCACCGACGCCCACGACGGTGGCCGGAAGAGGCTGCTGCTGCGGCAGTGGGTCAACCTCGACGGCGGACGGGAGTTCCCGACGACGCTCTGCCGCCATCGGTACGGCATGAAGAAGCGCCGCGATGTACGTGGTTGAGCCCGGACTGCTGGTCACCGCCGACCTGCCCGGCCTCCCGGCGGTCGGGCCCGCCGGCCTGGTTCCGGTCCGCTGGCCGGGCGGCGATCGCGACAGCCTGCTGCGGGCGGCCGCCGGGCACACCGCGCTGCTGGTGACCGCGAACGAGCCGGTCGACGCGGCCCTGCTGCGGGCGGCCGGTGACGGACTGCGGGTGGTCGGCACCTACTCCACGGGGGTCGACCACATCGACGTCGCCGCGTGCGAGCGTGCCGAGGTGCGTGTCGTCACGGCGGCGGGTGCCCTTGCCGCGGCGGTCGCCGAGCACACGATCGGCCTCCTGCTCTGCTCCGCGCGGCGGATCGTCGAGGCGGACCGGTTCGTCAGATCCGGTGCCGCCTGGCGCTGGGAGGCCGACGCCTTCCTCGGGGCGCAGTTGTCGGGACGCCGGCTGGGCGTGCTGGGGCTCGGCGACATCGGCCGGGAAGTCGCCCGGCGGGCTCAGGCCTTCGGGATGGAGGTGCACGCCCTCCAGCGCCGTCCGGGCGTTCTGCCGCCGGGGGTGACGGCGCACGCGACGCTCGCCGGCCTCATGCGGGTGAGCGACTTCCTGACGATCCACGTCCCGCTCAGCCCCGAGACCGAGCGGATGGTCGACAGACCGATGCTGGCGGCCCTGCCGCCCGGAGCCGTGGTCGTGAACACCTCGCGCGGCCGGGTGGTGGACCAGTCGGCGCTGATCGAACTGCTGGACTCCGGCCATCTCGGCGGGGTCGCGCTCGACGTGTTCGAGGACGAACCGTACGTCCCCGCCGAACTGCGCAGCAGTCCGCGCACGGTGCTGACCCCGCACATCGGCAGCGCCACGGTGGCGGCGCGGCAGAGCATGACGGCCGCGGTCCTGCGGAGGATCGGGCAGGCCCTGGACGGTTGAGCGCCCGACGGCTGCCGGGAGGTCCGTCCGGGCGGACCTCCTCAGTCGCCCAGCTGCTCCAGCAGGGCGAAGCCGTCGCGGTCGAGCTGGTAGAAGACCCGGCCGCCGAGGCGCTGCCGCCAGACGACGCCGGCCGCCGTCAGCACCGTCAGGTGCTGGGAGACCGTGCTCTTCGCGAAGCCGAGGGACTCGGCGATCGCGGTGGTGGTCTTCGGCACCTCCAGTGCCCGGACGACCCTCGCCCGTCCGCTGCCGATGAGCAGCGCCAGGCGGTCGCGGCTGGGTTCGGCGCGCTCGCCGGGGCAGCCGACGTGGAGGAACCCGGTAGCCCTGACCTGGTACGACATGGCCGTGACGCGCTCGTTCGAGGTGAAGATCCGCGTGGCGGCGGAGAACACGCTGGGAACGAGCACCAGGGTGGACCGCTCGATGCTGCGCGTGAGGTCGAGGTGGAAGGGGGCGGTCAGCCGGGGCCGCTGCCAGAGCACCCGGCCGCCCAGCTCGGCGAGCATCGCCTCGGGGCCGTTGACCGCGAGCGTCCGCCCCCGGAACAGGACCTCCTCCTCCAGGGAGGCGCGGATGGAGGCCCAGTACGGCGCGATCGCCAGGTTCCAGTAGTCCTCGACCAGACCGGCGGCGCGTTCGTCCACCGGCTCGCCGGACTCCTGCCGCAGCCAGTCGAGCTCGACCGGGAGCGCGGCCCGCGAGGGATCGGGGACATAGCCGTACGTCCGCCGCAGGAACGGCGTGTCCGGTCGGCGAACCAGCTCGAGAAGGGCGGACATCAGCTCGGGCGGCACCGTCTGACGGGCGTGTCGCGCCCAGCCCGCGTACGGCGACGGAACGGCTCCCCGGTACCGGGCGAGGAGCGCCAGGCTGCCGAGCGTCTCCCAGAGCGGGCTCAGCACCAGCCTGATCGAGCGCAGGCTCTCGTCGTCGAGGTCCAGCCGGATCATGACGCGGTGACGGGGGCGGCGACCGGCGTCACCATGCGAAGACGCCGTTGTCGGCCAGGTCCACGACGAACTCGGTGACGTCGGTCACCGCCTCCGCCTGGTCGATGCCGTACTCCAGGGCGATCACGGCGGCGACCTCCGCCACCGTGCGACGTCCGTCGACCGAACGGTAGATCAGTTCCGCGGGGCCGGACAGCAGGAGGGCCTGGTCCCGGAACCCGATCATCAGGCCGTCCTCGACCCGGCGGATCCGGATGCCGAGACTCCTGCGCGGTACGTCCAGCGGGCCCAGCGACGGGGCGGCACTCACGCGACCTCCACACGCATCGAGATCTCCTGGCAGATCGTCAGGACCTCGGTGATCCAGGGGCGGGGGTCCTCGGGGTCGTAGCCCCGCATGGTCTCCAGTGCCCAGTAGTCCTCGAAGGAGAGCGCCGGCGGGCAGGCGGCCCTGAATCGCTGAGGACGCCACTTGGGCGACTGGCTTCCGAACTCGCCCTGGCCCTCCAGCAGGGCGTCGACGGCGAATCCCAGTGCCGCGCGGGCCGAGAGGGTGGCGCTCTCCAGGTTGCCCGACTCCATCTGGCCGAGCGCGTCCTCGACGCAGTCGTCGGCGGCACCGAGCGAACGGGAGATCAGGAAGGCGCGGAAAGCGGTCCGCGCCAAGTGGGCGCGGCGGTCCTCGAACCACTCGGCACCGTGCAGGACGACGCAGCTCTCCAGGCGTGACAGGGCCAGCTCCTCGCGCGGGGCGAGGACCCGGACCGGCGCGACGCCCCGGTTGAACGCGTCCCAGGAGACCTTCGCGAGCATCTGCTCGTACTGGCTGTCGAGCCAGTACGTCACCTCCCAGCGCCGGTCGCCCGCATAGAACATCTCGGTACGCACCCGCGGAGGATTGAGCGGCATGGCGATGCTGGACTGGCCCGCGGACTCCGCCTCGTTCGAGGTCACGACGTAGATGTCGAAGTCGCTCTGGTCGTTGTGCCAGCCACGTGCGACCGAGCCGACGACGGAGACGGCGAGACAGTCCTCCGGAATGAGCTCTCGCTCGCGAAGGAGCCGCAGCCAATCGGCTGTGTCGATTTCGTGCACCGGAGCACCTTTCGATCGCGGGTCGCGGTCTCGGCGTGCCACCTGGGAGGGCGCGAAGACCGTCGATGATTTTCCATCAGATCGAAGTGCCGGCACAACAGTTGGCCCGGGTAGCCGCCGTCACATTCGCCGGGAACCGGGTGTTCATCTCGTCCGAGAACGGGGCGAAAGAGGCCGCCCGGCCTGTCCGTGCCGGGTCCGCGGCGGACGGATCGGTGCCCGTCCGGAGGTCTGGACGGTCTCTTCGGCCATGGAGATTGCGCTGGTGGGGGCCGTGATCGCGGAGGTGTTCGGTCCTCAACGAACGTGTGGGCGCCGGGGCTTGACTCGGCTAGCATGACGTCGGCCGGTCGGGGTGGAGGCTGCCCAGAGCGCCCCATCCCCGTGAATTCTCCGGCGAATTCCCACTACCTGCTGCGGGGGAGGTGGATCAGTATGCAGAAGTACACCAAGCCGACGGCGAAGAAGGTTTCTCAGGGCACCTCCCTGATGATCGTCGTCTGAATCTGAGTACAGCGGGTGAGTGGCCCGGATCAGCGGGCCGCTCACCCGTCCCCGTCCTTTGAGCGCGGGCGGTATCGGGA
Source organism: Streptomyces sp. NPDC051909 (assembly GCF_040681095.1). Classification (NCBI taxonomy): domain Bacteria; kingdom Bacillati; phylum Actinomycetota; class Actinomycetes; order Kitasatosporales; family Streptomycetaceae; genus Streptomyces; species Streptomyces sp. NPDC051909. The sequence goes on along the minus strand of NZ_JBFAYA010000007.1, from coordinate 257,100 downwards.
GGAACGAATATGTGTGGAATCGCGGGAGTCGCTCGACTCGGCGGGCAGGCTCTCGGTGCGGACTCGGATGCCGTCCTGAACCAGCTGGCCGACATCCTCGACCACCGGGGGCCGGACGAGCGCGAGATCCTGCGTGACGGCTCGGTGGGGCTGGCCTTCACCAGGCTGTCGCTCGTCAACCCGGAGGACGGCAGCCAGCCCTTGGTCAGTGACGACGGCTCACTCGTCCTCATAGCCAACGGCGAGGTCTACAACCACCGGGAGCTCGCGGCCGCACTGCCCGACGGCGTGAAGTTCCGCACCGGGTCGGACTGCGAGGTCCTCCTCCACCTCTACCGGCAGTACGGTCTCGAGTTCCTGCGCGATGTCCGCGGCATGTTCGCGCTGATCCTGTGGGACCGGGCGAACAACCAACTCGTGCTCGCCCGGGACCGTTTCGGCATCAAGCCGCTCTACTACCACCGTGACGACGAGCGCATCGTGCTCTCGTCGGAGATCAAGGGCCTGTTCGCCGACCCCGGGACCCCGCGGCGCTTCGACTGGGAGAGCGCGCTCGCCAGCCCGCTGCTGGGCGCCGCGGCCGCGTTCAACGACGCGCCGGTGACGACGTGGTTCGAGGGGATCGAGCTGGTCCCGGCGGCGACCATCCTGCGTATCGACCTCCGCGACGGCCGCACCTCGGAGCACCGGTACTGGGAGCTGCCCACCGACACCGACGAGTCCGCCGACGCCGAGGACTTCGTACGGCGGTACGGCGAACTGCTGGAGGCGTCCGTCCAGGAGTGCGTCACGGCCGACACCGAACTCGGCCTGTTCCTCTCGGGCGGCGTCGACTCCTCGGCCGTGCTGGCCCTGGCCGGCGACAAGCGCGAGAGCCTGCACACCTTCACCGTGCTCACCGGCGGCACCCTCGACAACGGGGACGCCGAGAACGCCGCGTGGATCGCGCGCGAGCTGGGCGTACCCAACCACCAGGTCGTCTTCCCGCAGGACCACACGCCCACCCCCGACGAGTGGCTGCGACTGCTCTGGCTGACCGAGACTCCCATGTGCGGCCCGGAGGTCTACTACAAGCACGAACTCCACCGGTTCGCGCGCCAGGAGCGGCCCGGCCTGCGCGGCATGCTCCTCGGCGCGGCCAGCGACGAGTTCAACGGCGGCTACACACGGCAGCTGGGCGGGGACTGGGACGCCTTTCTGGGGAACCTCGCCCACCTGCGGCACAACACCCGGATCGGGCGGCGCCCGGAGCTCCGGCACTGGTGGGCGGAAGGGCCGTCCTTCATCGCGGAGAAGGCTCTCGGCGGCACCGGCTCCGACGACGCCTACCGCGCCTACCTCCGCTCGGAGTACCTGAAGGTCCAGCAGTACAACGTCTGGCACGAGGACCGCACGGCGGCCGGCAGCGGGATCGAGGCACGGGTGCCCTTCCTGGACCACCGCCTGATCGAGCTGTCCGCGCGGATACCCGACCGGCTGCGCCCGACCCTGTTGCAGGACAAGCGCATCCTCCGCGACGCGGTCCGGTCCCACCTGCCGGCGCGGATCGCCGAGCGGCCGAAGGGCCCCTTCTTCTACGGGACCGGGACCCACCACGCGTACCGCATGCTCGCCCGCCTCATGCGCGCGGACTCCTACGCCCTCGTCGAGCGGGCACTCGCCGCCCCCGGCGCGGCCGACCACATCGACGCGGACCGCGTGTTCGGCTACCTGGCCGAGCTGGGCGAGGGAGCGACCGACGCCCCGGCCGTCGAGATGCTGCTGCGGGTGCTCAACATGGGCCTGCTCGCCGACCTGGCCGCGAACCCGCCGCGGCTGGAGTCCCTCCCGACCGGTGCCGTCCGCCAGGAGCTCGTCGGCGGACGGACCGCTCCGTCCGACGCCGCCGCCGACTTCCGCACCCGCGAACCGGACGGCGACGCCGTGCTCGCGCCGGCCGAAGGCGTGCTGCTGCTGACCGACCCGGCCGGGACCGAGTGGTACCTGCTCAAGGACGGTGAGATCGAGTTCGTGCTGGAGGCGGACGCACCGATGCTCGCGGTCCTGCGGGCGTTCGACGGGAAGACCACGCTGGCCGACATCCTGGCAGCCGAGGGCATCGGGACGGAGGACGTGCGCGGGGACCTGAGCAGTCTGCTCGACCTCGGCTTCCTTGCCGGGGGCGAGTAGTGTACGGGCGCCGGGCGACCGAACCGCTCGTCCCCGAGCGGGCCGAGGGGCGCGCCCGGATCGACGCGTACGCGGCCAGGTTCGGCCGCTGGGAGGAGCTGGCCGGCGTCCGTACCAGGCCCCAGCGCTCGTTCGGGGGCCCGGGGTCGCTCTACTTCCCGCCCGAGCTCTACCCCGTCGCGACGCACCCGCTGGTCACCGGGCTCGACGGCGAGCGGGTCGAGTGGCTGCTGCTGCGCCGCCTTCACGCCTATCTCGACTTCACCTCCGAACTCGAGTCGCTCGCGGTGATGCCGGTCGCGACCGCGATCAGCCGGGGACGGTCCGGGCTGCTGCTGCCGGAGGGCATGAGGGCGGACGCCTTCAAGATCGTCACGGACGAGGCGTGGCACGCCCAGACGTCCTACGACTTCGCCCACCAGCTCCAGAGCGCCTCCGGGCTGCCGCTGGGCCGGCCGGCCGACGGCCCGCCGGCGTTCGTGGAACGTCTGGACGCCATCCGGGACGAGCTCCCGCCCGAGATCAGGGGGGTCGAGGCGCTCCTCTTCGCGATCGTGAGCGAGACCCTGATCTCCGGGATCCTCGCGGAGATCCCCCGCGACGAGCGGCTGCCCCGGTCCGTTCGCGAGCATGTGCGTGACCACGCCGAGGACGAGGGGCGGCACCACGTGTACTTCCGGGACGTCCTCCAGCACCTGTGGGCCGCACTGACCCCGAAGGAGAGAGCAGCCGTGGGGCCGCACGTTCCGGCGGCGGTCTACGCCTTCCTGGAGCCCGACTACGCCCGGACGGTCCAGGACCTGCGGATGCTGGGGCTGTCGGACGAGGAGGCCGCCCAGGTGGTCGAGGAGTCCTGGCCGAGGGAGCGGCTCGTGCGTGACGTCGCCGAGGCCGCGCGCCCCGTCGTCCGCTACTTCGGCGAGGCCGGTGCCCTGGACGACGCGCGGACCCGGGCCGTCTTCGAGGACACCGGGCTGCTGGGCCGCGGCTGACCGGACAGCCGTGGGCAAGATGTTCATTTCGCCTGCTCACAAGGGTTCTTGGCAATCTTGACAGGTCGTGGACAAGCATGATGGTGTGAGGTCGCGTCATGGAGCCGGTGCGGTCTCCCCAGTCCGCGTGGAGCCCACTGGAGAACAGGACCCGCCTTCGCGCTGCCCGCTGACCGCCGGCGGTGGTCGGCCCGGGCCCGGGCACGCGATCCTTCCCCGGCCGTCTCACCGGTCGGCCGACGCCCCATCGAGGACCCGTGACGGGCGCCGCGAGGGCGGCACCGGGCCCGGTCCACCGATCAACCATGTCCAAGGACAGAGAGCAGCCGCGTGCGACAAGAAGATGGCTTCGCCCGGCGCGCGGGTGCCCTGCTCCGCGCCGCCGCCAACGACCTGAAACGCGACGACGAGAACGCCGAGCGCGATCTCGGTCTGGAACACGGAACATTCGGGCCCCACACCGACGGCAGCCGGCCCGTCGACTGGGACCTGGTGCGCCGCGCGGCGCAGGTCTGGCCGCTCAACGAGCGCGACCTGCTGCCGGTGCACGACGACTGCCCGCTCGGCGTGGCCGTCACCCGGGAGAAGGAGTCCCTGGCCAGCTCACGGGTGCTCAGCCGGGCGGGCGCGCCCTACTACGAGTACCGCGACACCGCGATGTCCCGGATCGCGTCGTACCGCCCCGAATGGATCCGCATGCTGCGGACGGTCGACGACGACGACGCGGACAACCCGCTGGTCCAGTGGAACCGTGGCCATCTGCTCTACCAGTTCACGTACTTCGTCGGCCCGGTGAACTACTACTACCGGTGGAACGGGGCCTCCCACTGCGTCCCCATGAACACCGGCGACTCCGTCTGGGCCCTGCCCTTCGGGCCGCACTCCTTCGCGGCCCGGAGCGACGCCGAACCCGCCTACATCCTCGCGCTCACCTACGGCGGTGCCCTGCTCGGGGACGCGCAGCGGGAACTGGCCGTCCTGGGGCGGCAGACCGCCCACGAACTGGCGGTCCCGGTGGCCGGGGAGGCCCGGGACACGGCCGCCCTCATCAGCTCGTTCCTGGCCGCCCGGGCGATGCCCGCCGCCGAACTCGCGGCCCGCACCGGCCTGTCGCGGCGGCGCACCGAGGAGCTGGTGGCCGGTTCGGCCGCCCCGGACGCGGCCGAGCTGGTCCTGCTGGCGGACGGCCTGGGCACCTCGGTGCGCGACCTCATGCCGCCGCGCACCGGGACGGCCGACGGGGTGTCCGTCCAGCACGCCGAGTCGGCGCGGAGCTGGGAGGTGCCGGGCGAGGGCGCGGCGGCCTACCGGATCACCGGGCTCGCCGGCGATCCCCTGCACCCCCACACGTCGGCGCTCCAGGTCGACGTCCTGCTGGGCGACGTGCAGCGGGCCGCGCCGCTGAGCACGTACCAGCATCAGTACCTGTTCGTGCTCGGCGACGATCCGGTCCTGCTCCGTTGGGAGTTCAGGGGAGAGCGCTTCGACGAGACGCTCCGACCGGGGGACTCGGCGTACGTGCGACCGGGGGTCCCGATCGTCTTCGCGGCGGCCGAGGGAGGCCGGCCCCGAGTGCTGTTGCTCCGGATCGCCGGGGCGGTGACCCCGGAGATCCGCCACGCGCTCGGCACCATGGCACCCGGAGGCATCGACAGGTACGTGGCCGAGGACCGGCTCTGGTACAGCAAGGAAGGGAACTGATGTCGGAGCGTGCCAAGACCGGGCTGCCGACGACCAAGGCCGGGCGACTGCGGCAGCTGCTGGCGGGACCGTCACCGGTGCGGGCGGTGGGGTCCCACGACGGGCTCACGGCGAAGCTGGTGCAGCAGGCCGGCTTCGACGCGGTGTGGGCGTCGAGCTTCGAGATCTCCGCCAGCCACGGTCTGCCCGACGCCAGCCTGGTGACGATGACGCAGTATCTCGACGCGGCCGCCGCGATGGACGCGGTCACCGACATCCCGGTGATCGCCGACTGCGACACCGGCTTCGGCGGTCCGATGAACATGGCGTACGCCGTGCAGCGCTACGCGCGGATCGGCATCGCCGCCATGTGCGTCGAGGACAAGCTCTTCCCGAAGATCAACAGCTTCGCCGACACCGATCAGGACCTGCTCCCGGCCGAGGAGTTCGCCCTGAAGATCAAGGCGGGCCGGGAGGCGCTGGCCGGCGGCGACATGGTGCTCGTCGCCCGCACCGAGGCACTGATCGCCGGACGGGACATGGAGGAGGCCCTGGACCGCGGCCGGACCTATGCCGCGGCGGGCGCCGACGCGGTGCTCGTGCACAGCAAGAGCCGGCGTCCCGACGAGGTGCTGGAGTTCGCCGCGCGCTGGGACCTGGACGTCCCGCTGGTGGCCGTCCCGACCACCTACGGCACGGTGAGCGAGCAGGAGCTGTACCAGGCCGGGTTCCGTTTGGTGATCTACGCCAACCAGGGGCTGCGCGCGGCCGTCCGGGCGGTGGGGGAGACGCTGCGGGAGCTGAACGCGGCCGGCACCGCCCACTCCGTCGACGGGCGCATCGCCCCCATGTCCGAGGTGTTCGCGCTCCAGGGCATGCCGTCGAGCTACCACACGAAGCCGTGACCGCGGCCCCGGCCTTCGTGGCCGCGCTGGAGCGGGCCGGTGTGAGCCTGGTCTCCGGGGTGCCCTGCTCGTACTTCGCGGGACCGATCCGGCTCCTTCAGGAGCACCCGGGCATCCGTTACGTGCCCGCGGTGAACGAAGGGGCCGCGCTGGCCGTGGCGGCCGGGGCCCGGCTGGCCGGCGAGCCCAGCGTCGTCCTGGCCCAGAACTCGGGCTTCGGCAACCTGGTCAACCCGCTGACCTCGCTGGTACTCCCGTACCGGATCCCGGTGCTGGTGCTGGTGAGCATGCGCGGGTGGCCCGTGGCGGACCCCGGGGAGCCCCAGCACCACTGGATGGGCCAGGTCGTGCCCGAGTGGCTCGACTCGCTCGACGTGCCGCACTGGACGCTGCGCTCCGACGGGCCCGGGTTCGAGACGGTCCTCGACAAGGCGCTCCAGGTGCTGGGATCGGGCAGCCCGGCCTTCGTCCTGGTCGGCAAGGGTGCCCTGGCGGACGTTCCCGGGCCGGCCGTGGCCGAGGCCGTGCCCGACCGTGCCAGGCCCGACCGCGACGACCTGGTCGACGCCGTGCTCGCCGAACTCCACGACGAGCATGTGCTGTCGACCACCGGTTACCTGTCCCGTGCCCTCTACAACCGTGGCGACCGGGCACGCAACTTCTACATGCAGGGGTCGATGGGCCACGTGTCGGGCATCGCGCTCGGGACCGCCCTGAGCCGGCCGAAGGAGCGCTTCGTGGTGCTCGACGGCGACGGCGCGGCGCTGATGCATCTGGGCACGCTGGCCACGGTCGGCCACCACGCGCCCGGGAACCTGGTCCACATCGTCTTCGACAACGGTGCCTACGAGTCGACCGGCGGTCAGCCGACCGGTTCGTCGGCCGTCCGCTTCGACGAGGTGGCCAGGGGCACCGGCTACCGCCATGTGGAGCGGGTGGCTCTGGTGGACCGGCTTCGACCGGCGATCCGGCGGGCGCTGGACGCCGTCGGGCCGGCGCTGCTGGTGGTGGACGGCCGGATGGGCGGCTCCGCGGGGGAACGGGCGTCCAACGCGATCACCGTGACCGAGATCACGACCCGGTTCGGGCTCGGGCTCGCACGGGCCGAGGACAGCCGCGTATGAGCGCGGCCGCCCGCGCCCTGGACACCGAACTGCTGGCGCTGCCCGGCCATCCGGCCGCCTACCTGGGCGTGGGCGCGGCCGCCCGGCTGGGGAGCGCGCTCGAGGCGATGGGCGCCCGCCGCGTCCTCCTGGTGCACGGCCGCACGTCCTACCTGCGGTCCGGCGCGGGCGCGTTGGTCGGGCGGTGGGCCGGCCGGTTCCGGGTCGAGCACTTCGACGGGGTCCGTCCGAACCCGGACATCGGACAGGTGCGGCAGGGAGTGGCTCTGGCCGCCCGGTTCCGCCCCGATGCGGTGGTCGGCATCGGCGGCGGCAGCAGTATGGACGTGGCCAAGGCGGTCGCCGTACTGAGCGCCCAGCCCGCGGACCCGCTCGACTGCCTGCGCCGGCCGGAGTCGATCACCGAGCCGCGCCGGGCCGGGCTCGTGCTGCTGCCCACCACCGCCGGCTCCGGAAGCGAGATGACCCGGTTCGCCACCGTGTACGCCGAGGGCCGCAAGCACTCCCTCGACCTGGACCCGGTCCGGGCCGATCTGGTGCTGGTCGATCCGGCACTCGGCTTCTCGCTGCCCCACGCGGACTCCGTCGCCAGCGGCCTGGACGCGCTGGCGCAGGCCGTCGAGTCGTACTGGTCGGTGGCCGCCACCGAGGTGTCCGGCGCGCTGGCCACGGAGGCCCTGGAACGGCTGCTGCCGGCCCTCACCCGGGCGGCCGACACCGGCTCGTTCGCGGATCCGAGGGTGCGCGCCGACCTCGCGCACGGAGCCTCGCTGGCCGGCGCCGCCATCGACCTCACCAGGACGACCGCCGCACACGCGCTGTCGTACGAGCTGACGGCACGTCTCGGACTGTCCCACGGCACCGCGGTGGCGCTCCACCTGGACTGGCTGATGGGCCGGCACGCCGCGCTGACCGAGGAGGAGTGCCGGCATCCTGACGGCGCCCCTGCGGTGCGCGGGCGGGTGGAGACCGTGCAGCGCCTCGCTCGGGAGGTCTCGGGCGGCGACGTGGAGCGGCTGGTGCGGCGGCTGTTGGCCGCAGCGGCACAGCCGGTCGGTCTGCACGAGCTGGCCCTCCCGGTCGACGGCTGGCTGGAGCCGTTGACCTCGGCGCTCGCGTCCGGGCGAGCCTGGAACAACCCGTGTGTCCTCACCGAGACCGACATCCGTCGATTGCTGGTCTGAACCCGTGGTTCCCGTTGACAAGGAGAGGTTTTCGTGACCCGTCCCCAGGTGCTCTACACCGACCCGGCCTGGCTCGTCGAGGGCGGGTGCCTCGACCCGGCGCTGGCCACCGTGGAGCGCGAGATCCTCGGCCCCGGCGTGGAGCTGCGCTTCGGCCCGCACCAGGAGGGGCGCTACCAGCTCACCGGTCCCGCGATGTCGGAGCGGGCGGCCGGATGCGACGTCCTCGTGGTGTACCGCGCCCAGGTCACCGAGGAGCTGCTCGACGCCGCGGGCCCCGGTCTGCGGGCGGTGGTCCGGCAGGGGGTGGGCGTCGACAACCTCAACCCTGCCCTGCTGGCCGAGCGCGGACTGCCCGGCTACAACGTCCCCGACTACTGCGTGGACGAGGTGGCCACCCACACCTCGGCGTTGGCTCTGGCGCTGGAGCGGCGTCTGGTGCCGCAGCACCAGACCCTGGTCGGCGGGACCTTCGACATCTACGCCGGCGGGGTGCCGCACCGCACCAACCGCCGGACCCTCGGCATCGTCGGCTTCGGCCGGATCGGCCGGGCGGTCGCCCGGCGGCTGGGCGCCTTCTACGGGCGGGTGCTGGTCCACGACCCCTATGTGGGCCGCGACCTGGCCGAGGGTTACGGCGCCCTGGCCGTCGACAGCCTGGAGGAACTGCTCGCACAGTCCGATCTGGTGACCCTGCACTGCCCGCTGAGCCCGGAGACCGACGGCCTGCTCGACGAGGCGGCGCTGAGCCGGATGAAGCCGGGCTCGTACCTGGTCAACGCGGCTCGGGGAAGGCTGGTGGACCCGGAGGGCCTGCACCGGGCGCTGCGGGAGGGACGGATCGCCGGCGCGGGCCTGGACGTGTTCGCGCCGGAGAACCCGCACCAGGACCCGCGCTGGCACCCGGTTCTCGCGCATCCGTCGGTGGTGGTCACCAGTCACCGGGCCTTCCTCTCCGTGGAAGCGGAGGCCAGCAGCCGGCGGCGGGTCGCCGAACTGGTCCGCGCTGTCCTGGACGGGCGTACCGACGGGCTGGTCGGGCGGGTGGAGGCGCCCAAGGCCGGCTGATCCGGTCTCCCCCTCGCCGCCCGTCGTCGACGGGCCCCGCACGCGCGTGGGCCCGTCGACGACGCGCGAGGAACTACACGGTGGCCGGCAGCGGCCAGCTGCTGTAGGCACCCTGGCAGTACAGCAGCGGTTCACGGTGGAAGACGGTTCCGCCGTCCACCCGCCCGATGAACAGCCAGTGGTCGCCGGCCTCGATCGTCTGCTCGGTGCGGCACTCGGCCACGGCCAGCGCGACCTCGGTCAGGATCGGAGCACCGGCGGCCACCGCGGACGGCTCCCAGCCGACGCCTGCGAACTTGTCCTGACCCTTGCCCGCGAAGACCTGCGAGGTCTCGGCACCGGACGCGGCGAGGAAGTTCACCACGAAGGCCCCCGAGGAGAGCAGCGCGGGGAGGGTCTGGGACTTCTTGTCGACGCCGATCAGAAGCAGCGGCGGCGACGCGGAGACGGCGCAGACGGCGTTGCAGGTCAACCCCCGGGGCTCACCGTCCTCGTCCACCGCCGTGATGACGGCGATCGCCGTCGGGAACGTACCGAAGATCTCGCGGAACTGCTGGGGACTGACGGGCATGTGACTTACCACGTTTCGTAGGTGGGGTACCGCGACGGGCGCGGCTCGCGTGCGCGGTCAGAGGAGCTCCTGCTCCATCGCGCGCAGTGCCTGGTAGGAGCGTTCGATCTCGGCCTCGTCCTGGTGGACCAGGAACACCGCTCCCGGCGAGGAGTTGAGGTCGACGGTCCGGCTGATCAAGGCGCCGTCGCCCTTGCGGAAGCGGACGCTCTCGAACGCCGGGAGCTTCTCCAGCGCCTCCCGGACGGCCTCCTGCGGCAGTGGCACCTCTCGGCGGGCGATGAGGTTCACGCAGCGAGCGGCCTCCAGCCGGGTGTAGCGCTCCGGACGGCCGGTCAGCTGCTCCGCCTCGGCGGCGTAACAGTCCATGGTCAGGCTCACCTGGTCCGTGCCGGTGCAGCGCTGGAGGGCGGGCGGATTGGCGAGTCCGGAGATCCGGGCACCGGTCTCAAGGAGCACCGGGCCGCTCGCGGTGAGGATCAGCTCGGTGTGGGCCGGGCCGTTGACGATGCCGAGCGCGTCGAGGACGTCGGAGACATACGGCAGGATCCGGTCGAGCCGCGTGTCGTCCGGTGCGAGCAGGTCCTCGAAGTCGTAGATCTTGCGCCGGTCGTCGACCATCGCCTTGCGGCTGATCCACACGTCGGTGAACCAGTGCGTGCCGTCCCGGCTGACCGAGTTGATGATGTACTCGTCGCCGTCGAGGTACTCCTGGGCGAGGACGGCCTCGTTCGCCCGCAGCATGAGGTTGGTCTTGCCGATGATGGCCTCGACCGCGCTCTTCACCTGCTGATCGGTCTCGCAGGTGAAGACGTCCTCCGAGCCGGCACTGTCCAGGGGCTTGACGACGATCCGGTCGAGGCCCTGCTCCCGCCGCCAGGCGAGTATCTCGTCCGGGGCCGTGCCCTGCAGCTGGCGGGGCGCACGCACGCCCGCCGCCACCAGAGCCTCCATCATCCGGGCCTTGTCCCGCCGGGCGAGCGAGAGCGCGGGGGCATTGCCCCGCAGTCCGAGCGCCGCGGCGATCTCGTCCGCGGCCTCCACCCCGAACTCGCTCGCCGGGACGACGGCGACCGGACCGGTCCCGGCGAGGTGCCGCCGCACCTCTTCCTCGGCACCCGGGTAGTCCAGGTCCTCGTCGAACACCTCGGTGGGGAGGGTCGCGGCGAAGGTCGCCGGCACTCCGGCGCGCGAGCGGACGTGGATCAGGCGGTAACGGCCGGCGGCTTGCCGCGCCAGCATGGCTCCGGTGGAGAAGGCGTCCACCATCACGACGGCGGGCCGGTCGGGCAGTTCTGGGGTCATGGGTGTTCTTTCGCTGATTGCTCGGGGATGGAGAGTCGCCACATCAGGTGCCGGTCGGCCCCGCGCCGTTGTCGTAGTGGTTCGCGACGTGGTTGAGCATGGCGTGGAGGCGGTCGGAGGCGAACTCCTCCACTCGGGCGCCGGCGAACCCGCCGGGCAGCGGGATCTTCCCGGGGGAGCCCCAGGCCAGTGCGCCGCGGCTGTCGATCACACAGGTCGCCGCGCCGACGTTGTCCGGGTGCAGTCCGAACGGGATGTCCAGGACTCCGCGTTCGAAGGCCATCGTCAGCGCGGTACCGACGTCCGGGGCGAGGCCGAGCACGGTGTCCACGATCAGCCTCGCCTCCGCCAGCACCTCGTCGTGGAACGCGTCCACCAGAGGGGTCGACGGGGCGGGCGTCCCGCGGGAGGCCTCGGCGGACAGCCGCAGCGCCGCCAGGTTCTCGGCGATGGTCGGGATCTGCCACGCCTCGGAGACCGTCTTGACGATCATCCGCTCGCACCCGGTGTCGCGGGCGAGCCGGGCGCTGTCGCGGATCAGGGCGGCGGCGCCGTCCGGCGTCTTCGGGAACAGACCCATGTACGTGTAGAGCACGACATGCCAGTTCACATCGGAGAGATGCTCGCCGGCGAGCGTCCGCAGCGCCCTGAGCGCGCCGCGGTCCTGCTCGGCGAGCACCCCCTGGGCGTAGCTCAGCGACATGTGGCGCAGCCCGTGCTGCTTGAAGAAGCAGCCCTCCAGCACGGCGATGGCCACCAGCAGCGAGGGCGGGCAGAGCTGGCCGAGCAGGCATCCGCCGAAGCTCTCGATGTGGCCGTGCTCGGTCTCGCCGGCGAGGTACCGACAGCTCTCCGCCCAGGCCGCGACGGCCTGGGCGAGCGGCAGTCGGCTGTACGGCAGGCAGTAGGAGACCGGGCCGCCCTCGGTGGCGTCGAGGCCGACCTCGACCAGCTTCTGGAAGACCCGCAGCGGCAGAGCGGTGCCGTGCCGGACCTGGACCGGGAACTGGGGGCCGTGGAGCCCGGCGAGCAGGGCCCGGGTGGCGTCGGCCGGGTGGGAGACCAACGGGTACCCGTTCAGCTCCTCACCGGCGGCCAGCCGCTCCAGGGGCGTGGTGTAGTCGCCGACGCGGGTGTAGCTGTCGAGCGTCAGCGTGCCGACGACCGGAAGTCCCAGCGAGGCGACCTGGAACAGGCCGTCCCGCATCACCTCCAGCTTTCCGAAGCCCATCCGCGGCTGGACCACCACCTCGCCCCGGTCGCGGCCGGCGGCGATCAGCCGGTCGAAGTGTCCGGCCACGTCACCGACCTGATATCAGCTCGAGAACGGGCATGCCGGTGGCCGGATCGACCGTCTTCACCTGGGCCTTGTGCGGGTCGCCGGCACGCACGCGGGACATCATCGTCGCCTGCGCGCCGAAGTCCACCAGCGCGCTGCGGTACAGCGTGCGCAGGTGCGTCAGGGACAGCGCGGTGACCTGCTCCAGCCACTCGGCCGCGTCCTCCGCGCCGGGCTCGCCGCGCAGTGCCGCGCGCAGTTCCGCGGTCCGGCCGGCCATCTCCGGGTGGCAGGCCGCGACGAACGCCTCGAGGCGCGCGCCCTCGTCCGTGAACGGCGAGAAGACCATCGCGGTGAGCGCGGCCTCGGACAGGCCGAACACGTCGCGCGCGTAGACGGTGGACAGCTCTCGCCTCTCGGCGATCTTCGCCGGCGAGTCGTAGCGGCTGAGCGCGAGCCGGATGAGGTCCTCCGGCATCTCCTTCTTGCGCATCATCTGCTCGGCCAGCTGCAGGTACTCGACGATGCCCGCCTCGTAGTCGCGCGACTCCACGTGCTGGGCGCGCAGGCCGCGCAGGTGGGCCATCAGGGTCGGGTTGGCGCAGTCCGACTCGGTGAAGCTGAAGGCGAGGTCGTCGAACCGGAAGCCGAGGAAGTCGACGATGAGGTCCCAGTGGTCGTGGACGCGGTAGCTGACCAGGTCGTAGATGGAGACGAACTCGGGCTGCATCGAGCGGTCCCCGGTGGAGACGGCGCGCGCCTCCAGCTCCTCGGCCTCGACGTCGTCGCCGAAGAGCTCGCGGAAGTACGCGTCGCCGATGCCGCGCAGGGCGGTCAACAGGCCCTGGAAGCCCATCCGGCGGCACTCGTCCACATCGATGCCGCTCGCCTTGGCCAGCCGCAGGATCCAGGCGGAGTAGAGCGCCTGTTCGCGGCGGGAGTCCCCGGTCATGATCACATCGACGCCGCCCTGCCACCAGGCCGCGCGGCCGTAGAAGTCCGCGACCGCCAGGTTGCAGCTGTTGCAGAAGGTCGGCCGGCCGTCCCCGGCGGACCGGTGGCCGTTCATCAGCACGTCCACCCGGTTGAGCTCGACCAGGCGCTCCGGCAGGGGGAGATCGACGCGGAACGGGCGGATCACGGTGTGGTCGACGGTGAGCAGTTCGGCCCGCTCGTCGTCGAGCAGCCCGAGGGCCTCGTACACCCGGTGGATGTTCTCCATCACGGCGAGCGGGACGCCGGCGTGCCGCATGTTGGCGACGCGCATGACGAAGGTGCGGCCGTGGGCGAGCTGGAGGTGGAGCTGGACGGCGCGGACGAAGGCGACCACGTAGGTGCTGTCCTTGCCGCCGCCGTAGGCGACCATCACCTTGCGGTCCGGCAGCTGGTCGGGGCCTCCCAGGGCCTCGACCAGACGGTCGCCGACAGCCGCCATGCCGGTCAGCTCGATGTCGTTGAAGAAGGCGGTCAACTGGTCGTAGCGCTCGCGGTCGCCGAGACGCGCGCCACGGGTCGGCTGGTCGTTCACAGTGCAGTCGCCTCGAATTCGAAGTTCTCGATGATGCGGTGGATGTCGGCCTCCACCTGGCCCTCGTCGTCGTGCAGCAGGATGAAGCGGCCGGCGTGCAGGGCGTCGTACGCGCCGCCGGGCTCCAGTACCTCGCCCACGGCGGGCAGCAGTTCGCGCCAGACGGTCGGGACCGGGCCGCGCATGGACGACGCCTTCCTGACCACCGCCGGCAGGTCGGCCGGCTTGGGCACGACGAGCCAGCCGCCCGAGGGGTCGCCCGACCGGGGCGGCAGAGCGACCGACTCGCCGCACAGTGCCCGCAGCCACAGCTCGAAGAGGTTGACTCCGAACATCCGGTTGAGCAGGTGGGGGACCTCGCTGCCGCCTACCCGGCCGCCGATCTCCAGGAAGACGATCTCGTCCCCCGGGGTGACGAACAGCTCCAGGTGGAACGGTGTGTTCCGAAGGCCGAGGGTGCGCACGCAGTCACGGGTGAACTCCTCGATCCGGTCCCGCAGGCTGGAACGCTGCACGACGACCGACCCCAGCGGGTCGCCGGCGCCGAAGGACAGGCAGTCGTTCACATACCGCGACACGACCTGGAACCCGACCTCCGATCGCGCGTCGGCGAAGCCGTCCACGTGGTGGATCGTGCCGGTGACGAACTCCTCGATCTCGTAGCGCGTCAGGTCGATCCCGGCCAGCAGCGCGGCCAGCGCCGGCTCGTCCTCGACCCGGTGCACGCCGATGCTCGCGGCGCCGTCCACCGGCTTGAGGATCACCGGGTAGCCGCAGGCGCGGGCGAAGGCGAGGCCGTGCTCGACGTCGGTGCAGGCGGCGAATCGCGGCACCCGGACGCCGGCCTCGGCGAGGATCTCCTTCATCCGCACCTTGTCCCGGTAGACCGCGACCTCGGCGGTGGTGGGACCGGGCAGGCCGAGGTCCTCGCGGACCTTGGCGGCGATCTCCAGAGTGAACTCGGACAGGGCGATCAACTGGTCGACCGGGCCGACCTGTTCGGTCAGCTCGACGACGGCCGCGCGCAGCGAGTCGACGTTGTTGACATCGTCGACCCGCACCAGGTGCGCGATCTTCGCCGGATCGGCGAGCACGCCTTCGGCGCCGAGCGCGTCGACCACGTAGCTCACCCGGTGGGTGTCGTGGTCGATGAACTCCTCGTAGCGGGTGAGCTCGTTGTCCCACCGCACCCCGTCCGAGAACCGGGGCCACCGGTTGACGATCACGATGTGCATCAGCGCACCTCCGCCGTGTCGAGGCCGGCGAGGTCCCACGGCGGTACGACCGCGGCGTCGGGCCGCCAGGCCGAGAAGCCCTCGGACTTGCCGAAGCGCAGGAAGGCCAGGAAGCGGTTGATGGCCTCCTCGCCCGTGAACACGTCGGTGTAGCCGTGATCGAGCAGCAGCCGGCGGGTGCGGTCGTTGTCCGACTCGGCGGTGGTCAGCTTGCCGCCGACCACGCTCGGGACGTCGAGGCGCCGCTCCCGCAGGGCGGAGAGCAGCACCCGGGCGCCGTGCAGGCCGTGGCCGTTGACGCTGGAGACGACCAGCAGGTCCGGCCGGTCCTCGGTGACTGCCTGGACGACCTCGTCGACCGGCGTGCACGAGCCGAGGTTGCGCACCTCGGCGCCGTTCTCCTCCAGGAGCTTCTGGAGGTAGACGAGGTTCCAGATGTGGGAGTCCGACTCGACGGTGCTCAGAAGGCACCGGAAGGATGTACTACTCACGCTGACGCTCCTAGGGCGACATCGTCGTTGCGGGCGGCCAGCGCCCGGCGGAAGCTGCGGATCGTCAACGGCAGGAAGACGGCACCGAAGACGCACAGCAGCACGGCGAGTGCGACGACCAGCTGCTGCGGGCCGACGGCGGTTCCGACGCTGGCGACGAGCAGACCGGCGATGGGGAAGGAAAGGAGGTTGAGGAGGTAGAAGGGGCCCATGATCTTCCCCAGGTGTTCCTCGGGGATGACCTTCAGCCGCTGGGTGCGGTTGAACACGTTGTAGTAGGCGTCGCCCAGGAGCACGACCACGAAGGCGGCGCCGTAGACGAGGAAGGACGGGGCGAACCCGGCCACCAGCAGCGCGCCGGACAGCAGGGTGAAGCCGATGACCCCGAGCGCTCCGACACTGACCCGCCGGAGCAGGAGCGGAATCACCAGCAGGTTGAGCAGGCCGGTGACGCCGACGAACGTGTTCAGCCAGCCGAAGGCCGAGTCGGGGGCGCCGAACACGCCGGTGACCAGTGCCGCGTTGGCACTCAGCATGCTCGCCAGCACCAGGTTGATGGCGAAGTTGAGGATGCCCAGCAGGAGAACGGGCCGGTTCCCGACCAGCAGCCGCCAGCCGAGGCCGAGTTCGGCGAAGATCTGCCCCGCCGTGCCCACGCCGCCCGCGCCCGGGGAGCGCAGGCCGCGGGGCAGCGGGAGCCAGCTCACCGCGGCGAGGGCGAAGGCTCCGGCGGCGACGAGCAGCAGCCACACCTTCCCCAGGGCGGCGGCGGCCACGATGGCGAGAGCGGGGCCGAGCGCCATCGCCAGCAGCTCCATGTTCTGGACGAGGGACTGGGTGCTGGCGACCTTGTCCCCCTTGGCCAGTTGCGGAACCATCTTCTCCACGGACATCCGGGTCGGCGCCACGAAGACCGACAGGACGGCCCCGCCGGTCATCAGGGCGCCGGTCGTCCACGAAGGCGTGGTCAGGCAGATGACGGCCACGCAGACCAGCACGGCGGCCCGGATCGTGGTCACCCTGGAGAACAGCCGGGACCCGCCGTCCCGGTCGGCCACAAGTCCCGCGAAGGGATAGGCGATCAGGCCGGGAAGCCACTCGAGGGCGAACGCGAACCCCAGGCTCGACACCTTCTGGGTGTCGTGGAAGATCAGCAGCGGGACGGCGAACAGGACCACCTGTTCCGCGATCAGCCCCAGCAGGACGCCGGACGCGAAGAGACTCCGGTGGAACCTTTGCGGTTGTGCGGTCACGCCGTTCGCTCGTTCCGCTCGTGTTCGCGGATGAGCGGGAGCACATGCGTGTAGAAGGTGCGCATCTCGTCCCCGGTCGGCCAGCCGGAGAAGATGAATTCGCTGACGCCCGAGGCCTTGTATGCGTACAGGTATGCGGCTACCTCCTGGTAACTTCCCACCACGCACAGCGCCGGACCACCGCGATAGGCCACCGCGCCGGAGTAGAGAACCGGCGAGAGCCAATCCCCGTCGGCCTGTTCGGCCAGTCGGAAGGAGTTCTTCACGGCCTCGGAGTCCGACGCCGCGACGAACTTGGTGACCCATTCACGGTGATTCTCGTCGGGGTCGCGCATCATCTCCGCGAGGTCGGCGAGCGCCTCGGCCCGGGTCTCGCGGGCCAGGACGTGCATACGGATGCCGACCCGGCCGCCCTTGGCCAGGACCGGTGCGGCGGCGTCCGCGATGCCCTCCGGCGTGTCGCCGTAGCGCAGCCAGCAGTCGCCGTGCTCGAGCGCGGTCTGCTGGGCCGGGCCGGAGGCGCCGCTGATGTAGATCTCGGGCCTTCCGCCGCCCAGATAGCCGAGTCCGAGCCGGGCCTCCTCGATGCGGTAGTGCTCGCCGTCGTGGGAAAGCGGGGTCTCGCCGCGCCACAGCCGGTGCAGAATGTCGAGGAATTCGTTGGACCGGGCGTAGCGGGCGTCGTGCGCGAGGAAGTCCCCGTAATACGCCTGCTCAGCCGGAGAGATTCCGGCGACCAGGTTGATGGAGATTCGGCCGTTGGACATCCAGGAGACCGTGTTGACGATCTGCGCGAAAAGCGTCGGAGACACCAGGCCGGGCCGATAGGCGAGAATGAATTTGACCCGCTCGGTCTCCCGGACCAGGGCGCCGATCATCGGCAGCGGATCCGGCATGTGGTAGCTGATTCCCATCAGCAACGAGTCGACGCCGAGCCGGTCGGCCTCCTTGGCGAACTCGACGATGCCGTCGAAGTCGAGCCGGCCCACCTGATACGCCTCGGTGGCCTTCTGCTGTCCACTGTCGAGCGGTGAACACCAGTGGAACCGCAGCTCGTTGGTGTGGGTCTCGGCCTGGATGGACGGATCGCTCAAGCCCATGGATCAACCTCCGGTCGTGGGTGCGCCTGTGCTGTCTTGATGTTGCGGAAGGGCGGCCCGGCGCACTCTGACCGAGTGCGGATAAGTTCCTCGGCGACGTGCCGCGACATTCCAAGGGAATTCGCGACTTGTCGGATCGGGGTGGTGGAATTCCGGACATACGAATCCCCCGGCCGTCACTCCACGTCTTCGGGATCTTGACACGGAAGCTTCACATGAGTCAAGATCAATTTCGGGCTGCACTGCCTTGCGGGGAGTGATGAGGCGGCAAGTCGCAAGACTTTCGGCTCTCTCTCGTGATCTCGGCCACATTTCCCGTGTGGCCGCCACGGGATTACGAGACACGACGAATCGCCCGGAACTGACCGCTCCGGGCGCAGCCCCCCCGGAGTGCCACATCCTTATGGCACCCGTCTCGCATCAGCCGCCCGAACGGAACGAGAGATTGTCCGCTGAGAACACGGGGGCCGTGCTCCCGACGCCACGCGACCACCTGACCTCGGAGCGAACCCGCGCCGCCCTGCTCGTGCAGAACCGGTTCCTTGCGGGGGCGCGGGAGTTCCTCACCGAGGAGGGCTTCACCGAGCTGCTGCCGCCCACGATCGGCCCGGTCACCGACCCGGGCGCCCGCGGCGCCAAGCAGGTCGACATCGACTACTACGGCCACCGCTACAAGCTGATGACGAGTGGCATCCTCTACAAGCAGGCCTCGCTGCTCAGCTTCCCCAAGATCTTCCACGTCGCCCCGAACGTCCGGCTCGAACCGCTCGAGACCACGGTGACCCATCGCCACCTGGTGGAGTTCCACCAGCTGGACGTCGAGATCGCCGACGGCTCGCGCGAGGACGCCCTCCGGGTCGCGGAGCAGCTGACCCGGCACTGCGTCGAGCACGTGCTGCGCACCGCCCAGCGGGAGCTGGAGATCCTCGGCCGCGACCTGGACGGGCTCAAGCGGGTGCTCGACGCCCCGTACGGCCGCAAGACGCACTCCGAGGCCGTGGCCGAACTGCGCGGGCGTGGATACGCCCAGGAGGAGAACACGGAGATCGAGTGGGAGGGCGAGGAGATCATCTCCTCGGCGTCCGAGCACCCGTTCTTCATCACCGACTACCCGAAGGGCTCGCGCGGCTTCTACGACAAGGAGAGCACCGAGACGCCGGGCGTCCTGCGCAACTTCGACCTCATCTTCCCGGGCGGCTTCGGCGAGATGATGAGCGGGAGCGAGCGCGAGTCGGACTACCGCAACCTGATGATGCGGATCCGCGAGACGGGCGAGAACCCGGCGAAGTACGAGTGGTACCTCACGCTGGCGCGCGAGGGCATCCCGTCCAGCGCCGGATTCGGCCTGGGCGTCGAGCGGTTCACCCGCTTCCTGGGCGGGCTGGACGCGGTCTGGCAGGCGACGGCGTACCCGAAGCTGCCGGGGGAGCCCCGCCCGTGACCGGCCTGACGTCCCCCGGATTCCCGGAGCAGCAGGTACGGGCCCGCGCCCGGCGCGGCGCGGCCGCCGCCTTCCCGGAGAGCGACCGCTACGGAACCACCCTCTACGGCGAGCACGCCGAGCCCGCTCCCCAGCCGGTGGACGCGATCGACCGGGCCCGGCTGGTGCCGCCCGTCTTCGTCCCGCGCAGGCTGGAGAAGCTGATCGACCTCGGCCGCGAACCCGTCGCCGGCGATGTGGATCTGACCAGCGTCGTCGGCGGCTTCCGCGCCCCTGTGCCGGTCTACGTCTCGGCGTTCGGCTCCACCCGGGTGGCCAGCGGCGACCTCGGCGAGGCCGTCGCCCGGCAGGCCGGGAGCCTGGGCATCCCGATGGTGATCGGCGAGAACATCGTCCCGGTCTCCGGCTACGGCCGGCTGGCCGAGGAGAGGGAGAGCTCGCTGCTCCGCCGCATCACCGAGTACACCGCGGCGGCACCCGAGGGACTGGGTGGCGTGGTGATCCAGCAGAGCACCGAGGACGCCGACGCCGAGGTCTGGAACCTGGTGTACAGCGATCCCTCGGCCCAGCCCCTGCTGGAGAGCGGCCGGCTGGCCTTCGAGCTGAAGGTGGGCCAGGGCGCGAAGCCCGGGGTGGGCGGCATGACGCTGGTCCCGCGCGAGCGGGCGGCCGAACTCGCGGCCCATTACGACGTCATGGACATCCTCGATCCCGCCGAGGACGGCGTGCTGCGCTGCAGCAGCCCGGGGACCTTCACCGAGGAGATCCTGCGCCAGCAGATCCGGCTGATGCGCAACAACTACCCGCGCTGCCGGGTGTGGGTGAAGCTGCCGCCCTCGCGCGACGTGCACCTCGCGGCGGCCGTCGCCTGGGCGGCCGGCGCGGACTCGGTCACCGTCGACGGCGCGGAGGGCGGCAGCGGCTGGGCCCCGAGCGCGTTCCTCCAGCACGTCGGCCTGCCCCTCGCCGAGTGCCTGGACCGCCTGGACCCGCAGGACAACTGCCTGCTGGTCACCGGGCGGATCTGGGAGGGCGCCCGCGCCGTCAAGTGCCTGGCGCTCGGCGCCTCCGCGGTGGGCCTCGGCCGGGCCGCCCTGGTGGCCGCGGACGAGGACCCGAAGGAGGGCCTGGCCAACCTGGTCGACTGTCTGGCGCTGGAGATGCGTCTGCTGATCAGTGCGCTGGGCAAGTACCGGGTCGCGGAGGTGGGTCCGGAGGATGTCTGGGCCGAAGGGCTGCGCGGAGCGGAAAGCGGATCCCGGGGCCGGTGACGGCCCCTCCCGCAGACCGGTGCCGCCGGGGAACCCCTCGGCGGCACCGGCCCGTTCGCCGGACGACGTATCGCCCGGTCAGTGGCCGCGGCGGTCGAGCTCGGCCAGCAGGGCGGACACGAGCGGCACCGCCACCGCGTGCCGCTCGGCGGCACGTACGACCGCCCGGCCGATCGCGTCCAGCTCCAGCGGCCGTCCGGCCTCCGCGTCGCGTTGCATCGACGACTTCGCCCCGGCGGGGAAGGCGTCGTACAGCCGTATCGAGGCAGCGGTGTCGCCCGGCGCTCCACAGGCGCGGCTGACCGAGGCCAACTCCTCGACCAGCGCGAGCAGTTCATCGCGATGCTCGGTTCGGATCGGACCGATCGGGAGCCCGTGGCGCGTCGTGAGCAGGGCGAAGGGAGCCAGGAAGGCCAGCTTCCCCCACAGCGCGGCGGATTCGTCCTCGCGCACCCGGGCGGTCACGCCGGCGTCCGCGAGCACGCCGGCCAGCTCCTTGAGCCGGCCGGGATCCGCGGTGGCACTCGCCAGATCGATCTCGGTGAACGGGCTGCCGTGCGCGATCCGGCCGGGGGCCTGCCGGGTGGATTCGACCCGGATCACCCCCGGCACCACGAGCTCCGGGCGGTAGCGCCGGCGCAGCTCGGCCGGGTGCTCGACGCCGTTGAGCAGTGGCACCACGAGGCCGTCGCCGAGCACATCGGGATCCACCCGGTCGAGCGCCGGACGGAGCGCGGTCTGCTTGACGGCCACCACGCAGAGGTCGACGGGCTCCCGCAGCTCGGTGTCCGCGGCGACCTCCACGGCGAAGTCGCCGAACTGACCGCTGGTCACCCTGATCCCGTCGGCACGGAGCGCCCGGACGGTGTCGTCGCCGGCCAGACAGGTCACCCGGTGTCCGGCGCGCACCAGCAGCGCGGCGAGCAGCCCGCCGACACCTCCGGGGCCGAGCACCGCCACGTTCAGCGAACGGCTGTCGGTCATGATCTTTCCTCTCGATCGCGCAGCGGACGCGATCGCCGGGTCAGGATGAACGCGCCGCGTGGAAGATTTCGGAGGGCGTCCGTCCCGGGCCGACACCCGCATGGCGTGAGGTGCGGGGCATGGGGCGTCGTGCGTCTCGGTCGAGAGTGCCCTGGAGATCTTAGACTCCGTCAGCGCCCTTCACCGTAGTCAGGTGTTCGTACAGGCGGCTGGTGAGGGCGGGCGCCTCGTCGGCGGAGGGCAGATGACCCGAGTCGATCGTGACGAGGGAGGCCGTGGGAATGCCGCCGGCCAGTTCGGCGGCCGCGCCGGCCGGAGTGGCCGTGTCGCGGGAGCCGGCGACGACCAGCGTCGGGGCCGTCACACGCCCGAGCTCGGCCCGCAGGTCGAAGGTGGCGAGGGCGTCGCAACAGGCGGAGTAGCCCACCGGATCGGCGTGGACCAGGGTCTGGAGCAAGGAGGCGCCATGGGGTGTCCTCGCGGTGGCCGGATCGCCGAACCAGCGCCCAGGGGCGGCGTCGAGCAGTGGGGCGGTGCCCTCGCGGCGCACCAGAACGGACCGCTCGTGCCAGCGCTCGAAACCGCCGAAGTACGCGGCACTGCTGACCAGCGCGAGAGAGTTGACCCGCTCCGGGTGGTGGACGGCCAGCTGGGCGCCGATCGCTCCTCCGATGGAGATGCCCGCGTAGTGGAACGCGCGATGCCCGTGGAGTTCCGCGAGGTCGAGGACGAGCCGGGCCAGATCGGCCATCGTGGTGCGGCCGACGCGGGGATCCGGAACCGCGGCGGCGGACGACCCCCCGTGTCCGGGCAGGTCGAAGCGCAGAGTGCGGAACTCACCGCTCAGCCGGTCGAGATGGGGCTCCCACACCGCGGTCGAGGTGCCCAGCGAGGGTCCGAGGACGAGCAGCGGTGCGTCCTCGGGGCCGTCGACGGCATGGTGGAGGAGGTGTGCGGCGTGCGGCATGAGGCGGTCTACCAGTCCTCGAAGCGGGTCGGGTCGAGGACTGCCTCGGCCAGTCCGCGCAGCGTCGGCTGCCGGAGGACGCCCGAGGGCGGCATCTCCAGACCGGCCTTCCCGGCCCGGCTGGCGACGATCAGGGCCAGCATGGAGTCACCGCCGAGTTCGAAGAAGTTCTGCTCGGGATCGGCGACGGGCACCCCGAGGACCTCTTCCCAGATCTGACGGAGGGTCAACAGGGTCTGGTCCGTCGACGCCGCTGCTGCGGTCATGCCTCATCCCCTCGATGCGTCGGGTGTTCCCGTGCGACAGCAGACGGATCGTAGTCGGGCCGCTCCGCCGGACACGCCCGTCCAAAGGACGGGTTCCAGACCGGCCGTAGGGCCGAAGCCGGGCGGCGCCGATCCGAGGAAGGCTGAGGGCCTGTCCTCAGTCCCGGAGGAAAGGGAACCAGGTGCCGGGCCCAGTCGCTACACCCCCGCCGCAGGGCCTCGTGCTCGACGGCCGATCCCTGTCGCCCGGCGAGGTGGCGTGGGCCGCCCGCAGTGCCGCCTCGGCGGTGCCGGCTTCCCTCAGCGAGGGGGCCAGGACCCGGATGCGGGACACCGTCGACCTGAAGTACGCCCTGCTGGAGCAGGAGATCCCGATCTACGGTGTCACGACCGGCTTCGGCGACAGCTGCAGCCGGCAGATCTCCCCGCGGAAGGCGCACGAGCTCCAGCGCAACCTGGTGCTCTACCACCTCAACGGGACCGGCCCCGCCGCTGCCCCCGAGGTGGCACGCGCGACCATGCTGATCCGCGCGAACGCCCTGTCGCGCGGCCCCTCCGCGATCCGTCCCGAGGTCGTGGACCGGCTGCTCGATCTCCTGGGCCGGGACGTCCTCCCGCTGATCCCCGAGCGCGGGTCGCTCGGCGCCAGCGGCGATCTGGTCCCGCTCTGCTATCTCGCCGCCACGCTGATCGGCGAGGGCGAGGTGCTTCACCGGCGGACCGTCCGGCCCGTACTGGACGCCCTGGCCGACGAGGGCCTCTCGCCGGTCGAGCTGGAGCCGAAGGAGGGGATCGCCCTCATCAACGGCACCAGCTTCACCGCCGCCTACGCGGTGCTCGCCGCGTGGGACGCACGGGAGCTCGCCGTCGTCGCCGAGCTGGCCACGGCCATGACGCTGGAGGCCCTGCGCGGCAACGCCTCCGCGATGCACTCCTTCGTACACGAGAACAAGCCCCACCCGGGTCAGGTGGACAGCGCCCGAGCCGTCCGCGCGCTGCTGGAGGGCTCGAAGCTGGCCACCTCCTTCGAGGAGATCCTGCTGCGCCGGGAGATGCTGGCCGGGCGCGGATTCGTGCAGCTCAACGAGCCGGTCCAGGAGAAGTACTCGGTGCGCTGCGCCCCGCAGATCATCGGCATCGTCCACGACACGCTCGAGTGGGTCGAGCGGTGGCTCCGCGTGGAGGTCAACTCCTCCAGCGACAACCCGCTCTTCGACGCCGAGGACGGCGGCCTCCATCTGGGCGGGAACTTCTACGCGGGCCATGTGGGCCACGCGATGGACGGCCTCAAGGTGACGGTCGCCGGCCTCGCCGACCTGCTCGACCGCCAGCTGGCGCTGGTGGTGGACGAGAAGTTCAACAACGAGCTGCCGCCCAACCTGATCGTCGCCCGCGATCCCGACGACCCCGAGGCCGGGCTGCACCACGGATTCAAGGGCATGCAGATCGCCGCGTCGGCGATCACCGCGGAGGCTCTCAAGCAGGCCAACCCGGCCTCGGTGTTCTCCCGGTCCACCGAGGCGCACAACCAGGACAAGGTCAGCATGGGCACGATCGCGGCCCGCGATGCCCGGACGATCAACGGCCTGGTCCGCGAGGTGGCCGCCATCCATCTGATCGCGCTCGCCCAGGCGATCGAGCTGCGCGGGACCGAGCTCTCGTCCCCCGCGATCCGGTCGGTGCACGCGCTGATCCGCGAACACTCCCCGTTCGTGCACCGCGACCGCCGACTCGACCACGACATCAGTGCGGTGATCGGGCTCATCGAGAGCGGGGCGCTGCGGCGCGCCGCAGGTCTCACTGACGCCGACTTCATCGCTGGACGGAGGCTGGCAGATGCTGTTGCTGCGTGACGGTGCCCAGAGGGCGGAAGTCGGCCGACTCGCCGACGAGCACACGGCCCTGGTGGACCGCAACCATCGCGGTGAGGCCGATCTCGCCGCGGTGCACGCCGGGAAACTGGTGACCGCCCTGGCGGCGGCCGCCGCCAGCCCGCTCTACCGGGACCGTCTCGACGAGCCCCTCCGGGCCGCCGTCGGTGCCGACCCGTCCGCCCTTCTGCGCGACGTCTTCCCGGCGCTGCCGCTGCTGGGGAAGGGCGAACTGGCCACGTCCGGTGGCGCCGCGTTCACCCGGCCGCTCACCGAGTTCCTGCACTACTACGAGTCGTCCGGCACGACCGGCGATCCCGTGGCCGCGCCGAAGGCGATCGACGACCTGGTGGTCAACACGATCAACATCGGCACCCTCTGGGCGCAGATCCTGGAACCGGACGACGTCGCGCTGGTTCTGATCAACGCGCCGTTCGCGCCGGCCGCCTACCAGTTCGAGAAGGTGCTGGAGTACCTCGGCGTGATGTCCTTCCGCCCCTGGGTGGACAACATCACCGGCAACTACCACCGGGTGCTGCGGCTGATCGCCGAGCTGGGCGCCAACGTCTTCGTCGGCCCGCCGTCCCGCCTCCTTGAGATGGTCCAGTTCGCCCACCGCAACGGGCTGCCCGCGCCGAGGTTCGACCGGCTTCTGCTGATGGCCGAGCAGACCGGGCCGAGCTTCATCCGCCATCTCGAGCGGCTGACCGGCGCCACCGCCTACGTCTGCTCGTACGGCTCCTCCGAGACCGGGACCACCGCGGTGACCTGCGGGCAGCGCAACCTGCACCTGCAGACGCACAGCTACATCCTCGAACTCACCGACGGCACCGGTGTCCGGCCGATCGACGGCTCGGCCGACCAGGGCGAACTCGTGGTCACCACCCTGGACATACCGTCGCGGCCGCTGCTTCGCTACCGGACCGGCGACCAGGTCGAGATCGTCGGCACGGACTGCCCGTGCGGCGTCCGGACACCGGTGCTGCGGACCCTCGGCCGGCAGCAGGACGTCGTGACGCTCTCCGGCAACGGAATCCGGCAGAACGACCTGGAAGCCGCCCTCTGGTCGACCCCGCTCCCGCGGCACACCGTCTTCAACTACATGATGGTGGTGCGCGATCGCTCCGTGGTGCTGCTGGTGGCGACGGACGGCATGCCGGACACCGCCTGGTGCGAGTACGTCGCCGAGCGGCTGAGGCCGCTGTTCGGGGACATGACGGTGACCGTGCGGGCGGTCGAGACGCTGCCGCCCCTCGCCTCGCTCGGCCAGTACCTCGGCTGGAAGCTCGCACGGGTGCTGGACCTGAACGACGAGACGAACTGGGCCAGGCTGCCCGAGCCGATCAACACGCTGGTGGCCGAGTCGCTGGACCAGTTGGCGCCCGGTGACGCGGCCCACGGCCGCCGGGACGGGGACGTCGGCTGACATGTGCGGAATCGCGGGATGGATCGACTGGGCCCGGCCGATGGCGGACCAGGGCAGGACCGTCGAGGACATGGCTGCCACCATGGACTGCTCCGGCCAGGACGCCGGGGCGACCTGGCTGTCGCCGCACGCGGCGCTGGCGCGCTGCGGGCGGACCGGCGTCGGCGAGCCGCGGTGGGGCGCTCTGACGGGCACCGCCGGCGGTGAACCCGGGGACGCCGTGGTGGCGTTCGACGGCGAGCTCCACAACCGCGGCGAGCTGCGGGCGGAGCTGGCCCGGCGCGGCTGCCGGCTGTCCGACGACGCCGACGCCGAACTGGTCCGCCGGGCCTACCTCGAGTGGGGCGAGGAGGCGTTCGACCACCTGGTCGGGATGTACGCGTTCGCGGTCTGGGACACCCGCTCCGAGACGCTCCTGCTGGTCCGGGACCGGCTCGGGGCCAAGCCGCTCTACTGGACCGAGTGCGACGGCGGGGTGATCTACGGCTCCCGGCCGAAGGCGGTCCTCGCCAACCCGCTCTTCCCGGCCGAGGTGGACGCCGAGGGACTGGCCGCGCTCTTCACCGTGGCCATCAAGCCTCCGGGCGCCGGGGTCTACCGCAACCTCCGCGAGCTCCGCCCGGGCTGCGTGCTCCGGGTGCGCCGGACGGGCGCCTACGAGCGTCGCTACTGGCAGGTCCGCACGGCGCCGCACACCGACGACCTGCCGGCCACGACCGCCGAGGTCCGCCGTCTGCTGGGCCGGGCGGTCGAGTCGCAGCTGGTGTCCGACGTGCCCCTGACCTCCCTGCTCTCGGGCGGCATCGATTCGAGCGCCATCGCCGCCCTGGCCGCCGCGTCGTGGGCCGGGACAGGCCGGAAGCTCTCCACCTACTCGCTCGACTTCGCCGACGGGGAGCGCGACTTCAAGGCCGACGCGCTGCACGTCAGCCGGGACGCGCCGTTCGTCCGGGCCGTTGCGGAGCACCTCGGGACGGTGCACAGCGAGGTCGTCGTCCAGGCCCCCTCGCTCATGGACGAGCTGGGGACCACCCTGCATGCCCGCGACATGCCCGGCGTCGGCGATCTCGACGCCTCGCTGCTCCTGCTGTTCCGCGAGGTCCGCAAGCAGGCCGGGGTGGCGCTCTCCGGGGAGGGCGCGGACGACATCTTCGGCGGATACCCCTGGTTCCTGGCCGAGGCGAAGCAGCCGACGGCCAACTTCCCCTGGTCGGCCGGTGTGACCGACCGCAACGCCCAGCTCTCCCCGGAGCTCCGTGCCGTGCTCGACCTGGACGGCTACGTGGCCGATGCCTACGCCGACGCTCTCGCCGAGGTGCCGCACCTCGACGGCGAGACGGGTGCGGACCGACGGCTGCGCGAGGTCTTCCACCTCCAGCTCACCCGCTTCCTCCCGTTCCTGCTCGACCGCAAGGACCGGATGAGCCGCGCCAACGGTCTGGAGGTGCGGACCCCGTTCTGCGACCACCGACTGGTCGAGTACCTGTGGAACGTCCCGTGGGAGTACAAGCGCGTGGGGGAGCAGGAGAAGGGACTGCTGCGCGCGGCCGTCGCCGAACTGCTGCCGACGCAGGTCGTGAACCGGCCGAAGAGCGGCTTCCCGTTCGGCCAGAGCCCGACGTACCTGGAGGCGATCCGCCGCACGGTACGAGAGATCATCGGCGACCCGTCCTCACCGGTGGTCGGGCTCGTCGACACCGCGGCCGTGCGGTCGATGGTGGACAGCGACGCGTGGTTCAGCGGCACGTTCACGCCGCCGCCGTGGCTGCCGCGCATCGTCCAACTGGACCGCTGGCTACGGGAGTACCAGGTCGCCGTCGTGCTGTAGCCGGCACACCGGGCGACCGGACGTCGATCGTCATTCGGAACACAGACAGAGGGGAGACGCCGCGGTGTCGAAGGTGCACATCGAGGAGTGGGGCAGTGGTGACCGTGTGGCCGTCCTGATCCATGGGATCACGGCCGACGCGAGCAGCTGGTGGCAGACCGGGCCGGAGCTGGCCGCCCGGGGCTATCGGGTCCTGGCGCCCGACCTGCCCGGGCACGGTCGCAGCCCGCGGTGGGACGCGTACACCCTGGAGGCCATGGCCGATGCCCTGGTCGAAGCGGTACCCGCACGGCCCGCGCTCGCGCTGGGCCACTCGCTCGGCGGGCTGCTGCTGGCCCTCGGGGTCTCCCGCCTCCAGCCGGAGCGGACGGTGTACGTCGACCCTGCGTGGGCGGCGGCACCCCCGGACGGCGGAGCCATGGCCGATGCCCTGAGGTCGCAGAAGGACTGGGACCTGGAGCGGATCCGCCAGGCCCTGCCCGGCTGGGAGCCGCAGGCCCAGGAGAACAAGCTGGCCGCGCTGGCCCAGTGGGACACCGCCACGCTCGCGTCCTTCGAGGGTTTCGCCGGCCACACGCCCGCCAAGCCCACCGAGCCCTCGCTGATCCTGCTCGCCGACCCGAGCTACAACATCCCGCCGCAGCGGGCCGAAGCGCTCCGCAGCGAGGGTTTCGAGGTGCGCGTGGTCCCGGACACCGGGCACGTCGTGCACAACGAGGACTTCGCCGGCTTCAAGGCCGCTCTGCAGGGCTGGTACTGAGGGCTGCTCATGGGACACGACGAGACCTACCCGGCACAGGAACCGTCCTGGGCCCAGCGCCACCGGCTGGGCCAGATCGCGGGCGACGTGGCCGCCGGGATCAACCGGCCGAGCCACCCGGCGGCCACGTTCCGGCTGCGCGGACCGCTGGACGTCCAGGCGCTGGAGCGGGCCTGGCGCCGGCTCCAGCTGCGGCACCCGGTGCTGCGGTGCGGGTTCGACCCGGACACCGGCCGGTGGCGGCTGGACCGGCCGGCCGAGCCGGAGCCGATCACCATGCTCTCCGGCGCCGGCTCCCGGGGCGCCGGCGCGGCGGATCCGGCGCGGATCGTGGCGGACGCCTCGGACGCCCCGTTCGATCTGGAGCACGGGCCGCTGGCCCGGCTGCTGCTCCTCGAGACCGGCGACGGCTTCCTCTTCGCCCTGGTCACGGACCATCTCGTCAGTGATCTCTGGTCGGTCAACATCCTCATGGAGGACCTGACGGCCTGCTACCGGCAGGAGCTGGGCGAGGCGGTCGACCTCCAGCCCGATGACTCGGCCGCCTTCCCGGTGTACGTCCGGGACCAGAACGCGTATCTCGCCTCCGACGCCGGTCGGGCGACGCTGGACCGCCTCGCGGAGCGCCTTCGGGCGGTCGGCCCGATACCGGAGCTGCGCTTTCCGGGGTTCACCGGCGCCGCCACGGCGGGCTACGCGAACCCCGGTGTCTTCCGGGCGACCATGCCCGGGGACCTGGTCGCGGGGGTGACCGCCGGGGCGCGGAAGACCAGGATGAGCAAGTGGAGCTGGATCCACGCGGCGGTGCACCGCGCGCTCTACGAACTCGGCGACCAGGACGCGATCGGCACCACCCTGGTCACGGCCAACCGCGAGTCGTTCGACGTGCGGCGGACCGTCGGATTCCTCTCCGGCCGGGTCGTCATCGCGACCGAACGCTCGGCCGCCTCCGACGCCGGGACGTTCCTCGAGCACTTCAACCGCGCCGCGATCCGCGCCCTCGACGTCAGTTCCTCGGTGCCCTGGGGCAGCATCATCGAGCGGATGACCCCCGATGCCTTCGGCGGTCCCAGCGGTGTGCCGTACTTCTCCTTCAACCCACAGCCGCTGAGCCTGAACCGGATGTTCGAGGAGTACGGCTTCGCCCACTGCACCTCCGAGCCGGTTCCGCCGCCCGGACTCACCCTGGACGCCGCGGTGGCCGTCCTGCCGGTGGAGGGGCCGGACGGGATCTCCGTGATCGCCCACCACCGGGTCGACTGGTACCCGGCCGAAGCGGTCGAGCGGCTCTGGGAGACGGTCGAGCGGACCCTCGGGGCGTGGGCCCGCGAGCTGGGAGTGCACGAGCAGTGAGTGCGGACGGGAGCGACAAGGCGGCCGGACCGGGTGCTCCGGGTTCGCTGCGGCGCCGGATCGCCGCGGCGGTTCCGCCGCCCGGCCCGATCCGGGTTCTCCAGACGAACACCCTCATCGGGAGCACCGGCTACGGCCTCTACACCTCCGGCAGCGCGCTGTTCTTCGTGAAGGTGGCGGGCCTGTCGGCGGTCCAGGTCGGCCTGGGCTTCTCCGTCGCCGGCGTGGTGGGCCTGCTGCTCAGCGTGCGCGTCGGCCGGCTGGCCGACCGGTGGGGGCCGCGCGAGGTCTTCCTGGGATTCTCGGCCCTGCTGGTCGGGCTGCTCGTCGTCGCGGTGTCCGTCCGCTCGTTCGTCGCCTTCCTGTTCGTCGTCATCGCGATCGGATGCGCCGAGACCGGTATCAACGTGGCCCGGGGGGCGCTGACCGGGGCGCTGCTGCCGAAGGAGACCCGGGTCCGCCTCTCGGCCGTCACCCGGGTGCTGACCAACATCGGCTTCTCGCTGGGTGTGCTCATGGCGGGCGTGGCGATCGGGGTGGGCACCCGGGCCGCGTACTCGTCCCTGATCCTCGGTATGGCGGTCACCGCCACCCTCGCGGGCCTGTCGAGCCTGCGGCTGCCCAGGATCGGGCCGGCCGCCGGCACCCGGGCGGAGCGCCGCGAGCGGTTCCGCTACGACGTTCCGTACCTGGCCGTGTCGTTCGTGAGCAGCATGACCTCGATCGGGAACACCGTCCTCACCGTGGGCCTGCCGCTGTGGATCGTCAGCCAGACGTCGGTCCCGCGGCCGCTGGCCGCATGGATGATCCTCGGCAACACCGCACTGGTCATCCTGCTCCAGGTGAAGGTCGCCAAGGGCAGCGAAACCACCGCGGGCGCCAGGCGGATGCAGCGCGGTGCGTTCCTCGCCCTCGCCGCCGCATGCGCGGCTGTCGCGCCGACCCACGAGCTCGGCACGCCGGTCGCGGTGGCGCTGCTGCTGGTCGGGGTCGCCCTGCTCACGCTGGGTGAACTCTGGGGCGAGAGCGCCGTGTGGGCGTTCCGGTACGGGCTCGCCGACCCGAACGCGCAGGGCGCCTACAGCGGCATGTTCGTGTTCAGCAGCTCGATCCCGATCGCGGCGGCACCCGTCCTGGTCACCTTCCTGACCGGCAGGTTCACCCTCGCCGGATGGCTCGTCCTGGCGCTGGTCTTCCTCGCCGGTCTGGCCGTGAACGGGCCGGTGATCGCCTGGGCCGAGCGGACCCGCAAGCCCGAGCCGGCGGTGGAACCCGGTTCCCGGAGCGCTCCCGGTGACGGCGCTCTGATCAGTTCAGCAGAGGAAGGTCAGAACCGATGAACCCGTCGACGGCGGCACACGGGGCCGCGATGTTGCCGGAGTTGACCGCACTGGCGGCGCGGACGCTGGGACAGCCCGCGGACCAGGTGACGTCGGACGCCGCGCACAGCTCGTTCGTCGCCCTGGGCGGCACCTCGTTGCGCGCCGTCGACCTGGCGGCCCGGGCCGAACGGCTCGGAGTCGCCCTCGACCTGCCGAGGCTGCTCGGCCCCGATGCGCTGGGCACGGTCCTGGCGGCGGCCGAGCCGCGGGTGGCAGCCCCCGCCGAACGGGAGGCCGTCGGGTCGCGTGAGCGGGACCTCTCGCCGGCCGAGGCGGGGATGCTGCTGGGCGAGGAGGCCGGGTGCGGGACGGCCTGGCACCTGCTGTTCAGCGCGGACCTGCGCGGATCACTGGACGTCGAGCGGCTCCGCGGGGCTCTTCAGGCGGTCACCGACCGCCACGAGGCCCTGCGGACCGTCTTCGTGCACCGGCCGGACGGGCTGCGGGCCCGGGTCGTCGCGGGATGGCGGCCGCGGATCGTGCGGAACGCGATCGACCTGCCCCGGGGCGATGGCGGTGTCGAACTGCTCCATACGATGCTGCGGTCGGCCTCGACCTCGCTGCTGGCGCCCTTCGAGCGCCCGCCCGTGGTCTTCGTGCTGACCCGCGCGGGTGCCGAGCGCCATGTGCTCAGCCTGCTGGTCCACCACGCGGTGGTCGACGGCTGGAGCATCGGGGTGCTCTGGCGGGAGATCTTCGACCACTACGCCGGTGCCCGGCCCACCGGTACCGCGCCGTCCGTCCAGAGCCCCCCTCCGAGCCGGATCGAGGCCCTCGCGGTGCGGCGGGCCGGCGAGCTGGCCGGGGCCCCGAGGGTCGCCCGGCTCCCCAGCGACCTGCGCCGGGCGGACCTCTTCGACCACCGGGGCGTGCGGGTGCCGGTCGAACTCGACGCGTCGACCCGGGACGGCTGTGCGGCCCTGGCGGACCGCTGCGGCGTCACCCGCAACACCGTCCTGTTCGCGGCCTGGTCGGTCGCCGCGGCCCGGCGCCTGGGGACGAACGACCTCCTGACGGGACTCTCCTGGGTGGGCCGGTCCACCGTCCGGGAGCAGCAGACGGTCGGGCTGGCGATGACCCTGCTGCCGGTGCGCTGCGGCGTCGACCCCGAATTGACGGTCCGTCAGCAGATCGCGGGCATCAGCGGTGACATCCGTACCGCCCTCGGCGCGCGGGAGGTGCCGTTCGAGCGGCTGGTCGGCGGTCTCGGCGCGGTCACCGACAGCGTGCAGAACCCGCTGGTCCAGATCGCCTTCGCCGCGCACGACGAGATGGTCCCCGACCGCGTCGACGTGCCCGGGCTCGACGTGGAGATCCACGAGGGCCACTGCGGCGGTGCGATCTTCGACGCCCTGCTCTACGTGCAGCGCTGGGGCGAGCGGCCCCGGCTGTGCCTGGAGTACGCCACGTCGGCGCTGGCGCCGTGGGAGGCTGCGCAGCTGATCGCGGACTTCCGTGGCGTCCTCGCGGCGATGATCGACGGCGCCGACACGGACCTCCCCCTGCGGGACCTGCTGACGGAGCCGCAGACCGGTGACGAGCCACTCGCCGCGGGCGACACGGGCGACACGGGCGACACCGGTGACGCGGGTGACCGCGACCGGGCCGACCTCTGGCGGTTGGTCGAGTCGATCGCGCGCAGTCGTCCCGACGCGCCGGCGGTCGTGGAGCCGGGGTCGGCGCCGCTGAGCTACGCGGACCTGGTGCGCGCCGTCGAGGCGCAGTCGGCGGCGGTGCGCGCGGCCGGGGTGACGGTCGACGACCACGTGGTCGTCGCGGTGCCGCGCTCGGCCCGCGAGATCGTGTCGGTGCTGGCCGTACTGCGGGTCGGAGCCGCCTACATCGGTGTGGAGCCCGGCCAGCCGGCCCACGTCCTGCGCCAGGTCTTCGACCTGGCACGGCCGTCGCTGGTGCTGGCAGGCCCCGGCCGCGCGGCCGAGCTGGAGGGCGCCGGGCTGCGGGTACCCGTGCTGGAACCGCTCGACCCCCGGCGGCCGGACGACGGCCCGGTGCCGCCGGCGGCGGCACCCGACCCGGAGCGGGTCGCCTACGTCGCGTTCACCTCGGGATCCACCGGCCTGCCGAAGGCGGTGCGCATTCCGCACCGCGCGGTGTGCCGCCTGGTCGCCGACGGGAGCGTGGTCCGGGTGTCCGCGGCGCGGCGCTTCCTGCGGCTGGCCCCGCTGTCCTTCGACGCGTCGACGCTGGAGCTGTTCGCCCCGCTGGCCGCCGGCGGCGCGATCGTCGTGCACCCGGAAGGGATTCCGTCGCCGAGTTCGCTGGCGGGCCTGCTCGACGAGCACCGGGTGACCGGGCTCTGGCTGACCGCCGGGCTGTTCCGGCTGGTGGCCGACCACACGCCGCGCGCCTTCGCCGGCGTCGACCAGCTGCTGACCGGCGGGGACACCGTCCCCGCGGCCCAGGTGCGCCGGGTCCTGGAACACTGCCCCGGGCTCCGGGTGACCAACGGATACGGGCCCACCGAGAACACGACGTTCACCACGGTCCACCACGTCGACGACCCGGCC
Source organism: Streptomyces sp. NPDC051909 (assembly GCF_040681095.1). NCBI lineage: Bacteria > Bacillati > Actinomycetota > Actinomycetes > Kitasatosporales > Streptomycetaceae > Streptomyces > Streptomyces sp. NPDC051909. The sequence goes on along the minus strand of NZ_JBFAYA010000007.1, from coordinate 223,139 downwards.
GAGGTGGGCGAGACCGTGCCGATCGGGCGGCCCGTCACGGGAACCGCCGTGTCGATCCGCGACGAGAACGGGCAGCTCGTGCCGCGGGGCGCGATCGGTGAGCTCTGCGCGTCGGGTGACGGCCTGGCGGTCGACTACCTGAACGACCCGGCGGCGACCGCGCGCGCCTTCGGGCGCGACCCGCAGGGGAGGCGGTACTACCGGACCGGGGACCTGGTCCGCCTGGACGCCGACGGGAACCTGCGGATCCTCGGCCGGCGGGACGGCCAGGTCAAGATCCGCGGCTTCCGGATCGAGCTCGACGGGGTCGGCTCGGTGCTGAGCGGCCTGCCCGGGGTGACCGACGCGGTGGTCGCGGCCGCCGGTGACGACGGGGGCGAGCCCCGGCTGGTCGCCGGGATCGTGACCGCGGACGAGGGCCTGGACCTCCAGCGGCTTCGCGCACTGGCGGCGGAACGGCTGCCGGGCCACGCGGTACCCGCCCTGTGGGCCGTCTGCCGGAGCCTTCCCACGACGCCCAACGGCAAGGTCGACATCGCGGCCCTGACCGCACTGGCACTGGGCGGAGCCACGGACCGGGACGCCGGACCCGCCGCGGCGCAGGCCGACACCGTCGAGGTGGAGGAGATCGAGGACCTGGTCGCGGAGATCTGGGAGGACGTGCTCGGCACCGGCGACTTCGGCTACCACGACCGCTTCGCCGAGGTGGGCGGGGACTCGCTGAAGCTTCCGCTGGTCCGCAACCGGCTGGTCGAGACCTACCCGGCCTTGGAGATAAGGCTCATCGAGCTGTTCAGGTACCCCACCATCGCCGAACTGGCGGTGTTCGTCCACGGGAAGATGGCGGACAAAGCATGCTGACGACCTCCGACCGGCCCGCGGCCGGACGGCCGACGCGGTCCATCGCGGTGATCGGCCTGGCCGGACGGTTCCCCGGCGCGGCCGGAGCCGCGGAGCTGTGGGACAACCTGGTGGCGGGCCGCGAGTCGCTGACCCGCCTGACGGACGAGCGGCTCGCCGCGGCAGGAGTGCCGCTCGCCGACCGGAGCAGTCCGGACTACGTGCCGGTGCGCGGACTCCTCGACGGCGTCGAGCTGTTCGACTCCGAGTTGTTCGGGTACTCGGCGCGGGAGGCCGAACTCACCGACCCCCAGCAACGGCTGCTCCTCGAGTGCGCCTGGGAGGCCCTCGAAGACGCCGGCCACGGCGGCTTCGACGGCCGAGGGGGCGTGTTCGCGGGGACGGGCGTCAACGGTTACCTGCTGCGCCATGTCCTGTCCGGACCGCGCGGGCAGGACCCGTCCGAGCTTCTGCAGGTGGTGATCGGCAACGAGAAGGATCACGCCGCCACCCGCATCGCCTACAAGCTGGGTCTCAGCGGGCCGGCCCTCACGGTGCAGACCGCCTGCTCGACCTCGCTGGTCGCGGTGCACCTCGCCGCCCAGAGCCTGCTCAACGGGGAGTGCGACCTCGCCCTGGCGGGCGGCGCGTCGGTCCAGCTGCCGCAGGAGTCCGGCTATCTCCACACCCGGCACGGCATCCTCTCACCGGACGGACACTGCCGACCGTTCGACCGGGACGCGCACGGAACGGTCGTCGGCAGCGGTGTGGGGCTGGTCGTCCTCAAGCGGCTCGACGAGGCGCTGGCCGACGGCGACCGGGTGCACGCGGTGATCCTCGGCTCCGCGATCAACAACGACGGTGCCCGCAAGATCGGCTACACCGCACCCAGTACGGCCGGTCAGACCGAGGTCGTCCGGGCGGCACTGCGCACCGCCCGGGTGGACCCGGCCACCATCGGCTACGTCGAGGCCCACGGCACGGGCACCGAACTCGGCGACGGCATCGAGGTCGCCGCGCTCACCGAGGCCTACCGGGATTCCACGGCGGAGAGCGGGTACTGCGCCCTGGGCAGCGTCAAGGCGAACGTCGGGCACCTGGACGCGGCCGCCGGGGTCACCGGTCTGATCAAGGCCGTACTCGCGGTCCGAGAGGGCGTCATCCCCCCGAGCATCAACTGCGCACAGCCCAACCCCCAGATCGACTGGGAGGACTCCCCGTTCTTCGTGAACACGGCCCTCCGGCCGTGGCCGGCCGGCAGCACGCCCCGGCGCGCCGGCGTCAGCGCGTTCGGCGTGGGAGGCACCAACGCCCATGTCGTCCTGGAACAGGCGCCGGCGGCCGAGCCGGCCCCGGAAGCGCCCGCCGGGCCGCACCTCATGATCGCCTCGGCGCACACCGAGAAGGCCCTGCGGACACGCGCCGAGACGCTGGCGGCGCATGTGCGGCCGGCCGGCGCGACCCCGGTGGCAGACGTCTGCCACACCCTGCGGACCGGCCGCGCCGTCCTGCCGTGGCGCACGTTCGCGGTGGCCACGGAGTCCGCGGAACTCGGGGACCGCCTCGCCCGGTCGCTCCCGCGCCGGGCCGCGCGCGGCGTGAACCTCGGCTTTCTCTTCCCCGGCCAGGGATCCCAGTACCCGGACATGGCGGCGGGTCTGTACCGGGCCCTGCCGACGTTCCGGGAGGTGTTCGACGAGTGCGCCGAACTCCTCGCGGCCGAGTCCGGCGTCCACCTGCGGCCGCTGCTGCTGGAGGCCGGCGACGACGCCGAGTCCGCGGCGCGGCTGCGCCGGACCGCGCTGGCCCAGCCCGCCGTCTTCGTCACCGAGTACGCGCTCGCCCGCCAGCTGGGGGAGTGGGGGCTGCGCCCCAGGACGATGCTCGGCCACAGCATCGGCGAGTACGCGGCGGCGTGCCTGGCCGGGGCCGTCGGACTGCCCGACGCGCTACGGCTGGTCGCGGTGCGCGGGCGGCTGATGGACGCGCTGCCCGTCGGCCGGATGCTGGCCGTGCTGGCCGCGGAGGAGACCGTGGCCCCGCTGCTGCGCGGCGACGTCTCGGTCGCGGCCGTCAACGGTCCCCAGGCGGTCGTGGTCGCCGGACCTCCGGAAGCGGTGGACGAGCTGGCCGCCGAGCTCGCGGCCCGCGGCGTCACCGCACGGCCGCTGCAGGTCTCGCATGCCTTCCACACCGCCATGATGGATCCGGTGCTCGCCGACTTCCGCCGCGAGGCGTCCACGGTCGCCTACCGCAGGCCGCGCACCCGGATCCTGTCGAACCTGACCGGTGCCGTCGTACGGGAGTACTCCGCCGACTACTGGACCGAGCACCTGCGGCGACCCGTGCGCTTCGCCGACGGCCTGGGCCGGATGCTCGCAGCGGCCAACCCGTTCCTCCTGGAGGTCGGGCCCGGCCGGGCGCTCACCAGCCTGGTGCGGGCGCAGGGCGGCGCCGTCGACCTGGACTGCGTCCCGACGATGCCGCGAAGCGGAGAGCGGGGGCTCGCCCACGAGACCCTGCTCACCGCGGTCGGCGAGGCCTGGGCCGCGGGCGCCGAGGTCGACTGGCAGGCGTTCGGCCCGTCGCGGCGCCGGAGGGTTCCGCTGCCCGCCTACCCGTTCCAGCGGCGCAGGCACTGGCTCGACTCCTCGGTGCCACAGGCCGACGCCCGTACCGAGATGCCCGCGCAGCCGCCCGCCGAGCAGCACACCGTCGGACGACCGGCCGACGAGCCCCCGGCCGGATCCGGGGCCGAGGCCGGCCTCGAGGCGTCGGTCCGGGCCGTCTGGCAGCGGCTGCTCGGCAACGTGCCGGTCCTGCCGGACTCGGACTTCTTCGTCTTGGGCGGAGACTCCCTTCTCTCCGTCCGGCTCATCGGCATCCTCCACCGAGAGCACGAGGTCGAGATGAGCCTCCAGGACGTCCTCGATCACCCCACCTTCGCGTCCCAGGTCGAACACGTTGCCAGGCTGACGGGCCGCCCCTCCAGTGCACTCGAACGCCCATGACGGAAAAGGTCGTCACGATCCATGAACAGTGAACCCCAAGACGTCCGGATCACCGAGCTGCGCCCCGGAACAGGCCGGCCCGTGCTCGTCGTCGACTTCAACGAGTTCACGGCGCGTCGCACCCTCTCCGCGTCGGTGGCGGAGACCGCCGCCGGCCGGCCGGTGCTGCGCTTCGACGCGGTGAACGGCCCGACGGAGGCGGCGGAGCGGGACATCGTCGAGCTCGCCCGTGCCTGTGCCGCGCAGCTGCGGCGAACCGGGGAGCCGCCGGCGGTGGTCCTCGGCTACTGCAGCGCCGCCACGCTGGCCCTGCACATCGCCGACAGCCTCGCCGACGGCGGATCCGGCCGTCCCGGGGTGATCCTCGTCGAGCCGAGCTGGATGACCGCCGAACTGGTCCGGGCAGACGTCGCTGCGCTCCGGGAGAAGCTCGGGGGTGCCTCGGTCGACGGCTATCACGGTGACCTCACGGTGCCGGCGATCGTGGAGGGGCTGCGGGACGCGCTGGCGACCAAGCTGCGCGCCGACGAGGTGCCCGAGGAGGACATCGAGTTCGCCGTCCCGCACCTGACCGACCGCTACCGGAGCTGGTTCCGGTTTCTCCTGCGGACGCTGGACACCCCGGTCCCCCCCGGGCTGCTGCCCGACGCCGTGGTGCTCGGGGACGACGGACAGCGTTCTCTCCACCCCTCCTGGCCGTGTGAGCGCGTCCTCGTGGAACGGCTGCCGCTGCCCACCGGCACCCTGCTGGCCGACGACGGCGTCGCGGCGCTGCTCGACCGTCTGGTCGGACGGATCTCGTCCCCGGACGCGACCACGGTCCAGGGGCCGCCGGCGGCCCGGGACGGCGCGCGGATCACGGACCTGATCCTCCGCCGGTTCGAGAGCGACACGGGCGATCCGGCGGTCTCGGACGAGCACGAGACCATCACCTACGGCGAACTCGCCGAGCGTGCCGGGTCACTGGCCGAGCAGCTGCGCGACCTGGGGGTGACCCGTGACGTCCCCGTCGCCATCGTCGCCGAGCGGTCGGTGGCCCTCGCGGTCGCGATCGTGGCGGTGCTGCTGGCCGACGGCGCCTACCTGCCCGTCGACCCGTCCTGGCCCGCCGCGCGCGTCGAGCACATCCTCGACCAGGCCCGGCCGCCGGTGCTGCTCTGCGACCAGGGTGTCGCGGCCGGGCTCCCGGAGCAGCCGGGGCTGTGCGTCCTGGACCTCGCCGGGAAGACCGTCCGCCGGCCGGACCCCGCCGGACCCGCGAACCGCTCGGAGCCCGACGACACCGACCTGGCCTATGTGATCTACACGTCCGGCTCCACCGGCCGGCCGAAGGGTGTGGCGGTTCCGCACCGCGGGCTGGTCAACCGGATCCGCTGGATGCAGGAGCAGTTCCCCATCGCGGCCGGTGACGCGGTGCTCCAGAAGACGCCGTACACCTTCGACGTCTCGGTGTGGGAGTTCCTCTGGCCGCTGACCGCCGGGGCCCGGCTGGTGATGGCACGTCCGGACGGCCACCGGGACCCGGAGTACCTGGCCGAGACGATCCGGCGGGAGTCCATCAGCGTCGTCCACTTCGTTCCGTCCATGCTGGACCTGTTCCTCGCCTGCGTCGAACCGTTCTCCTGCCCGTCGCTGCGTCATGTCTTCGCCAGCGGGGAGGAGTTGACGCCGGAGTCGGTGAACCGCTTCGCGCAGGCCCACGACGCGCCGCTGCACAACCTCTACGGTCCGACCGAGGCCGCGATCGACGTCACCCACTGGACCTGTCGCCGGCCGGAGCCCGGGCCCACCGTGCCGATCGGGCGGCCCATCCGAGGCGTCGGGCTCTCCGTGCGCGACGAGGCGGGCCGGCCGGTCGGGGCCGGCGAAGTCGGCGAGCTGTACCTGGGCGGTGTCTGCCTGGCGCGCGGCTACCTCGCGCAGCCCGAGCTGACCGCGGCGGCCTTCGTCGAGGATGTCGACGGCACCGGCGAACGGCTCTACCGCACCGGTGACCTGGTGCTGTGGAACGACGAGGGCGCACTGGAGTTCCGCGGCCGGCGCGACCACCAGGTGAAGATCCGCGGTCTGCGGATCGAGCTCGGCGAGATCGAGTCGGTGGCTCGCGAACACGGCGCGGTGGACTCGGCGGTGGCGCTGGTGCGCCGGGACGGCGGCTCCGAGCCACGGCTGGTCCTGTACGTCACGCCGGAGCTGGACGCGGACACGGCCGTCGCCGTCCGCCGGCACATCGCCGGCCGACTGCCCGAGCAGTGCGTTCCGGCGACCGTCGTTCCGCTCGCGGCCCTGCCGCTCACGCCCAACGGCAAGTGCGACCGCACGGCGCTGCCGGCTCCGGCCTTCGACGGACTCGGCCGCGGCGCGAGCCGCCGCCGGCGACGAGGGGCCGTTCCCGCGGATGGTTCATCGACCTGACACATATTCTGTGTGACTAAGGTCCGAATACCGGACGCGGATTTGCGTTGACGGTGCGCTGTCGGCGATCTACGGTCTCTTTGGTGGCTGGCAGCATGGATCGGCCACGTGACCTGGTCATTCGTTGACGTTCTGTCACGGACCAGCAGTAAAAAATGCCTTGGGGGTGGCATGTCCAATAAATTCCGGCTGTCGTCGGTCGTGCACGAACTGATATCGGAGCAGGCGGACCGGACCCCGGATCTGACGGCCGTCTCGTTCGGCGGCGACCGGCTCGGCTACCGGCAGCTCGATCGGCGGTCCAATCGGTTCGCCCGGCTCCTGCTGCGCCGCGGCATCGGCCGCGGTGATCTCGTGGCGGTCCAGCTGGACCGCTGCCTGGAGCTGCCGGTCGTACTCCTGGGCGTGATGAAGGCGGGCGCCGCCTATCTTCCGGTCGACCCGCAGTCGCCGGCCTCGCGACGGGACCTCATCCTGGCCGAGTCCGGTGCGAAGCTGATGGTCACCCGGTCCACGCCGCCGGATGCGGCGACCGACCGGCGGGACGCGGCGGATCCCGCCGCCCCGGCGCCCGTCCCGGTGCTCGATCTCGCGTCGGCGCCCGAGCTCGCCGAACTGCCCGAATCCCCGCCCGGTGTCACGGTCGCGCCCGGCGACGCCGTCTACGTGCTCTACACCTCGGGTACGACCGGTACCCCCAAGGGCGTGGTGGTGGAGCACGCCGGGATCACCAACCTGCTCGGCTGGATGGCCCGCGAGTACGGCTTCTCCACGGCCGACCGCGTGCTGCAGAAGACGCCGTACACCTTCGACGCGTCCGTCTGGGAGTTCTTCCTCCCGCTGGTCACCGGGGGCACGGTCGTGCTGGCGGAGCCCGGGGGCCAGCGCGACCCGCGCCATCTGGCGGAGGCCGTCCGGGACCACGGCATCACGACCCTCCAGCTGGTGCCGTCGATGCTGCGGCACGTCCTCGACGAGCCGGCGCTGGCGGAAGGCACCTCGCTGCGGCACGTCTTCTGCGGAGGCGAGGCGCTGACGCGCGAGCTCCAGGACCGGTTCCATGCCGCCCTCCCCGTCCCCCTGCACAACCTCTACGGTCCGACCGAGACCTCGGTGCAGGTCCTGACCTGGACCTGCCGTCCGGACGACCCGCGCAGCTTCGTGCCGATCGGCCGGCCGGTCGACAACGTACTGGCCGTCGTCCTGGACCCGGACGGGTCCCCGGTCCCGGCGGGAGCGGCCGGGGAGCTGCACATCGGCGGTGTGGCGGTGGCGCGCGGGTACCTGGCGAACCCGGAGCTGACCGCCGACCGTTTCGTCACCCGCCCCTCGGTCGCCGCCGGGCAGGAGCGGCTGTATCGCACCGGTGACCTGGTGCGCGAGCATCCCGACGGCGTCTTCGAGTTCCTCGGCCGCGCCGACGACCAGGTCAAGATCCAGGGACACCGGGTCGAGCTGGGTGAGATCGAGACCCACCTCGCGCGCCACCCCGGCGTACGGAACGCCGCCGTCGTCCCCGAGCCGGGTCCCGGTGGGGGCGACGACCGGCTGGTGGCCTACCTCGACGCCGATCCCGCGCACCTCGAACTCCGCGCTCTGCGGGATCACCTGGCCGGGCGGCTCCCGGACTACATGGTCCCGGCGCTGTTCAGAACCCTGACCCCGTTCCCGCTGACCGCCCACGGCAAGCTCGACCGGGCCGCGCTGACGGCCTCCGCGGCCACCCTGATCGAGCCCGGGCCGGGCCGGGGCGAGGTCCGCAACGAGACCGAGCGCCTGCTCGTGGAGATCTGGTCGGAGGTCCTGGCGGTCCCTTCCGTGGGTGTCGAGGACGACTTCTTCGAGCTCGGCGGGAATTCGATGGCGGGTCTGCTGATGATCGCCCGCGCCAAGAAGCGCGGAATTTCGATCACTCCCGCCGAACTGTTCCGGCTGCGGCGTATCGGCGCCATTTCGGCCGGGCGCGGCTGATTTCGGCCCCGCATTTCCCTTTTCACTCTTTCATTCCTTGCAGCCCGCCTGTGCGGGCTTCGCATGCTCACTTACGGGGACGATCACGATGAATTCCGAGCAGGGCGGTCTCCCGCTCTCCTTCACCCAGGAAAGCCTCTGGCTGCTGGACCGCATGGCCCGGCAGGACGAACCCGCCTACAACGAGTCACTCGCCTTCCGGATCCGCGGACCGCTGCGCACCGACCTGCTGCGGGCCGCCCTCGCGGCCGTGGTCGCGCGCCACGAGCCGCTCCGGACCGTGTTCGCGGAGACCGGCGAGGGGCTGCGCGCGATCGTACGGGAGGAGGTGCCGGACGCCACCGAGATCGTCGACCTGCGACACCTGGACCGCCAGGCGGCCGAACAGCGCGCCCGCGAGCTGGTGAACGCGGCCTACCGGCGGCCCTTCGACCTGGCCACGGGGCCGGTCTGGCGCGCCGTCGTCGCGCTGATCGCGGACGACGAGTGCGTGTTCGCCCTGACGGCACATCACATCGCCCTGGACGGCTGGAGCTTCGGCGTCATCTTCGACGAACTCCACCACAACTACGCATCCCTGACCGAAACCGGTGCACCCGCCCGCCTGCCCGACCTGGCGGCCCGGTACTCCGACCACGTCCGGGAGCTGCGGGACTCCTACCGGCAGGGCGAGTTCGACGAGAAGATCACGTACTGGACGAACGCCCTCCAGGACGGCCCGGAGCTGCTCAAGCTCCCCACCGACCGGCCTCGGCCTCCGGCGCAGACCTTCCGGGGTGCCACCCGATCGGTCCGGATGCCGCGCAAGACCGTGCACGAGCTGGTCGAGACGTGCCGCCGCGAGTGCGACAGCACCGAGTTCAGCGTCCTGATGTCCGCCTACGCGCTGCTGCTCCACCGGTACTCCGGCCAGGACCGGGTCACCGTCGGGACCACGGTGCTGAACCGCAACGACTACGACCACCTGAACGTGGTCGGCTGCTTCGTCAACACGGCGGCGATGTCGTTCTCCTTCGAGGAGAAGCTCGCCTTCCGGGGGCTGCTGGAGCGGACCGGCGAGTCCGTCCTGCAGATGCTCGAGCACCAGGACGCCCCGTACCCCAAGGTCCTCGAGCGGCTCGGCGTCGAGCGGGACCCCAGCCACAGTCCGGTCTTCCAGACGATGATGACGTTGCTGGGCGAGCGCCGGGTCCTCGCGCTCGGCGACGGCCTCGTCTGCGCGCCCTATCCGGTCGACCGGGTGGCCAGCAAGTTCGACCTGCTGCTCTACGTCATCGAGGACGGTGACGAGGTCGAGTTCGAGGCCGAGTTCAACACCGATCTGTTCGACCCGGAGACGGTGGAACGGATGCTGGGGCACTACGTCCACCTGCTCGGCCGGCTCGCGGCCGACATCGATGCCGAGGTGTCCCGGGTCTCGATCCTTCCGGAGCCGGAGCGGCGGCTGATCACCGAGGAGTGGAACGCCACCGACGTGGCCTACCCGGACGCCACCGTCGTCGACCTCATCGCGGAGCAGGCGGCACGCACGCCCGACGCGGTCGCCGTGGAGTTCCGCGACGAGGCGCTGACCTACGCCGAACTCGACCGCCGGACCAACCGCGTGGCACACGCCCTGCGCGCCCGGCAGGGGAGCGGCTCCGGTTTCGTCGGTGTGTACATGGAGCGCTCGGCCGACATGGTCGTCGCGCTGCTCTCCGTGCTGAAGGCCGGGCTGGCCTACGTACCCATCGATCCGGAATACCCGGCCGACCGGGTCCGGTACATGATCGAGGACTCGGCCGTGCCTCTGGTCCTCACCCAGAGCGGATACCGGCAGGCGGTCGCCGACCTGGGGGCCGAGCCGGCCCTGCTGGCGGATCTGGCGCGTGAGTCGGCCGACGACTCCCGCCCCGCGGTCGACCTGTCGCCGGATTCCCGGGCCTACATGATCTACACCTCCGGCTCGACCGGACGCCCGAAGGGCGTGGTCAACCGGCATGTCTCGCTCTTCAACCGGCTGTACTGGATGCAGGAGCAGTACCGCCTGACCGAGGCCGACCGGGTGCTGCAGAAGACTCCGTTCAGCTTCGACGTGTCGGTGTGGGAGTTCTTCTGGCCGCTGATGTTCGGTGCCCGGATCGTCATGGCGGAGCCGGGCGGGCACCGCAACCCGGAGTACCTGCGGCAGGTCATCCGCGACCGGCAGGTCACGACGCTGCACTTCGTCCCCTCGATGCTCAACGTGTTCCTGGAGGAGCAGCACCTGTCGGAGGACTGCGCGTCCCTGCGCCGGGTCTTCTGCAGCGGTGAGGCGCTGCCGTACAGCACGGTCGAGAAGTTTTACGCGGGACTCTCCTGCGAACTGCACAACCTGTACGGACCGACCGAGGCGGCGATCGACGTCTCCCACTGGCCCTGCGTCGTGGACTATCCGGGCCGGGTCGTGCCCATCGGCCGGCCCATCGGCAACATCCGGCTCCACATCGTCGACCGGCACCTCGAACTGCAGCCCGTGGGCGTTCCGGGAGAGCTCTGCATCTCCGGTGTGGGACTGGCCGAGGGCTACCACAACCGGCCCGACCTCACGGAGAAGGCCTTCGTGGACGACCCGTTCGACGCGGCGGACGGGGCGCGGATGTACCGCACCGGCGACCTCGCCCGGTACCTGCCGGACGGTCAGATCGAGTACCTGGGGCGCATCGACAACCAGATCAAGCTCCGCGGCTTCCGGATCGAGCTCGGCGAGATCGAGGCCGCCGTCCAGGCCCTGCCCTCGGTCCGCGAGGCGGCCGTCGTCCTGCACGAGAGCGGCACCCACCGGATGCTGGTCGCCTACGTGGTGGGAGACGGGTTCTCGGCGGCGGACGCCAAGGAGGCCCTCAAGCGCCAGCTGCCGGACTTCATGGTGCCGCAGGTCTTCATGACCATCCCGGCCATCCCGACCTCGGTCAACGGCAAGCTGGACCGCAAGGCCCTGCCGGACCCGATGCCGCAGTCCGGCCAGGGGGCCGACGACCTGGTCGCCCCCGAGACGGCCGAGGAGCGCGCGCTGGTCGAGGTCTGGCAGGACGTCCTCGGCGTGGAGCGGATCGGCGTCGAGAGCAGCTTCTTCCGGCTCGGCGGTGACTCGATCACCAGCATCAGGGTCGCCGCCCGGCTGCGCGAGCGCGGGTACGAGGTCGAGGTCAAGGACGTCTTCGCGCTGCCGACCGTCAGGGAGCTCGCGCGGCACCTGGCCACCGAGCGCACCGGAGCCACCGTGCGGGCGGCCCAGCCGCCGTTCGCCCTGGTCCGCCCCGAGGACCGGCGGGAGCTGGCCCCCTCGGTCACCGACGCCTGGCCGCTGACCATGTTGCAGTCGGGGATGATCTACCACTCCATGCTGCATGAGGACTCGGCCGTCTACCACGACATCTTCTCCTACGACATCCGGGCACGCCTGGACCGGTCCCTGCTGACCGAGGCGCTCCGCTCGACGGTCCGGCGCCATCCGCAGCTGCGGTCCTCGGTGGACCTCAGCGGACTCAGCGAGCCGCTGCAGCTGATCCACGAAACGGTCGAGCCCCAGGTCGAGTTCGCCGACCTGACCGGCCTGGCGCCGGCGGAGCAGGACGCCGCCGTCGACCGCTGGACACAGGACGAGAAGCGGCACGGGTTCGACTTCGAGGAGGCCCCGCTCATCCGGTTCACGGTGCACGAGCGCGGTGCGGACCGGTTCACCCTCAGCCTCTCCTTCCACCACGTGATCCTGGACGGCTGGAGCGTCGCGCTGGTGGTGGAGGAGCTGCGGCGCGGCTACGCCGCTCTCCTCGCCGGGCGCGCGCTGCCGCTCCCCGGGGCCGAACAGCCCTCGTACGGCTCCTATGTGGCCCTGGAGCAGAAGGCCCGCGCGTCCGAGGACCAGGCCCGGTTCTGGCAGGAGTCCCTGGACGGCTTCGCCCCGAGCCGGCTCCCGGCCGCCGGCCCGGCCGGCGCCCGGGACACCGAGCCCGCATCGGCGGGACGCGTTCTGCCCGAGGAGACGGTGTCGGCCCTCCGCTCGCTCTGCGGTGAGCTGGGTGTGCCGCTCAAGAGTGCGCTGCTCGGCCTCCACGTCCGGGTCCTGGGGCACCTGACCGGTGCCGCCGACGTGGTCACCGGCCTGGTCGTCAACGGCCGTCCGGAGATCGCCGGCGGCGAGGAACTGGCGGGTCTGTTCCTCAACACCGTCCCCGTACCGCTGCGCGGCGTCGACGAGGAGGGGGCGGCGCTGTTCCGGCGTGCCTTCGCCTTCGAGCAGCGCGCGGTGGCCCACCGACGCCTCCCGCTGGCCGAGATCCTCAAGCGCAGCGGCCACGAGGAGCTGTTCGACAGCGTCTTCAACTACACCGACTTCCATGTCTACCGGGCCGACGACGACGCCTCGGTGGAGATCACCGGCGTGCGCTACTTCGAGCAGACCAACTTCGGCGTCGTCGTGCACGCCCACCGGGACCACTTCTCCGGCGAGATGACGCTGACCGTCAACTACGACGCCGCGCGGTTCGACCGGGCCGTCGTCACCCGCTACCTCGACGAGTACGTACGGGCGGCCCACGCCGCGGCGGGCACCGGCGAGCGCACCGACGGCGCCGGCGGCGACGGTGGCGCACTGGAGAGGCAGATCCGGGAGGTCGTCGCCCAGGCGCTGGGGCTGGCCTCGATCGGTCCCGACGACGACCACCTGGAGCTGGGCCTCGACTCGATCACCGCGATCCGGGTGGTCGCCAGGCTGAAGCGACTCGGCATCAGGCCGGCGATGAAGGACGTCTTCGACCACTCCACGCCGCGGCGGCTGGCCGCCCATCTCGGCGGCGGCCCGGCGGTGCGGCAGGAGCAGCGGCGCACGCGCCCGTTCGAGCTGGCCGGCGGTCCGCGGGAGGACTTCCCGGTGGAGGTGGTCGACGCCTACCCGGCCACCGCACTGCAGCTGGACATGATCGAACAGCACGACCTGGACGTCGCCCAGGCCGTCTACCACGACGTGTTCAGCTATCACCTGGAACTGCCCCTGGACGAGACGCTGTTGCGGGCGACGCTGACCGGGCTGGTCGAGGCGAACGAGACGCTCCGGACGGCGTTCGACCTCGCCCGCCCGGAGCCGCTGCAGCTGGTGTTCGCCACCGCGGAGCCCCGGCTCGACGTCCTCGACCTGTCGGCGCTGGCCGAACGGGAGCAGGAGGCGGCCCTCGACACCTGGTTCGAGCGGGAGAAGGGCGTCGGGTTCGACTGGGCCTCGCCTGCGCTGATGCGCTTCACCGCCCACCGGCGCGGTGCGAACCGCTTCACCCTCAGCCTCAGCTTCCACCACTCCGTCATCGACGGCTGGAGCCTCTCGCTCTTCGTCCGGGACTTCGTCCGGCTCTACGCGGAGGCCCTGGACACGGGCCGGGTCAGCCGTCCCGCCCGTACCGTTCCGGCCTACCGTGACTACGTCGCGGCCGAGGTCGAGAGCCGGCGCTCGGCGGAGCAGCGGACGTTCTGGCAGGACGAACTGCGCGGCAGCGCGTACCGGCCGCTTCCCCGCCCGGCGGCGGGGGGAGCGCCCGCCGTCCGGTGGGCCGAGACCAAGCTCACCGTCGACCCGGCGACACAGCGGGCCCTCACCGCTCTCGCCGGCCGGGCCGGGGTGCCGCTGAAGCACGTCCTGCTCGCCGCCCACCTGGTGGTGATGAGCAGGCTGCAGGACTGCCCGGACGTCCTCACGGCGGTCTTCGCGGGAGGGCGGCTGGAGGAGGAGGGCGCCGAGGAGGCGATGGGGATGTTCCTCAACTTCCCGCCCTTCCGGCAGGACGTCGGTGGCCACAGCTGGCTCTCGCTCGTCCGCCAGACCTTCGCCGACGACCGTCGGGCACTGCCCCATCGCCGCTACCCCCTGCGGGACATCCAGCGCCTGGTCGGACGCGAGCGGCTGACGGACGTCGCCTTCAACTACACCCAGTTCGCCAACTACGGGGACGTGGCGGCCAGGGCCGACGGCGCGGCGGACCCGGGACGAGGGGCACTCACCGGCATCCGCTGGTTCGAGCACAGCCACTTCGCCCTGCTGGTGAACGTCGGGTACGACCTGCTGCAGGAACGGCTGGTCGTCACCCTGAACGCCGACGGGCGGGTGCTTCCGCAGGGATACCTCGAGAGCCTCGCGGAGCTGTACGACGCGATCCTGACCCACCTCGCCACGGACGAACACACACCGGTCACCGAGGTGTCGGAGCACGTTCTCAAGCTGACGGACGTCCTGACCGGGCCGGGAAACCCGTGACCCGGAGAAACACCGCAGCGGTGCCGCCGCCGGCACCGCGCTCCACTGACGCCACGGCGTCGACCTTCGGAAAGGAACACCGCATGACCAGCGAGCTCCCGGACCCGGGCTTCGTGATCGACACCCACCGGCAGTCCGACGGCTACCTCTCGCACTACCGTCGGTGGGGCAGCCCGGCGGGTGAGGAGGTGGTGGTGATCCTCCACGGCGGGGTCAGCCACGCGGGCTGGCAGGCGCCGCTCGCGGAGGCCGTCGTCGGGACCTCGGACCTCTCCTTCATCGCCCTGGACCGGCGAGGCTCCGGCCTCAACCGTGAGGGACGGGGGCACCTGCCCTCGGAGGCACGGGAGATCGAGGACGTGGTCTCCTTCGTGCGGTCGCTCAGCGGCTCGTACCGGCGGGTCCACCTGGCCGGGTGGTGCTTCGGCGGTCAGATCGCCGCCATCATCGCCTCCGAACTGGCCGGCCAGGGCGTGCTGTCCAGCCTGATCATGGTCACGCCCGGCTTCGTGTTCCACGAGCGCTACGGCGACGTGCTGCGGATGAGCATGCAGGCGGTGTTCGAGGTGGTCGAGGAGCTGGGCGTGAAGCCCGAACCGGACCACGCCTTCGTGCCGGTCCCGCTCCAGCCCACCGACTTCACCACCGAGGAGAAGTGGCTGGCCTTCGCGATGGAGGACGAGCTCACGCTGCGGCGGGTCACCCCGAGCACCGTCGACGTCTGGAACCAGCTCGCCGACCGCTCGCGGGCGGTGCTGTCCGAGCTGGGCGACATCCCGGTGCTCGCGGTGTTCGGCCGCGAGGACCGGCTGGTGGACCACGACCGGGTCACCGCGCTCCTCGCCGAGAAGGTGACCGGCGTTCCGCCGGTCGTCCACGTCCTCGACGCTCCGCACGCCGTCCAGTTCGCCATGCCGGACACCCTCGCCGGTCTGGTGACCGGGTTCGTGGCGAGCCTCTGACCGCACCGTGCCGCCATCCGGCCATGCCGGGCACTCCTGTGCCCGGCATCGCCGGCCCCCCCACATCCGGGCCGCCCCCCACGCGGCGAAAGC
The DNA here is from genome assembly GCF_040681095.1 of Streptomyces sp. NPDC051909. NCBI lineage: Bacteria > Bacillati > Actinomycetota > Actinomycetes > Kitasatosporales > Streptomycetaceae > Streptomyces > Streptomyces sp. NPDC051909. The sequence goes on along the minus strand of NZ_JBFAYA010000007.1, from coordinate 207,585 downwards.
CGTCCGACCGAGGAGAACGGGACCACCCAGCGCATGGACTACCGCACGAAGCTCAGAGACCTGACGCTCATGATCGCCAGCTCGATCACCATCATCGGTACGACGGCGATCGCGGCCGGCCTTCCCCGGATGGGCGACGCCTTCGCGGGGACGCCTGACGGGCCCTTCCTGGTGCGCCTGTCGCTGACCGTGCCCGCGCTGTCGGCCGGTCTCTGCGCCCCGGTGATGGGGCTGATCGTCGACCGGTTCGGGCGGAAGCGGCTCTTCGTGGTGGCGTTGCTGCTCTACGGGGTGGCGGGCTGCGCCGGCGCCGTGCTGTCGTCGCTGTCCGCGATCCTGCTGTCCCGGCTGCTCCTGGGCGTCGCCGTCTCCGGCGTCGCGACCTGCGCCACCGCCCTGATCGCGGACTACACGAGCCGGGGGCAGATCGGCATCTCCATGGGGCGGCAGTCTCTGTTCATGGCGCTGGGCAACGTGGTCTTCGTCTTCCTGGGCGGTCTGCTGGCGCTCCAGGGATGGCGCTGGCCGTTCCTGATCTACGCCGTCGGATTCCTGCTCGTCCCCGGTGTGGTGCTGCTGCTCCGGGAACCCGAGGCCGCGGCGGCCGGCGGTCCCGCGCAAGGGGAGGCCGCCGACGAGCGGGCACCGTTCGGCGTGATGGCCGTGGTCTACGTCCTGCTCTTCCTCAACATGGTCGTCTACTTCATGGTGCCGGTGAACCTGCCCTTCTACCTCCGGTCGTTCAGCGGCAGCGGCAGTGCCCAGGCGGGCGCCCTGCTCTCCCTGGTGGGGCTGGTCTGGGCGCTCACGTCGACCCAGTACAAGCGGATCGCGCGGCACCTGAACTACCGGCAGATCCTGGTCGTGGCGTTCCTGCTGATCGCGGCGGCGAACGTCCTGCTCGGACTGGCGGGCAGCTACTCCGTCGTGCTGACCGCGCTGGTCCTGATGGGGGCGGGCCTGGCGTTCGCGATCACCAATCTGAACGCCTGGCTGCTGGCGATCACGCCGGCCCGGATCAAGGGACGGGCCATCGGCATCGGCGTCCTCTGCTCCTTCCTCGGGCAGTTCTGCTCACCGCTGGTCGTCCAGCCGCTGGTCTCGGAGTTCGGCCTGGCCACCGGATACCTGGCCGCGGGCTGTCTGATGGCCGCCGTCGCGGCGACCGCCGCGCTCCTTCCGGCCGGACGGAAGGCTCTGGCCGCGGAGTCCGCCGGGGCTCTTGCGGGCCGCGGCTCCTCGGTCCGGTGAATGTTTCGGCAATCCCTGCGTGCGCAGGAGATTCTCGGCTGACAAACCACTACCCAGAGAACTACGGTCTGTCATGCATGTGACATCGGATCGCCAGGCACGGGGGCTTGGTCGGCTCTCAGTCCGGTTCTCCGACGACAGCTCGCTTCGGACAGTCATCCACTCCTGTTCATCGAAGATCTACAACGTCCCGTGCGACACGATCCCCCACGGGACGGGTGAGGGCATCCAGTGCTTGTACACAACCCGCCATCGCAGGCGGCCGGTTCAGCGAGGCCGGGAGAACGGAAACCCATCAGCGTCGTCATCCTGGCCGGCCGCCCGCTGACCCGTGCCGCACTGCGCACCGCCGTCGCCGGCTCTCCCGGCATCGGCACCGTGGTCGAGGCCGGCTCCACCTTCCACCTGGACCGGTCCCTCGACACCAAGGCCCCCCAGGTCGTCCTGATCGACGACGCCGACCCGGGCTGGGACACCCTGGCCGTGGTGCGGCGGCTGCGGGAGGAGCAGAGGCGGAGCGGGAGCGACGGCCCGGCCGGGCGGGTCGGCATCGTCATTCTCGCCGACTCCGCCGCCGTGGACAGCGCCCTGTCGTTCCTGCGCGCGGGCGCCGACGCCCTGGTGCTGAACGACGGAGCGCTGGACGACATCGCGACCGCGGTGCGCGCGGTGGCGGAAGGCCACGCCGTGGTCCCTCCGCCGCTCGCCCGCAAGCTGGTCGACCTGATGGGCGCCCATCTTCCGACCCTGCCCGGGCCGGACCAGATCGACTCGCTGACCGCGCGGGAGCAGGAGATCTTCGAGCTCATCGCCACCGGCATGTCCAACCAGGAGGTGGCGCAGTCCCTGGTCCTCAGTGAGAAGACCGTGAAGTTCCACGTGTCCAACCTGCTGCGCAAGCTCGGTGTCCGCAACCGCACCCAGGCCATCGTCTACGCCCGGGACAACTGTCTGCTCGGAGCGCGCTGATCCACTGTGCTCAGCCCTCGGTGACGATCCGGAGCGCGGACAGCGACTCCTGGCAGACCCGGATGGCGTCATCGGCGGTGTCGGCGCGACTGGCGACGTGGCCCAGCCCGTCCCACTGGCCGTCGAACGACCGGATGACGTCACCGGGCCCCACCCAGAGGTCGACCCCCAGGGTCGAGGCGGCTCCGCGCACCTCGTCGAGCCCGCGCACCTCACGGACCCGGCCCGGTTCGGCGACGATCAGCCAGCTGGCCGCGCCGCCCCGGCCGGCCGGGCGCTCGGTCATGGGCGGTACCAGACCGAGCGCCCAGCTGAAGGCCAGTTCCTGCGGGCTCGTCCCGTACACCGACTCGACCATGTCGGTGAGCAGCGCACCGCCGACCCGGTTCTGCGACTCGATGATCACCGGGCCGCGCGGGCTCAGCTTGAACTCGGTGTGGCTCGCACCGTCCCGGTAGCCCAGCGCGTCCAGGAATTCGCAGGTCGCACGGACCACCGCCGCCTCGAGCTCCGGCGTCAGCCGGGCCGGCATGACGTGGCCGACGTGGACGTGGTTGCTCTCCTCGGTGATCGCCTCGGTGATCGCCATCACCACGTGGTGACCGTCGAAGCTGAACGCCTCGGCGCTGCACAGCGGGCCCTCGACGAACTCCTCCATGATGAACCGGTCGATGTCGTAGGCCCCGATCAGCGGGTGACCGGAGTCGCGCAGTCGGCAGACCTCCTGCCAGGCTCCCTCCACCTCCTCCGGGCCGTTCACCTTCACCACGCCGAAGCTGGCCGTGCCGCTGGTCGGCTTGACGATGAACGGGTAGCCGTACCGGGCGCCGAACTCGGCCATGCCGTCCCGGTCCGTGACCAGCTCCGCACCCACCACGGCGGCACCCGGCGCGGCGGCCTCCGCGAGCCGACGGCGCATCAGCCACTTGTCGGTGAACCGGTGACTCACCTCGTAGCCGGTTCCGCCCAGGCCCAGCAGGTCGTTCACCCGCGCCGCCGGGTCGAGCCCGGGCTCGGTCAACGACACGACGGCGTCGAACGCACCCTGCTCATAGGCCTTCTCGACCACCGGCCGGAGCTGCTCCCAGTCGGTGAAGTCCACGGGGAAGATCTCGGAGGCGAGGTCCGCGTGCTCGGGGCGTATCTCCTCGGGGAACTGGCACCAGACGATCTCCGCGCCACCACTGGCACGGGCGGCCTTGAGCAGATGGTCGGTGTAGCCGCCGATGAGCAGCAGGCGCTTGGTCGAGGTCATAGCGTGATTCCCAATCGTTCCAGGTCCCGTTCGGTGACGGGTCATTCGGCCGTGGTGGAGAGTTCGGGCGCCGGCCGGCCGGCGGGGGTCAGCGGCCCGGTGGAGCGCACCGAGGGCAGCACCAGGCAGACGAGCCCGCCGACGACGCAGGCCACCGCGGACAGCCCGATCACCTGGACCGAGCTCATCCGCTCCAGCAGCAGACCGCCCAGAGCCGCACCGGTCGGAGAGGAGGCGACGATGACCGAGCGGCGGGCACCGAACACCGCGCCGTGCTGGTCGTCGGGGACGGTGCTCTGGATGACGCTGATCTCGGTCGCGGCGTACGGAGCCCAGACGACCCCGCCGACGAACATGATCGCCAGGGCGACCGGCAGGGAGTCGACGAGCACCAGGGGAAGCAGCACCACGCCCCACAGCGCCGCGCCGACCGAGTTGACCACGGCCGGCCGCATCCGGGCGAGCCGGGGAATCGTCACCAGGCCCGCCAGCGCGCCCACTCCCATCGCCGACCACATGGCGCCGTAGCCGGCACCACCGGTGCCCAGCTCGGAGCTCGCGAAGACCGGGATGGCCGTCAGCAGGGGCCCGTAGGAGATGTAGTAGAGGACGGTCAGCAGCATCATGGCGCGGACCACCGGAATGGTCAGCATCGGACGGAAGCCGAACCAGGAGGCCCGGCCGGCGGCCGGCGGGGCCTGCTTCGGATCGGCCTTCCCCGGCACGTCGCGGACCCCGGCGGTCCGTAGCGGCATCAGTATGACCAGGGCCAGCAGGCACATGCCGGCGGGCACGAACAGCGACCAGGTGCCGGTGAAGCCGGCCAGCGCGCCGCCGAGGGCGGGCCCGACCAGGTAGGGGAACTGGTCGCCGATGGTGAGCACGCCATTGGCCACCTGGAGGTCCTTCGCCGGGACGATCCGCGGGATCAGGACCCGGCTGCCCACCTTGGCCAGCGGGTTGGTGACACCCATGAACACGCACAGCGCCAGCAGCACGGGCAGGGTCAGCAGGTCGAGCTGCGCCAGGACGGCGATCGCCGCCACCGAACCGCCGCGGGTCAGATAGCCGAGAATGGTCAGCGGCACCGGCGGCCGCCGGTCGAACAGGGGGCCGAGCAGCGGTCCGGAGACGATCTCGGGGATCCTCCGGCACAGCACGACGAGTCCGGCATCGACGGGGGACTGCGTGGTGGTCAACACGACCCAGATCAGGGCCACGCTGATGAACTCGTCGGCGGTCTCGGACAGGATCGCGCTTCCGGTCAGCCTCCTCAGCTGAGGCGAACGGCCGATGACCGACCGGCTCCACCGTTTCCGCAGCGCGGCGGGCGAGAGCATCACGGCCGTTCCTCCTCGAACAGGTTGGGGAAGTAGTTGATGTCCGCGGTCAGCGAAGCCAGCAGCGCGCCCATGCGGGCCGGGGCGGCGGCGGAGCCGACGCCCAGAAGGGTCCGGTTCCGCTCGGCCGAGCGCCGGGACAGCGGCAGCGATCCGGCGTTCAGGTACCGGATCGCCCCCTGCGGATCGCGGCTCGGGATGATGGCGGACCTGGCATGGCGACTGGCGCTGAACGGGATGTCCAGCGTGCCGTCGGCGAAGGCGTCGACGATCGCCGCGGCGAGGTCGGGCCCCCGGTCGAGCACGGGACCGGCGATCTCGTCGACCTCGGTGAGGATCCACTCGAGTTCCTCGGCCACCCGGTCCTCGTCGACTGAGAGGAAGCCCAGCAGTGGCGAGTTGGCGCGGTCCGCCAGCCGCAGCCCCTCGATGTTCGCCCGGGTGTCGGGGATGCCGGCGGCTTCCTGGTGCGTCTTCGTGATGATCTTGGTGGCGCCCCCCAGCCGGGCCACCAGGGCGCCGAAGAGGATCAGGTCCTCGGCGTCGCGGCGCCGACGGGGGAAGACCCCCATGAACTCGTGCAGCACCGGATGCACCGTCACCCCCTCGGGCAGATAGCGCTCCGCCAGCAACGGGATCGCCCGGAGGGCGGCCACGTCCTGTGCGAGGTGGCCGCCCTGCGGGTAGGCGATGGAGACACAGCGCACGCCGGCCCTGGCCGCCAGGACCGCTTCGAGCACGCTGACCGCCAGGCTGATCGACGGGGGGACCAGGACCGCGGTCAGCGTTCCGAACAGCTCCCGGTCGATCACGACCCCCAGCTCGGCCAGTTCGCCGCAGACCCCGTCCACGGCCGACCAGGCCGCCAGCGACTCGGCCAGCGGCACGTCCTTCGAGTAGGGCAGGTTGTAGGAGATCCCGCCGCCCTCGAAGGACGTGATGCCGGCGGCGACCGAGACCGCGAACAGCAGACCGGCGTCGGGCGATCCGTGCCGGATCTCCAGCGGCACCGCCACCGCCTCGTTCAGCTCCCGTCCGCGTCGCCAGCCGTGGGTGACCAGCGGATAGCCGTTGAGGTCCTGCGGATTCCGGTTGAGCGTCCGCAGGGCCTGCCGGAAGCGGCGCAGCCTGGTGTGGGAGTCGATGGTCACGGTGAGGATGTCGGGCTCCGCCTCCGCCTCGAGCGTGCGCAGCAGCCGCAGCATCTCCTCGTGCCCGCCCACGCCGCAGCGCGGCTGGACGGCCACCCGGCCACGGGCGCGGGCCCGGTCGAGCACTTCGGCCGCGGTCGGCTTGCCCAGGGACCGGATGTACGCGGCCGACTCGCCGAGCCTCGGCAGCGCGGAGCCGCGCGGACGGGTGTCGCCGCCGAGCAGGCGCGGCCCGGTCACGAGGCACCGTGACGCGCGGCCGACTCCGTCCGGCGTGCCGACTCGGCGCGCAACTCGTCCAGCACTCCCGGCAGTTGCTGCGCGTCGGTGAGGATCCGGTCGACTCCGAGCGCGTAGAGCCGCTCGTGGGCCGACGCGTCCTTGTGGCTGCCGACCGACAGGTTGCCGCCGACGACGACCGGGCAGCGGATGGCTCCCGACTCCCGGGCCGCCGGCAGGTCCCGCAGGTCCTCGTGGATGTGCCCGTTCAGGCTGCCGATCAGGACCGCCTCGGCCTCGGGGTGCTCGGCACAGGCGGCCGCGAACTCGGCGACACCGGTGCAGGTGCCGAGGTTCACCACGGTGAAGCCGAGCTCGCGCAGACCGTGGGCGATGAGGTGGTTCGCCACCGCGTGGCTGTCGCTGGCGGCGACGCCGAGGACCACCACCCGGGCGCAGCCGTCTGTGCCGGGCAGGCCGGGCCCTTGTTCCCGCCGTGTCACGACGGCTCCTTCCCAGGGTGTGGGTTCGGGATCAGATCAGCTGGCCCGTGCAGGCGTCGTCGATGTACGCCTGCTTGGCAGCGGCGTCACGGTTCGACTGCAGGTAGCGCGACCAGGCGCGGCGCTCGTGGGCGGTCGCGTCCAGCTCGACCACCTCCTGGGTGGCGCGCAGGTAGCCGGGAGCGCCCTCGTACGGCAGGAAGCCCGCGTCGTCCTTGTAGTAGATGCCCTGGCACATCTCGTTCTTGTTGCGCCAGACGCAGACGAGCATGAAGTACTTCTCGCCGCAGCGGTGCAGCAGCACGTAGCCGAGCTCCTTGCGGAACTCCAGCCGGCCCTCGGCCACCTCGTTCCGCAGGAACGCCCGGGCCTCGTCGCTGACCTCCGGCGTGGCCGGCTGGTCGGCGGTGCGGATGTCGTACCACTTCAGGTAGGCCTCCGGCATGCTCAGGTTCTCGCCGGGGTGGATGCGCTTCTCGGCGTGCTGCCACTCGGCCGGGTACTCGGCCAGCTCGTCGAGGTTCGCGATGGTCTGGGTCGTCATGGTTGTCGCCTTCCGTTGATCGCCCGGGTTCTCACCCGGCGTGCGGGGTTGTGGTCAGCAGGGCCGACGCGTACAGGCCGGTCTCCTCGAGGTGCCGGAGCCGGCGGTAGTCCGCCTCGACCTCGGCCGCGTCGGGGGCGCTCAGGTACACGTAGCCGGGCGAGCTCCCCAGGTCCACGGTGCGCCGGACGGGGGAGCCGGCCTCGGCGCTGAGCACCAGTTCGGTGAACGAGCCGAGCGCGCGCACGGGGGCCAGCCGCTCCTCGGAGGGCATCTCCCCGTCGGCGGGGCTGAGCAGGGTCACGTAGCGCAGCGCGGCCTGCGGCCGGTATCGCGGCAGCCGCCCTTCGAGCAGGTCCTCGGGGCGGGCGATCGCGCGTGCCAGGCAGTCGATCTGGTCGGTGCCCAGGCAACGCGACACCACCCGCGGCTCATGAGCACCGCCGGCCCGGGCGGCGCTCTCGACCAGCACCGGCCCGGACGGGGTCAGCATGACCTCGGTGTGGGCCGCCCCGTTGCGGATCTCCAGCGCGTCCAGCACCGCCAGGGTGTACGCGGCGACCGCCTCGACCGCGGGGTCCTGCGGCGGGACGGGCTCCTCGTAGTCGTACATCGGCCGGCCGCCGTCGAGCAGCCGCTTCCGGTAGCGCCACACCTCGACCACGTGGTGCACGCCGTCGCGGCTGACGGTGTTGACGAAGTACTCGTCGCCCTCCAGGAACTGCTGGCCGATCACGACGCGGTTGTGCCCGCCGTAGCGGTCGCCGGCGGACAGGACGGCGTCGAACCCCGCCCGCAGCTCCTCCGTCGACCTGCAGAACAGCACGTGGTCGCTGCCGGCGCTGGCCGGCGGCTTGAGCACCACGGGCCAGGTGCCCAGCCGCTCCGCCCAGGCGAGCAGCTCGTCCGCCGAGGCGGCCGCGACGGTGGCGGCGGTGGCCACGCCGGCCGCCGCCACCGCCCGGACCATCTCGTGCTTGTCCCGCCGGGCCCCGGGCCGGCTCCTGCCGTTCCCGGGGGTGCCCAGCTCCGCCGACAGGGCATCGGCCAGCAGGACCCCGGACTCGCACCCGGGCACCACGAAGCCCACTCCGTGCTCGCGCAGGGCCGCCGCGGTGGCCCGCACGTCCCCGTGGTGCACCACCTCGACCTCCATGTCCACCAGGCCGCCGCCGTAGTGGACGTCAGGGGTGTCGGACCTGACGTGGATGCTGCGGGCGCCATGGCGCGCCAGCGCGGCCGGCAGGAACGCGCCGATGCCGTCCGCGTCGACGACGGCGACTGTCAACGGCGGGGTCATGCCGGGTCGACCTGCGGGATGCCCGAGGCGGCGCGTGCCAGCAGGCCGGCGTCGGGGCTGTCGTCGGCCAGCGAACCGGCGAAGTACCGGTCGTAGGCGGCGAGGTCGAAGTGGCCGTGTCCGGAGAGGCCGAACAGGATGGCCTTGGACTCGCCCTCCTCCTTGCAGCGCAGCGCCTCGTCGATGGCGACCCGGATCGCGTGGGTGGACTCCGGGGCGGGCACGATGCCCTCGCTGCGGGCGAACCGGACGCCGGCCTCGAAACAGGCGGTCTGCGTCACCGCGGTCGCCTCCATCAGCCCGTCCTCGACGCAACGGCTGATCAGCGGCCCGATGCCGTGGGCCCGCAGACCGCCGGCGTGCACGGCCGGCGGCACGAACTCGTGGCCCAGGGTGTGCATCCGGAACAGCGGGCCGAGCCGGCCGGTGTCCGCGTAGTCGTACGCGATGGTGCCGCGGGTGAGCGTGGGGCAGGCCGCCGGCTCCACCGCGATGATCCGCACCGGGCGGCCGCCGCGCAGCTGCTCGCCGAGGAACGGGAAGGTCAGTCCGGCGAGGTTGCTGCCGCCGCCCGAGCAGCCGACCACGATGTCCGGGTAGTCCTCCGCCAGGTCCATCTGCCGGAGCGCCTCCTGGCCGATGACGGTCTGGTGCAGCAGCACGTGGTTGGCGGCGCTGCCGAGGACGTAGCCGAGGTCCGGGTCCTGGGCGAACGCCTCCAGCGCCTCGGAGGTCGCGATGCCCAGGCTGCCGGGGCAGTCCGGGTCGTCCTTCAGGATCGTGCGCCCGACCTCGGTCTCGGTGCTCGGGCTGGGCACGCACGTCGCGCCGTAGGTCTCCATCAGGGCGCGGCGGTAGGGCTTCTGCTCGAAGCTCACCTTGACCATGTAGACCTTGGCGGTCATCCCGAAGAAGGAGGCGGCGAGTGCGGTGGCGCTGCCCCACTGGCCGGCGCCGGTCTCGGTGACCAGACCGGTCTTCCCGGCCAGCTTGTTGTAGTAGGCCTGCGGGATCGCGGTGTTGGGCTTGTGACTGCCGGTCGGCGCGCCGCCCTCGTACTTGTAGTAGATGCGGGCGGGCGTGCCGAGTTCACGCTCGAGCCGACGGGCCCGGAACAGCGGGGACGGCCGCCACAGCGCGTAGAACCGTCGGACCTCCTCGGGGATCTCGATCTCCCGCTCGGTGCTCAGCTCCTGGTCGATCAGCTGCTCGGGCATCGTGTGCGCCATCTCGGCGCGGGTCAGCGGCTGCATCGTCTTCGGGTTGAGCGGCGGGGCCAGGGCAGGGCCCGGAAGGTCCGCCGCGAGGTTGTACCAAGTGGTCGGAGCCTCGGTCTCGTTCAGCGAGAACCGTATTCTCTCCATCAGGGGACCTTCCTGTTCAGACCGTGCGGTCGGTCGCCTCGGCGACCAGGGAGCCGGCCGTGGTGGCGTGCGAGCTGGCGAAGAGCCGCGGATGGGCGGTCTTGATCCCGTCGACCACCTTGTCGTAGGGGACGTCGTCGAACTCCCCGTGTACGTGGAGGAATTCCATGTGCCGGCGGCCCTCCTCGTCGAAGGGGTGGTACAGACTGTCGGACCGTCCGTCGAAGTCGAGCGGGGCGATGCCGTAGAGCTTGCAGAGCATCTTGTTGAAGACCGGGGTCGCCTTGACCCACCGGCCGCCGAGGTGGACCACGACCAGGCTGTGGAAACGGAAGACGTCACCGCCGACCAGTTCCCGCAGCCGCGGGGAGGCCAGGTGGTTGCGGACGTCGCCGTAGTACAGGCGGCTGGGGATCCCCACCGCGCGCAGGGCGGCCGCGTACAGGATCGACTTGTGGACGCAGAAGCCCAGGCCGTGGTCCAGGACGCCGCTGGCGCTCAGGCCCCGGCGGCTCAGGTCGGCACCGTAGACCTCGTACGGGATGTCGTCGCGCACGGCGTAGTAGAGCGCGACGGCCTTCTGGCGGTCGCTCTCGGCACCGTCGGGGGCCTCGGTCAGGCCCGCCTTCGCCAGGGTCTTGTCGACGAACGCGCGGACGGCGGGCGACTGGTGGTCGAGGAACTCGGTGGGCGCCCTGAGGGCGTCGAGTTCGGCTGTCATCCTTCTCGTCTCCTATGCCGGCTTGAGGGGGCGGTCGAGACCCATGAGGGCGGCCAGACGCTGGCGCTGGATCTCCGAGGTGCCGGAGTAGATCGTGCCGCCGACGGCGTCACGCAACTCCTTCTCGACCCCGTACTCGGTGGTGTAGCCGTAGCCGCCGAAGATCTGCACCGCCGAGAGCGCCGAGCGCACGTTGCCCTCGCTCACGACGAGTTTGGTCATGGCGATGTCGTCCGCGACGTCCGCCTTGTGCTGGAGCTTCTCGGCGGTGTCGTAGATCCACTTCCGCGCGTTCTCCACGTCGATCCGCATCTCCACGATGCGGTTGGAGACCGACTGGTTCGATCCGATGGTCGCGCCGAACTGTGTCCGGGTACGCGCGTACTCGACGCAGCGTTCCAGCCTCCGCCCCATCTCACCGGCGGTGATGGCGAATCCGCAGAGGATCTCCCACTTCATCACGTGGTCGAGGACCAGGAACCCGGCTCCGACGCCGCCGAGTACGTGGTCCCTCGGGACCCGCACGTCGTCGAGGAAGAGCTCCGCGAGGGGCGAGGTCCGCAGCCCCATCTTGCCGATGGGGTTGCCGACCGAGAGGCCCGGGGTGTCCCGGCGCACCAGGAAGGTGGTGATCCCGCTGACGTCGCCGGGCGCGCCGGTGCGGGCGTAGACGACGACCAGGTCGGCGATGGGTCCGTTGCTGACGAACGCCTTGGCGCCGTTGAGGACGAACGCCTCGCCGTCGGCGACGGCGGTGGTCCGCATGCCCATCACGTCCGAGCCGCCGCCCGGTTCGGTGATCGCGTGGGCGCCGATCATCGTGCCGGCGCAGATCTCCGGCAGGTAGCGCTCCTTCAGCGCCGTCGAGCCGAACCGCTGGAGCGCGACGCCGGTGCTGACGATGTGGGTCGAGACCGAGAAGCCGAGACCCGCGTCAGGGCAGCGGTAGCCCAGCTCTTCGAGCACGCACAGGGTCGTCAGGAGATCTTTGCCCAGGCCGCCCCAGGCGGTGCCGAACGGCAGGGAGAACAGGCCGACGTCGCGCAGCCGGCGCCAGCCGTCCCAGTCGAAGGTCCCGGTCGCGTCGCGGTCGATGTGGTCGGTCCCGGTCTTCGCCGCCACGGCGCCGATCGCGGTGCGCAGTTCGCGCTGTTCCTCGCTCCAACGAATCACGGTCGGCCTCAGTACTGGGAGAAGCCGTCGGAGTCCAGGGAGTGCCGTTCGTCCCCGCGCAGCGGCGGGTTGAAGACACTGATCAACTCCAGGTCCTGGTCGGGCGAGGCGATGAGGAAGTGCGCGTCGTGCTCGTTGAGCGCGTACAGCACACCGGGCACCAGGTCGATGGTCGTCCCGCCGTCGGCGGCCTGGACCTGGCCCGAGCCGGCGATGCAGTAGCAGGCCTCGAGGTGACGGCGGTACTCGAGCCGGGACTTGGTCCCGGCCTCCACCACGGTGTGGCAGACGGTGAAGCCCATCTGGTCGGCCTCCACCAGCAGCCGGTAGCTGAGGCCGTTGCCCCAGTGAACCGGCTCGATCTTGTCTCTTTCGCGGGCGAACATCAGGACTACCCCCGTTGCGTGAGATACGAGTTGACGATGGATGCGGTCAGACGCCCGAGGGCTCCTGGTGCCGGGCGACGAGCTCCGTGATGGAGGCCACCGAGCGGAAGTCGTCCGGCGAGATCTCCAGGTCGCCGAACGGAACGTCGTAGCGGTCGCCCAGCCAGCCGATCAGCCGGATCAGCTGAAGGCTCGTCACCACACCGGTGGCGAGGAGGTCGTAGTCGGCCTCCAGCTCCTCGGCAGCCGTGCCGGGCAGGTACTCGGCGACGATGTGCTCGGTGATCTCGCGCTGCAGCCTCATGTCAGCTCCTTCTGGAGACGGCGTCGGTCGACCTTGCCGGTCGGTCCGACCGGCAAGGGGTCGGCCACCAGGTGGAACCTGGTGGGGATGGCCACCCGGTTCAGCCGGGCGGAGCAGTGGGTGCGCAGCCGCAGCGCGGAGAGCCCGGTGTCGACGGGGCGGACGAAGGCGTGCAGGACACGGCCGGCCTCCTCGTCCGGCAGCGCGATCACGGCGGCCTCCACGACGTCGGTATGGGAGTCGAGGACGCGCTCGATCTCTTCGAGGTTGACCCGCACGCCCCGGATCTTGACCTGGAAATCGGTGCGGCCGAGGAGGACGAGCCGGCCGGCGGCATCACGCTCCACCAGGTCGCCGGTGCGGTACCAGATCCGGTCGCCGCGGCGCTCGAAGCGTTCGGCCGCGTGGTCGTCGGCGAGGTAGCCGCGGGTCTGGAACGGAGTCGAGACGACCAGCTCGCCGGTGCCCGGGCCGGTCACCTCCCGGTCGCCGTCCAGCACCGCCACGGCCGCGCCGGGCAGCGGCCGGCCCAGCGGCAGCACCTCCGCCTCGGCGCCCTCGGCGGGCGTGAAGGTGTGCAGCATGCTGTCGTTGGTCTCGGTGCACCCGTACACGTTGTGCAGCCGGGCCTGCGGGAACGCCTGCGGGAGCCGGGCCCGGACCGGGCGCGGCACGTGGTCGCCGGTCAGCACCACGTCCCGGACGCCAGGGAACGGCCCGTCGGCGGCGTCGAGCAGCAGGCGGAAGAAGAGGGGGACCGCCTGCACCACGTGCGGCCGCGTCTCCCGGAGCAGCCCGGCCAGATACCCGCCGTCCACCGCCCGGTCGGGAGCGACCGGCACCACGCAGCCGCCGTGGCGCAGCGTCGCCCAGATGTCCAGGAGACAGAGGTCGAAGTTGAGCGGAGCGTAGTTGAGCACCCGGGTGTCGCGGTCCAGTCCGAACTCCTCACCGGCCCAGGCGGTGAAGGCGTCCAGGGCCTCCGCCGAGAGCGGGACGAGCTTGGGCAGGCCGGTGGATCCCGAGGTGGTGAGGATCAGACCGGTGCCGGCCGGCAGGGCGGGGCCCGGTTCGGCCACCGGAAGCGGCGGTCCGCACACCAGCTCCCGGCCGGAGACGGTCAGCACCCCTCCCGCACCGGCCCGCTCGACCAGGGTGGTGAGTGTCTCCTCGCCGAGCTCGGGGGAGACCAGCAGCAGCGGCCGGCCTGCGGTCAGGCAGGCCAGGATCGCGGCGATCGCGGTGGTCGACTTGGCGGCGACCAGGGCCAGCAGCCGGCTCTCCGGGCCGTACCGGGCGTCGAGTTCATCGCCGATTCGGCGGGCGAGCCCCGTCAACTCGGCATAGGTGACGGTCTGCCGGTCGGCATCGGACCACAGCAGGGCAGGGGTGTCGGGACGCCGGAGGGCAGTGGCGAGAATCTCCTCCACCAGTGATCTGGACAAATCTCATTCCCCATCGGCTCGACCGCGCTCTGTGGAGCAGCCTGCGGGAGCCCGCGTCCCCGTGGCTTCCGACCGGCGGCCGGGTCTGGACCCGTACCTGGGTCTGGCTTTCGAGCCGGCGAGCTCGCCCCGGTCCCGAAGACGGCGGACCGTCGCTCTCGCAGACTGGGCCGGCAGGAGTGCCAGTCGTTGAGGAGGAGTCAGATCATGAGCGGTGACGCGGAGTTCCAGGAGTCCTTCCCCTTCCCTCCCGGCCAGGAGGGGGAGCCGCCGGTCCAGCTCGCGGGCCTGCGCGCCAAGTGCCCGGTCAGCCGGGTGGTCCTGCCGAGTGGCGACGAGGCGTGGGTGGTCAGCGGGTACGACGAGGTGACGGCCGCCCTGTCGGACCACCGGCTGTCCCGGGCGGCGCTCCGGGAGCCGGGCGCCGTACGGATGGTCAAGGGCCCGGACTTCGGCGACAACCCCTACAGCCTCTTCAATCTGGAGGGCGCCGACCACGCCCGGCTGCGCCGGATGATCGCCCAGGCGTTCTCGCCCCGGAGCGCCGAGGTGCTGCGGCCGCGGGTCCAGGAGATCGCGGACGAGTTGGTCGACCGGCTGGCGGAGCTGCCCCGACCGGTCGACATCTACGCCGAGTTCTGCGCGCTGCTGCCGATCTGGGTGGTCTGCGAGATCGTGGGCGCCCCGGTCGACGACCGCGGCGCGATCAAGGAGTGGACCGAGACGCTGATGAGCGTCACCTCCAACGAGCGGCGTCTGGAGGCCCGGGAGGCCTTCACCGGCTACGTACGGGGGCTGGTGGCGGCCCGGCGCGAGGAACCCCGTGACGACCTGCTGAGCATCCTGGTCCAGGCCCGGGACGAGGACGACCGCCTGACCGAGGCGGAACTGACCTGGCTCGGCGCGGAGCTGCTGCTCGCCGGGCACGACACGACGGTGAACACGCTGGGTCGCGGTCTCTTCCAGCTGCTCCGGCGGCGCGAGCAGTGGGAGCTGCTGACCGCGCGCCCGGAGGAGCTCACCGAGTCCGCCGCCGAGGAGGTGTTCCGGTACGCGCCGCCGTCCGACTCGGGCCTGCTGCGGATCGCCCTGGACGACATCGAGCTCGCGGGAACCCTCATCCGCAAGGGAGAGGGCGTGATCCCGCTGATGCACGCCGCCGCCCGTGACGAGCGGCACTTCGACGAGCCCGAGCGGTTCGACATCACCCGTACCGCCAACAGGCACCTGGTCTTCGGCTACGGCCCGCACCACTGCCCGGCAGCGGGCGTGGCGCGCATGGAGGTCCAGGTCGCGCTCGGCACCCTGGCCCGCCGGCTGCCGGGGCTCACGCTGGCGGTCCGGCCCGAGGAGGTCGAGTGGCGGGGCGGCCACATCACGCTGCGGCCCGAGTCGGTGCCGGTGACCTTCTGAGCGGAGTCCGCGTCATGGCGCCCAGCAAGATATTCACCAAGAGCCGGATCATCTGAGAGATTCTGCCGCCAGGCCTCGAACAGGCGGCTAATCTTGCGGAGGCCGCAACCGTCGAGCGGAAACTGGAGAGTTCCATGTCCCACCGGCCCCTCCTCGTGGGGATCGTCAACATCACCGAGGACTCGTTCTCGGACGGCGGACGTTACCTCGACTCCGAGGAGGCGCTGCGGCACGCGCGGTACCTGCGGGAGCAGGGGGCGGACGTCATCGAACTCGGGGCAGCCGCCAGCAATCCGGACTCCGCCCGCGTGCCCGCAGAGGAGGAGTGCCGACGGCTGTCCCAGGTCCTGGAGCAGCTGACCGCCGAGAACATCCCCACGTCGGTCGACACCTTCCTGCCCGAGACCCAGCGCTTCGCCATCGCCGGAGGAGTGTCCTACCTGAACGACATCCAGGGCTTCCCGTATCCCGAGCAGTACCCGGCGCTGGCGGAGGCGGACTGCCGACTGGTCGTCATGCACTCCGTCCAGCGCACCGGACCGGCGACGAAGGTCGTCACCCGGCCCGCCGAAGTCTGGGCCGGGATCACCGAGTTCTTCACCGAGCGGGTGGCAGCCCTGGAGGCCGCCGGGGTCGACCGGAGCCGGATCGTCGTCGACCCGGGGCTCGGCTACTTCCTGGGCAGCAACCCGGACACGTCCTTCGCCGTGCTCAGTGGCGTGCGCAGACTCAAGGAGGAGTTCGGCCTGCCGGTGATGATCTCCGCCTCCCGCAAGTCGTTCCTGCGCACCGTGACCGGACGCTCCATCGAGGACAGCGGATCGGCCACCCTGGCCGCCGAGTTGTTCGCGGCGCTGGAAGGGGCGGACTACATCCGGACGCACGACGTCGCCGCGCTGCACGACGCCCTGACCGTGCTCCGGGCGGTCGCCGACCACGACGGCGCGCTGGCCGTCTGACCACGACGAAGGGCACGCTGGGGCCATGCGCACGCTACTGATCGACAACTACGACTCGTTCACCCAGAACCTGCGTCAACTCCTGGCCGAGGTCAACGGTCAGGAACCGACACTGGTCCGCAACGACGTCGACTTCGCCACCCTCGACCCCGCCGACTACGACAACGTGGTGATCTCGCCCGGTCCCGGACGCCCGGAACGTGAGGCCGACTTCGGCATCAGCGCCCGGGTGATCCGCGAGTGGCGGCTGCCCCTCCTCGGGGTCTGCCTCGGGCACCAGGGGATCTGTCACCTCTTCGGCGGCGAGGTGCGGCACGCGCCGGAGCCGCGGCACGGTCGGCTCTCCCTGGTCAGCCACTCGGGTCAGGACCTCTTCGCCGGACTGCCCTCGCCGCTGACCGTGGTGCGCTACCACTCCCTGGCCGCGCAGTCGCTCCCGGAGGAGCTGGAGGGCATCGCCTGGTCCGAGGACGGGGTGCTGATGGCGCTGCGGCATCGCGAACGTCCGATCTGGGGCGTCCAGTTCCACCCCGAGTCGATCAGTACCGAGTACGGCCGCGAGCTGCTGGCCAACTTCCGTGATCTCAGCCGGGCCTGGCAGCGGTCCGCGGAGGAGTCCGCCCCCGCGCCGTCGTACCGGGTCTCGGTGCGGCGGCTCGACGTGGCCCCCGACCCGCAGACCGCCTACCAGGAGCTGTTCTCGGCCGAGCAGTCCAGTTTCTGGCTGGACAGCAGCACCGGTGCCGCGCAGGGCGCCCGCTTCTCGATCATGGGCGACGGCTCGGGGCCGCTCGGCGAGTTCCTCACCTACCGCGTCGCGGACCGCACCGTCGAACTCCACAGGGCGGGGCGGCCGGTCGAGCGGATAGCCACCACGTTCCTCGACTACCTCGACAGCTCGCTGCGGGAGCGCGCGGTCCCGGCCGACGACCGCCTGCCGTTCGACTTCAACCTGGGCTATGTCGGCTACCTCGGTTACGAACTGCGCGCCGAGACCACCCCGACGGTGCCGACGTACCAGGCGGCCACCCCGGATGCCGCACTGGTCTTCGCCGATCGCGCCCTGGTCCTCGACCACGCCGAGAGATGCTGCTACCTGTTGCGGCTCAGCCGCACGGAGGAGGATCCGGAGGCGGCCGCCTGGCTGGAGACCACCGGCCGCCGGCTGCTCGCCATGCCGCCTGAGACCGCCGAGGCCCCGCGCCCGGAGCCGAGGCCCCGCCCCGCGGCCGACATTCCCCGGATGGAACTGCGGTGGCAGCCGGGTGCCTACCTCAACCTCGTCGGCGACTGCCTCGTGGAGCTGCGCGACGGGGAGTCCTACGAGATCTGCCTCTCCAACATGGCTGTGGTGCGCACCGACATCGACCCGCTCCGCACCTTCGCCAACCTGCGCCGGATCAGCCCCGTCCCGTACGGGGCCCTGCTGGACCTCCCCGGGGTCGCGGTGCTCAGCGCCTCTCCCGAACGGTTCCTCACCATCGACGCGACGGGGAGCGTCGAGTCGAAGCCGATCAAGGGGACCCGCCCGCGCGGTCTGACCCCTGAGGAGGACGAACGGCTGAGACGCTCGCTGGAGCTGAGTGAGAAGGACCGAGCCGAGAACCTGATGATCGTGGACCTGGTGCGCAACGACCTCAACACGGTCTGCGAGACCGGCTCGGTCCATGTGCCCTCCCTCTTCGCGGTGGAGAGCTTCGCCCAGGTGCACCATCTGGTGACCACGGTCCGGGGCAGGCTGCGCGAGGGCCTGTCCGCGGTGGACTGCGTCCGGGCGGCCTTTCCCTGCGGATCGATGACCGGCGCACCCAAGCTCCGCACGCTGGAGATCATCGACCGGCTGGAGCGGGGCCCGCGCGGCGTCTACTCGGGAACGCTCGGCTGGTTCTCGCTCAGCGGTGCCTGCGATCTCAACGTGGTCAACCGCACCATCGTGGCGACTCCCGGCGAGGTGAGCTTCGGCGTCGGTGGTGCCGTCGTCGCGCTCTCCGATCCGACCGAGGAGTTCGAAGAGACCCTCGTCAAGGCCAGGGCCATGGCCGACACCCTCGCCGTGAGCCTCGGCGAGCAGGCCCCGTCGCGGCCGGAGATGGCGGAGCTCGACCGCGAGTCCGACCTGACCAGGCGCTGACCACGCACACCGGTCCCGCCGCCCGGCGCGCGCGGCGGCGGATCAGGACGACCCGAGAAGGGCGTCCAGGGCGGTGCGCAGTCCGTCGGCACCGGTGAAGTGCAGGCCCGTGATGCCCACGGCCTCGGCCCCGGCGACGTTCGCCGGCTTGTCGTCGACGAAGACGGCGGCGGCCGGGGAACAGCCCACGAGTTCGAGCGCCCGAGTGAACGCCGCCGGGGCGGGCTTCGTGGTGCCCAGCATGCAGGAGAAGAGCAGGGGTTCGAAGCGGGCGGCGATCTGGGGGAGCACGTCGGGGAGCGCTTCGAGGAGCAGGGCGTCGTTGTTGGTGAGCAGGGCCGTACGCAGCGGGTGGAGGCGGTCCACCAGGCCGAGCACCCGGTCGTCGGGCTCGAAGGCGCTGCACCAGAGCTCGTGGAGCGCCGCGGGGCCGCCCGCGTAGCCGAGCTCCCGTTCCAGCGTGGCGTGGATCTCCGTGGCCGAGGCGAGGCCGCGGTCCCAGCGGTCGACGAGCCCGGACTCGTACAGCGCGTGCCGCACCTCGTCGGCGCCCAGGCCGCACGCCTCACCCAGTGCGGCCAGCCGCCGCTCCGGGTGGAAGCGGCAGACCACGTCCCCCAGGTCGAAGAAGATCACCTCTGGTCGCATGCGCCGACGATAGCCGGACGAGAGCCGCCCGCCTCGACCGGAACGGGGTCCTCAGCGGGTCGGCGTGTCGAGCAGCGCCGCGAAGGCGATCATCGTGATCACGACCGTCAGGGGCGCGGCGAGGGCGAAGCCGACCCGGCGGGCGACGTGGCGGGCGCGGCGGGGGAGGGCCCAGCTGGTGATCAGCAGGGCCAGGGCGACGAGCAGGCCCGTCATGGCGGTGGGGAAGGCCACGGCGAAGCTCGCGTCGAAGCGGTCCGCCTCCGCCTCGTCGCAGGAGTCGCAGGCCATCGGGGAGAGCCCCGCGTAGAGGAGGGCCACGAAGCCCAGGGGGAGCGTGGCCAGCGTCGAGACGAGCGGGGCGACCCAGCCCCCGGTCACGCGCGCCTCGGGATCGTTCACGGCATCGTTCATCGGCATGGGTCCGATTCAAGCCCGACCGGCCGCCGGGGCGGATGAGTCCGCGTACTCATCCGCCCCGGCGTGATCTGCCTAGTACGTCAGGATGCCCGGGTCCGTGACGCCCGCCGCGCCCGTCTCGACGTGACCGGCGAGGCGGCGCACGTAGTCGGTGGTCGACGGGGACGTGATCGTCACGTCGTACCAGCGGGCGGAGGGCGCGAGGTCGACGGTGTGGGTGACCGTGCCGCCCTTCGGGACGGACAGGGTGACCGGGGCGCCGGCGTAGGCGTTGGTCACGGTGACCGTCGTGGTGGCGCCCGTGTGGGTGAAGGTCAGGTCCAGGGCGCCGGTCGTCGCGTTGTGGCGGGCCCTGACCTCCGGGACGGCGGTCTTGCCGGGGGAGCGGAAGCGGCGGAGGAAGCCGTTCGGCCCGTGCACCGTGAGGTCGGTGGTGCCCTTGCTGTACTTGGTGTTCCAGGTGTCCGCGAGCGACTTGCCGGCCTCCGTCGTGTACGTCCACGGCGCGTCCGAGCGGTTCGCCGAGGTCACGTAGAACTGCGCGCCGGCCGCCGGGCCGCCGCCGAAGGTGAGGCGGAAGGTGCCGGCGGACGTGTCGGCGGCGCCGTCGACGTAGGGGGCGTAGGCGAGCGGGCGGGTCGGCTTGGCGCCCGGCTCCTGGCGGGGCATGGCGCCGACCGCCGGGGCGGTGGCCAGGAAGTCGGGGTGGCGGTTGCGGTCCGGCGGGTAGTAGCCGTCCGTCGCGGGCAGCGCGGCCGGTGCCGTCTGCGTACGCGTGAAGTCGAAGGCCGAGGTCAGATCGCCGCACACGGCCCGGCGCCACGGCGAGATCTGCGGCTCGCGCACCCCGAAGCGGGTCTCCATGAAGCGGATGATCGACGTGTGGTCGAAGGTCTCCGAGCAGGTGAAGCCGCCGGTCGACCACGGGGAGACGACCAGCATCGGCACGCGCGGGCCCAGGCCGTACGGACCGGCCGTGTAGCCCGCCTTCCCGGGGAAGTGGTCCAGCGTGGTGGAGACGGTGGACAGGCCCTGGGACGCCGAGGCCGGCACGTACGGCGGGACCACGTGGTCGAAGAAGCCGTCGTTCTCGTCGTACGTGATGAACAGCGCCGTCCGCGCCCACACGTCCGGGTTCGAGGTCAGCGCGTCGAGGACCTGCGCGATGTACCAG
Source organism: Streptomyces sp. NPDC051909 (assembly GCF_040681095.1). NCBI lineage: Bacteria > Bacillati > Actinomycetota > Actinomycetes > Kitasatosporales > Streptomycetaceae > Streptomyces > Streptomyces sp. NPDC051909. The sequence continues at coordinate 186,915 of NZ_JBFAYA010000007.1, read as the reverse complement.
GCGCCGTAGTTCGACGGCCAGTTGGCGTGCTCGGAGAAGGCCTCGGGCGCGGCGATCCAGGAGATCTGCGGCAGCCGGCCGGCCTGGACGTCGGCGCGCAGCACGTCGAAGAAGCCCTCGCCCGCCTTGGCGTTCGTGCCGGTGCGCGCCTTGTCGTGGAGCGGGCTGCCCGGCTGCGCGTTCCGGTAGGTGTTGAAGTAGAGGAGCGAGTTGTCGCCGTAGTTGCCGCGGTAGGCGTCGTTGATCCAGCCCCACGAGCCGGCGGCGTTCAGGCCGTCGCCGATGTCCTGGTAGATCTTCCAGGAGACCCCGGCCGCCTCCAGGCGCTCCGGGTAGGTGGTCCAGCCGTAGCCGGCCTCGGCGTTGTTGAGGACGGGGCCGCCGCCCGTGCCGTCGTTGCCGGTGTGGCCCGTCCACATGTAGTAGCGGTTCGGGTCGGTCGAGCCGATGAACGAGCAGTGGTACGCGTCGCAGATGGTGAACGCGTCGGCGAGGGCGTAGTGGAACGGGATGTCCTCGCGGGTGAGATGGGCCATCGTGGCCTTGGTCTTGGCCGGGATCCAGTTGTCGTACCGGCCCTTGTTGAAGGCGCTCTGGCCGCCGGCCCAGTCGTGGTTGAGGCCCTGCAGGAACTCCATGCCGAGCTTGTCGCTGGTCGGCCGGAAGGGCAGCGTCTCGGTCCTCCCGTCGGACTGGTGCCAGACCGGCTTGCCGCTGGGCAGCGTCACCGGGCGCGGGTCGCCGAAGCCGCGGACGCCCTTCAGGGCGCCGAAGTAGTGGTCGAACGAACGGTTCTCCTGCATCAGGACCACGATGTGCTCGATGTCCTGGACGGTGCCGGTGGTGCCCTGCGCCGGTATGGACGCGGCGCGGGCGATGCTGTCGGACAACAGGGTGAACGCGGCGGTTCCGCCCGCCAGTTGCAGGAACCGGCGGCGATTGAGGTCGGCCATGGGGGAGACGTCCTCCGGGATACGAGCGGACAGGGGCTCGGTGCGGAACCGGCGGGAGCCGGCCGCGAGCGCCCCAAGGAGAGCGCCCGCGAACCACCACCCGGCGGCCGTCCCATGACTGCCCGTCGTACGCTCGGCGAATCCCTCGTGCCCGAACGTGAAAACTCACAAACGAACGCCCCCGGAGCCAATGGCACTCCGGGGGTGGGCGATTGTCAACAGAAGTCCACTGAGGGACCTGAGGCCGACGGACGATTACTCGACGACGAGCTCGACCTTGATGTTGCCGCGGGTCGCCTTCGAGTACGGGCAGAAGGCGTGGGTCTTCTCCAGGAGCGCGTGGCCCGCCTCGCCCTGCAGGTGGTCCGGGAACTCGGCGCGCATCACGACCGCGAGGCCGAAGCCGCCGTCCGCCGCGTCCTTGCCGATGGAGACCTCGGCGGTCACGGAGGCCTCGGAGATGTCGATCTTCTCCTGGCGGGCCACCACGCCCATCGCGCTCGCGAAACAGGCCGCGTAGCCGGCGGCGAAGAGCTGCTCCGGGTTGGTGCCCTGGCCGTTGCCGCCGAGCGCGACCGGGTGGGCGAGCGGGAGGTCGAGCAGGCCGTCGGAGCTGACGGCGCGGCCCTCGCGGCCGTTGGCGGTGGCGACTGCGGTGTAGATCGCGTTCATGAGTGGTCTTCCGTTCCTGTCCGAGGAGGCCGGGCGGGGGATCGTGCTGCCCTGCATCTATTTGTAGCGTGCGATTCAGTTGTGCACAACTAAATCGGGTGTGATGCAGCTCTCCCGTACCCTGGACGGCATGGACGAGGACTTCCTCCGGCTCGACAGCCAGATCTGCTTCTCCCTGCACGCCGCCTCCCGCGCCTTCAACGGCGTCTACCGCGGCGCGCTCAGGGAACTCGGGCTCACCTACCCCCAGTACCTGGTGATGCTGGTGCTGTGGGAGCACGGCGAGCTGCCGGTCAAGGGGATCGGCGAGCGGCTCCGGCTCGACTCCGGCACCCTGTCCCCGCTGCTCAAGCGGCTGGAGGCGGCCGGCTACGTCGAGCGGCGGCGCAGCGCCGAGGACGAGCGCTCCGTGACCGTGCGGCCCACCCCCGAGGGCGCCGCCCTGCGCGAGAAGGCCCTCGGCGTGCCGCGCGGGATCGCCGCCGCCACCGGGCTCGACCTCGCCGAGATCCAGGAGCTCCGCGACCGGCTGAACGCCCTCGCCACCCGCCTCGACGCCGTCGACCCCGACGACGTGGCACGGTGCGTCGCGGTCGCCGAGTAACGCGACGAACGGCGCGGTCCCTGCGTCCGACACCTGAATGTAAGGACCCGGGGGCGGTGTCAGTCCTAGACTGCGTCCATGCCCACGCCCACGCCCACGCCCCCGCGTGACATCACCCTGCGGCGTGCCACCGCCGCCGACTCCAAGCGCCTCACGCGGCTCGTCCGCCGCTCCGGGGCCTACGCCGGCGAGTACGCGTCCATGGTCGACGGCTACCAGGTCGGCGGCTCGTACATCGAGCACCATCCCGTCCACGTCGCCGTGGACGCCGACGGCCTGGTCCTCGGCTTCTACGCCCTCCTCCTCGACGAGGCCGAGCTCGACCTCGCCTTCGTCGCCGACGGCGCCCAGGGCCTGGGCATCGGCCGCATGCTCATCGCGCACATGATCGCCGAGGGCCGGGCAGCCGGACTCGACGCGATACGGGTCGTCTCCCACCCGCCCGCCGAGGAGTTCTACCTGCGCACCGGCGCCCGCCGCACCGGCACCGTCCAGCCCGCCGGGCACATCCACTGGGCCCGCCCCGAGCTGCACTGGGACCTCACCGACGCCCGCCCGGCCGACGCGGCGTGAGCGCCACCCAGGAGGCCGGCCCCGACCAGGCCGGCCCCGACCAGGCCGGCGCCCAGCCCAGGGAACGCAAGCTCTTCGCCGACCTGACCCCGCTCCGTACCTCCGCCGACTACCGCCGGATCTGGTTCGGCAGCTCCGTCACCTGGGTCGGACAGGGCATGACGACCCTCGCCATCTCCCTCCAGGTGTACGACATCACCCGCTCGCCGTTCGCGGTCGGCCTGGTCGGACTCTTCTCCCTCGTCCCCCTCGTCGTCTTCGGGCTGTACGGCGGCGCCATCGCCGACACCGTCGACCGCCGCAAGCTCGGCCTGGCCAGCTCCACCGGACTCGCCGCGCTCTCCGTCGCCCTGTGCGCCGCCGCCTTCGCCGGCTTCCACCAGGTCTGGTTCCTCTACGGGATCGTCGCCCTCCAGGCCGTCTGCGCCGCCCTCAACGCCCCCGCCCGCAGCTCGATGATCCCCCGCCTGCTGCCGGCCGAGCAGCTGCGCGCCGCCAACGCGCTCAACGCCATGACCACCACCTTCGGCACGCTCGTCGGGCCCAGCCTGGGCGGCGTCGTGGTCGGTCTGGCCGGCTACCAGGCCGCGTACCTCATCGACGCCGTCGCCTTCTCCGCCTCCCTCTACGCGATGTGGCGGCTGCCCTCGATGCTGCCCGAGCGCGTCGAGGGGGCCGGAGCCGAGCGCGCCTCCGTCCTCGACGGACTGCGCTTCCTCGCCACCCGCCCCAACCTGCGCATGACCTTCTTCTCCGACTTCTGCGCGATGATCCTCGCCCACCCCCGCGCGCTGTTCCCGGCCATCGCCGTCCTCTGGTACGGCGGGGACGCGAAGACCACCGGACTGCTCGTCGCCGCACCGGCGTTCGGCGCGCTGCTCGGCGGGGTGTTCTCCGGCTGGCAGGGCCGGATCCGGCACCACGGGCAGGCGATCCTGCTGTCGGTCGCCTCCTGGGGCACCGCCATCGCCCTCTTCGGCCTCACCCGGAACCTCTGGCTCGGCCTCCTCCTGCTCGCCGTCGCCGGCTACTCCGACACCGTCTCGATGATCTTCCGGAACACGATGCTCCAGGTCGCCGCCCCGGACGAGATGCGCGGCCGGCTGCAGGGCGTGTTCATCGTGGTCGTCGCGGGCGGACCCCGGCTCGGCGACTTCCTGGCCGGCTCGGTCGCCGACCTCACCTCCCCGGCCGTCGCCGTCACCGGCGGCGGCCTCGCCTGCGTCCTCGCCATCGGACTGCTCGCGCTGTACGGCAAGGGCTTCCGCCGCTACGACGCCGAGCACCCCGTGCCGTGACATCCCCGGGGCGCACAGAGGACCCCTGACGCGCAAGACCTCGTCGCGAACTGGCGGTTGGCCGCCACGGCACATGCCCGCCAGGCCGTTCCGTTCTCAACAACCCTTGTACGGGCCAGACTCCTCGCGACACCCGGAACCACCCCTTCCCCCGGGTGTCGAGGAGTGCGTCGATGATCAGACCTTCCACTGGAGGAAGGGCCGGGCTGCTCGCCGCCGGCATCTCCCTGGTGCTGCTCTCGGCAGGGCAGACCGCCGCTGCCGGGACGCCCACCGCGGGCCCCGCCGTCCCGGACACCTTCACCGGAGCCGAAGGCGCCGCCACCACCGTCACACTCGTCACCGGCGACCGGGTCACGGTCACCGAACTCGCCGACGGCAGGAAGACGGTCACCGTCGACCGGGCCAAGGGCGCGACCGGGGCCGTACGCACCGACATATCCGACGGGCGGATCACCGTCGTCCCCGACGAGGCCCGCCCCTACCTGGCGTCCGGCGCCCTGGACAAGCGCCTGTTCGACGTCAGCGGCCTCATCGAGCAGGGCATCACCGACGAGCTGCCGCTGATCGTCACGTACGGCAAGGGCGCGCGCGCCGCCGCACCGCGCGGCACCGAGACCGTCCGCACGCTGCCCAGCATCGGCGGCGCGGCGGTGGAGGCGACCGATCCGGCCGCGTTCTGGCGGTCCTTCACCTCGCCCGCCGCCCGCTCCACGGGCGGCAAGGTCTGGCTGGACGGCCGGGTCGAGGCCACCATGGCCCAGTCCAACGCCCAGATCGGCACGGCGCAGGCCTGGGAGGCCGGGCTCACCGGCAAGGGCGTCAAGGTCGCCGTCCTCGACACCGGCGTGGACGCCGGACACCCTGACCTGGCCGGCCGCGTCGCCGAGTCCAGGTCCTTCATCGAGGGCCAGGAGGTCGCCGACCGCAACGGCCACGGCACTCATGTCTCCTCCACGGTCGGCGGCAGCGGCGCCGGTTCGGACGGCCTGGAGAAGGGCGTCGCGCCCGGCGCGACCCTCGCCGTCGGCAAGGTGCTCAGCGACCAGGGCTCCGGCTCCGAGTCGCAGATCATCGCCGGCATGGAGTGGGCCGCCCGCGACATCCACGCCAAGGTCGTGTCCATGAGCCTCGGCTCGCCGGAGCCCAGCGACGGCACCGACCCGATGGCCCAGGCCGTGAACACCCTGTCCGCCGAGACCGGCGCCCTCTTCGTCATCGCCGCCGGCAACACCGGCGCCCCCGGCTCCATCGGCTCTCCCGGTGCGGCCGACTCCGCGCTGACCGTCGGCGCCGTCGACTCCGCCGACCAGGCCGCGTACTTCACCAGCAAGGGCCCCCGCTACGGCGACCAGGCCCTCAAGCCCGACGTGTCCGCCCCCGGTGTCTCCATCCTCGCCGCCCGCTCCCAACTGGTCTCCGGCAGCGGCCTCTACACCTCGATGAGCGGTACGTCGATGGCGACCCCGCATGTCGCCGGCGTCGCCGCGCTGCTCGCCGAGAAGCACCCCGACTGGACCGGCGCCCAGCTCAAGGACGCCCTGATGTCCAGCTCCAAGACGCTGGCCGACTCCGCCTACGACCTCGGCGCGGGCCGGGTCGACGTGGCATCGGCGATCACCGCGAACGTCACCGCCACCGGCTCCGCCGACCTCGGCTTCCTCGCCTGGCCGTACGAGGCGAACAAGCCGGTCGCCAAGACCGTCACGTACGCCAACTCCTCCGACGCGCCGGTCGAGTTGAACCTCGCCGTCGAGGGCATGCCGGCCGGCAGCGCGACCCTCGCCGACAGCACCCTCACCGTGCCCGCGCACGGCACCGCGAGCACCACCGTCACCGGCGACGGCACCAAGGCCCCGGTCGGCAACACCTCCGGCCGGATCGTCGCCTCGGCGGCCGGCGCGCCCGTCGCCCACACCGCGCTCGGCCTGGTGAAGGAGGAGGAGCGCTACACCCTCACCGTCCACGTCAAGGACCGTGACGGCGCCGCGACCGCCGCCTACCTCGGCGTCCAGCAGCTGGCCGAGGGCGCGGATCCCTTCCCGGCCGTCGTCGGCGAGACCGGCACGCTCCAACTGCGCCTGAAGCCCGGCACGTACACCGTCGACACCTTCCTCGACGTGCGCGGCTCGCACGGCAAGGACTCCCTCGGCCTCGGCTTCCTCACCGCGCCGGAGATCGTCCTCGACCGCGACCGCGAGATCACCCTCGACGGGCGACAGCTGAAGGAGATCCGGGCCGAGGTCGAGAAGCGGACCGAGACCCGCCAGCTCCTGATGGAGTTCAAGCGCGACGCCAACGGCGCCCAGTACGGAGGCGCCGTCATGGTGCCGGTCAAGTACGACTCGATCTTCGCCGCGCCCACCGCCGAGCCCGCCACCGGAGTCTTCGAGTACCGCACGGTCTGGCGGCTCGGCACGCCCGGTCTGGAGGTGAGCACGGACGGCGGCAGGCTCTCCGAGGTCGTCCGGCAGCCCGGCACGCCTTCGCGAACCGGCCAGTCGCGGCTCCGGCTCGTCGACGCGGGCACCGGAACCCCCGCCGAGTACGCGGGCAAGGACGTGAAGGGCAAGGCCGTCCTGGTCCGGGCCGGCGCGCTGACGCCGGTCCAGCTCGCCCAGACCGCCCAGGACGCGGGCGCCGGATTCCTGTTCGTCACCGACGACGCCCCCGGCCGCCTGAACGCCTGGTTCGGCACCGCCGACTACCAGGAACGCCCGCTGGGCGTCGCCACCGTCAACGCCGCCGACGGCGCGCGCCTCGCCTCGGCCGCCGCGCGTGGCCGGACAGCCGACCTGACCGGCACGCCGTACCCCACGTACGTCTACGACCTCTCCGAGGGCCACCCCGGCGCGATCCAGGCCGACGGGCTGGTCTTCCGGCCCGACGAGGACGAACTCGCCACCGTCCGCTCCACGTTCCACAACCCCACCGGCCGCACGGAACAGGGCGGCGAGTTCCGCTACTCGATCACCGACACCTACCCGATCGGCGTCGGCTTCAAGGAGTCCATCGCCTTCCCGGCCGAGCGCACCGACTACGTCTCCACCGGCCCCGGCCAGCGCTGGCACGAGTCCGTCGACCTCGAGCGCTCCCTCGAACAGCGCGGTGGGCTCACCGTCTACCGGGCGGACACCACGACGCACCGCGAGTGGTTCGAGCCGGTCTGGCACCCGTGGCTCGGCACCGGCCTCGGCTGGGGCCAGCAGCGCATCGGCAACGACCTGCGCTTCAACACCCCCGGCTGGGGCGACTCCGGCCCCGACCACACCGGCTTCGGCAACGTGTGGAACGACGACTCGATGACCCAGTACACCGAGGTGTACGTCGACGGGACCCGCGTCGACCGAAGGATGAGCTCCGGCGCCTACGCCTGGGACGCCCCGGCCGAGGAGGCGACCTACAGGGTCGTTACCGACACCGCGCTCGACCGCGAGCGCTGGCGGCTCGGCACCAGGGGCCACGCCGAGTGGACCTTCCGCTCTGCCGAGACCCCGGCCGACCGGGTCACCTACCTGCCGCTGATCAACCTCGGCTTCGACCTCGACACCGACCTCGCCGGCGACGTGCGCGCCGGGTCGAAGGTGCCCGTACGGATCTTCACCGAGTACGTGAAGGGCGCGTCCGGCACCGGCACCATCGGGGCCGCCGCCCTGGAGGTCTCCTACGACGAGGGCGCGACCTGGACGAAGACCGCGCTCGACGCCCGGGGCCGCGGCGAGCTGCGCGTCCCGGCCGGCGCGACCTCCGTCTCGCTGCGGGCCGGCGCGAGCGACGACCGCGGCGGCAGCGTCGTCCAGGAGATCATCCGAGCGGTGGGCGCGAAGTAGTCGCGCGCCCCCCGAACGGGTCGTCCCGGGGCGGGGTCCGGGCGCGTGTCCTTGCCGTCGGTCTATGCCCAGGTCAGGCTCCGGTCTGAGCAACCCGGCTCATCAGGAGGTAATTTCATGCGCAAGTTCCTCGCCACGGCCGCCCTGGCCGCCGCCGTCGTCCTCTCCGGCTCGGGCACGGCCCTCGCCTACGGCTACGAGGACGGCTCCGACGGCGACAGCGTCACCGTGATCGACCACACGGTGGTCGTCTGTGGCGACTTCAGCATCTGCGCGGGCGACGGCGCCTGAGCCTCCCCCGTCGTCACGGCGAAGGCCCCCTCGGACCGAGGGGGCCTTTCCCGTGCCGTCCGAAGGCCCTGGCTGGGCCTCAGGTCAGGGCGTGCCGACGATGCCGCGCACCACACCCAGCGCCACCAGGTCCTGCGGGCGCAGCCGCAGCTGGTCGGCGGTCTCCGGCACCTGTTCCGGGGGGCGCTTGAGGATCTGCGCGGCGAGTTCGGGCGCGATCACCGAGAAGTAGCCGTCTGGCGTCACCCAGGTGTTGCCGGGCGCGGCGAGCGCGAGCGCCCCGCCCGAACCGCCCTCGCCGACCAGCAGCGAGGTCACCGGAGTACGGGCCTCGGCGATCGCCGTGAACGCCTCCGCGATGGCCGGCCCGGCCCCGGCCCGTTCCGCCTCGGCGTCGTTGGCCGCGCCCGGCGTGTCGATCAGGGTCAGGACCGGGATGCCGAGCCGGTCCGCGAGCCGCGCGAGCCGGGCCACCGTACGGAACCCGGCCGGCCGGGTCGCCCCGCCGAGCTGCGCCGCGTACGCCACCGCCCGCCCCTCGCGCAGCCCGAACCCGCACTCCACCGTCGGGTCCACCCCGCCGGCCCGGTCGCCGCTGATCGCCGCCCGCACCTCGAAGTACGCGTCCAGGTACGCCCCGGCACGCGGCCGCTCGGGCGCGCGGGCGGCCCGTACGGCGTCCCACCCGGCGGCCGGAAGCTCATGCTCACGCAGCGCGTGAGGCGGGGGAGCGGCCACGGGCTCCTCCCCGGGCTCCGGGGTCAGCAGCCGCAGCCACCGCGCGAGGGTCTCGCGCAGCCGCTCCGGCGGTACGAGGGCGTCGACGTGGCCGTGCGCGTGCTGGTCCTCCGCCGTGTACGCGGCGGGGTCGGCGTCCGCCGGCCGCACCCGGGAGCCCGCGAACGCGACCTGCGCCGAGGGCAGCGCGAGCACGACATCGGCCCCGGCCCCGACGGTGGCCCAGCCGCCGCCGGTGGACGGGTCGCGCAGCACCGTGACATGGGGCAGCCCCGCCGCGCGCAGCCGGACGGCCGCCGCGGCGACCCGCTGGAGCTGGGTGAGGGCGATCATGCCCTCCTGCATCCGGCTGCCGCCGGTGGCGACCAGGGACACCAGCGGCAGCCGCAGCGTCCCCGCGGCGGCGTAGGCGGCGACGAGCCGGTCCCCGGCCGCCCGCCCCAGCGACCCGCCGAGGAACCCGAACTCGAAGACCGCGAGGACACAGGACCGCCCGCCGACGGTGGCGGTGCCGAAGACGACGGACTCGTCCTCGCCGGTGCGCTCGGCGGCCCGGGCGCGGGAGCCGTCGTAGCCGCCCCACCCGAGCGGCCCGTCCACCGCCTCGCCGGCGGCCTCGGCCCGGTCCTCGGCGCCGGACCCGGCCCCGGTCCCGGCCCCGGCGGAGGCGGGGTCGGCGGCCGGGGGAGCGTGGTCCGGCCGGTCGGCTGACCGGTGGCCGGGGGGCCGGGACGGCGCCGCCGGCCCGTCCGCCGGCGCGGCCAGCGGCGTGAAGTCGTCCGTCACCAGCGCGATCGCCTCGCGGGCGGACAGGCGCTCAGTCATCGGCCGGCTCCCGCAGCGCCTTCTTCAGGATCTTGCCCATGTCGTTGCGGGGCAGCGCGTCGAGGTAGCGGACCTCGCGCGGGCGCTTGTGCGGGGCGAGGAGGGCGGCGACATGGTCGGCGAGGGGGCCGGGGGCGGGCGGGTCGGCCGGGTCGGCGGGGACGATCCAGGCGACGATCCGCTCGCCGAGATCCGGGTCGGGCTCGCCGGTCACGGCGGCCTCGCGGACGCCGGGGTGGTCGAGCAGCGCGTTCTCGACCTCTCCGGCGCCGATCTTGTAGCCGCCGCTCTTGATGAGGTCGGTGGCCTTGCGGCCGACGATCCGGACGTAGCCGTCGGGCTCCCGTACCGCCATGTCCCCGGTGCGGAACCAGCCGCCGTCCGCGAAGGCCGCCGCCGTCGCGTCCGGCCGGTTGAGGTACGCGGTGAACAGGTTCGGGCCGCGCACCTGGATCTCGCCGACGGTCTCCCCGTCGGACACCGGCAGCACGGAACCGTCCTCCTCCACCAGCCGCAGCTCGACGCCGTCGAGCGGCAGCCCGACCGAACCGGGCCGCGGGCCCGAGCCGACGGGCACGGAGGTGTTCATGAGCGTTTCCGACATCCCGTACCGCTCGACGACGGTCCGCCCGGTCGCCGCCGTGATCCGCTCGTGGTCGTGGACCGGCAGCGCCGCCGAGCCGGAGACGAGCAGCCGGGCCTGCGTCAGGGCCCGTACCAGCGCCGGGTCGTGGGGGAGCGCTTCGGCGATCCGGTGGTACATGGTCGGTACGCCGAACAGCATCGTGCCGCCGCCCTCGCCCAGCTCCTTCGCGACGCCCTCGACCGAGAACCCGCCCAGGTGCCGCACCTCGCCGCCGCGCCGCAGCGGGCCGAGGACACCGAGGACCAGGCCGTGGACGTGGAAGAGGGGCAGCCCGTGGACGAGGACGTCCTCGTCGGTCCAGGCCCAGGCGGCGGCGAGGGCGTCGAGGGAGGCGGCGATCGCGCGGTGGGACAGCAGGACGCCCTTGGGCGGGCCGGTGGTGCCGGAGGTGTAGACGATCAGGGCCGGGGTCTCGGGGTCGGGAGACTCGTCGGCGTACGGCCCGGAAGCCCGCGGCCCGGAAGCCCGTACGTCCACGTCGATCCGCGGCAGCTCCGCCAGGCCCGCGGGCAGCTCGTCCCCGGCGCCGGCGAGTACGGCGCCGGGCTCGCTGTCGCCGAGGATGTGCGCGAGCTCGCGCTCCCCGCTCCGCGGGTTCAGGGGGACGGCCGGCACGCCGGCGAGGAGGGCGGCGACCACGCCGACCGCCGTCTCGGCGGTGGGCGTGGCCCAGACGGCGACCCGGCCGGCGGACCGGAGCCGGGGGGCCAGGGCTCCGGCGGCGCGCGCCAGTTCCTCGTACGTCAGGGTGCCGGCGCCGAACCGCAGGGCGGGCCGGTCGGATGTCGTCAGGGCCAGGAGACGGGCGCTCATGCCGGGGATTCTGCCCAGTCGTCAGGTCCGGCGCGCTGCGACCTTGCTCACGTCGGGAGCGGGATCCCCGCCCCCCGGCCGGATGTTCCGCATCCGGCCGTAGGCGTACACGCAGCCGGCGAGCGCCAGGTCGGAGAGCAGCATGAACCCGATCGAGTAGGAGCCCTTGGCGCTGTAGATCGCGCCCATGACCAGCGGCGGCACGAAGCCGCCGAGGCCGCCCATCGCGCCGACGATGCCGGTGACGCTGCCGACCTGGGACTGCGGGGTGACCTGGGAGAGCAGGGCGAAGACCGCGCCGCTGGCGGTGCCGAGGCCGGCCGCCATGCCGAGCAGGGCGATCGTGCCGCCGGGGTTCAGCGGCGGGTCGAAGGCCTGGAGGATGGCGAGGAGCGCGACGAGGCCGAGCGCGGCGGCAGTCACCAGGGCCGGGTGGACCCGGTCCGAGAGTCTGCCGCCGATCGGCCGGAAGACGACCGTGACCAGGGCGAATCCGGCCGCCTTGGTGCCCGCGTCGGTGGGGCCGAGCTCGTACCAGGTCTTCAGGTAGGTCGGCAGATAGACACCGAAGGCGACGACGCCGCCGAAGCCGAGCGCGTAGAGCGCGGCCAGTTCCCAGGTGACCCGCAGCCGCCCCGCCGTCCCCAGACGCTGGGTGAGGGAGGCGGCGGGCACCGGCCGGTCGGGGCGATCGGTCATGAGGAAGGAGGCGAGGACGGCGAACGCGGCGAGAGCGCCGGCGACCACGAAGAAGGGCAGGTTCTCGCCGTGCTCGGCGATCCGAGGGGTGAAGTAGCCGGAGAGCGCCACACCGCCCGTGCCCATGCCGAAGAGGCCGAGAGCGAAGCCGCGCTTGGCGGGCGGGAACCAGGAGTTGACCAGTGGGACGCCGATGGCGAACGTGGTCCCGCCGAGGCCGAGGAAGAAGCCGACCACCAGCATCAGGCCGTAGGAGTCCTTGACCACGGTCAGCAGCAGCACGGGCACGATGGTGAGTGCCGCCACCAGCGGGAACATCAGCCGCGCGCCGTACCGGTCGGTGAGCGCGCCGGCCGGGATCCGGCCGAGCGAGCCGACCAGGACGGGGACGGCGACGAGCAGGGACTGCTGGACGGAGCTGAGCGAGAGCCGGTCCCCGTACCAGTTTGCGAGCGGCGCGATCAGGTTCCAGGCCCAGAAGGCGATCGTGAAGCCGACGGTCGCCAGGACGAGATTGCGGTAGGCGGCCGCGGGGATCCTCTCGGCGGGGTGCTTCGCTGCGGTGTCCACGTCCTCAAGTCAAGATCTGGGGCGGGGGCGGGGCGCGCGGGACTGCTCCGTACGGGGGCGCCACGTGTAGGGGCGTGCTACGGGTCAGGGCCAGGTCACCACGGCCGGCGGCCGCCCGTCGTCCGCGACCCGCAGCCGGAGGCCGCCCTCGCCCGCGCTCACCTCGACCGTGACGGCCCCGACGCCGGAGCGCCGGTGGGCGGCGGCGAGCGCGCCGCGCAGCGTGGCGAGCAGCCGGTCGGCCCCGGTCTCGTCGGCGAGGGTGTCGACGGCGCCGGAGAAGTGCACGGACGGCTGGAAGCCGAGCAGGGCCGCCGCGCCGCCGGTCTCGCGCAGCACCCGGCCGCGGAAGGAGGCGGGAGCGTCGGCGGGCGGCTGCTGGAGCGCGAAGATCGTGGTGCGGACCTCCTGGATGGTGGAGTCCAGCTCGTCCACCGCCCGTCCGAGGAGGCTGTCGACCTCCCGCACGGCGGCCCGGCGGCGGGTCGACTCCAGCATCATCTCGGTGGCGAAGAGCCGCTGCACGACGAGGTCGTGCAGATCGCGGGCGATCCGGTCCCGGTCCTCGTAGACGGCGAGCTGTTCCCGGTCGTGCTGGGCGTCGGCGAGCACGAGGGCGAGCGCCGCCTGGGAGGCGAACTGCGAGGCGAGCAGCCGGTCGACGGCCGAGTAGGGGCGGTCGCCGCGCCGCCGGGGGAGTGCGAGGGTGCCGATGAGCCGGCCGCCGCTCTGCAGCGGCAGCAGCATCGAGGGCCCGAAGCGGCTGCGGACATGGGTGGTCATCCGCGGGTCGGTGGCCGAGTCCTCGACGAACACCGGTTCGCCGCCGAGCAGCTGGACCAGGACGGGGGAGCCGGGCGCGATCGTGGTGCCGATCAGGTCGCCGGGGTCGTCGGGGGTGGAGGCGGCGACGATCTCCATGCCGCCCTGCTCGGTGGGCTGGAGCACCACGCCGGCGGCGGCGTCGGCGAGCAGCCTGGCCCGTTCGGCGACGGTCGTCAGGGCGTCCTCGGCCGGCCTCCCGGCGAGCAGGGCCGTGGTGACGGCCGCCGCGCCCTCGATCCAGCGCTCGCGCCGGCGGGCGGTCTCGTAGAGGCGGGCGTTGCCGATGGCGATGCCGGCCTGGGTGGCGAGGACCCGGAGGAGGGCCCGGTCCTCCTCGGTGAAGGGCCCGCTCGGTCTGTCGGTGAGGTGGAGGTGGCCGAAGACCTCGGTGTGCACGCGGATGGGCACGTCGAGGACACGCGAGCCGTCGGCCGGGTCGGCGGTCGGGTCGGCGTTCGGGTCATCGGTCGGGTCGGCGGCCGGACCGGTGGTGAACAGCTCGGTGGTGCGGCCGCGCTCGGGGTCGACGACCCCGAGCGCGCCGTGGCGGGCGCCGGTCAGCGCGGTCGCGGTGTCCACGATGTGCTGGAGGGTGGCCCGCAGTTCGAGTTCGCTGCCGACACTGAGGACGGCCTCCAGGAGCATGGGCAGCCGGGGCGCGCCCGGATCGCTCTCGGTGGGGCCGTGCGCGTCCTCGTCCGTGATCGACATGGCCTCATTGTCGTACAAAACGCCCAGCCGTCGTGCTACTCGGCGGTCTCGGCCAGCGGGTCGAGGACGAGGGGCTGGATGCGGCCCTCCAGCATCGCGCCGAGGCCGAGGACGGCGCACACGTCGGGCCGTTCGGCGATGTGCACCGGCATGCCGGTCGCCTCGCGCAGCATCTGGTCGAGGCCCGGCAGCAGGGCGCTGCCGCCGACCATCATGATGCCCCGGTCGGCGAGGTCGGCGACCAGGTCGGGCGGGCAGTCGCGGAGCACCTTGCCGATGCCGTCGAGGACGGCTGTCAGCGGGGTCTGGATGGCCTCGCGGACGGCGGCGGTGTCGACGGTCACCGAGCGGGCGAGGCCGGTGGCCACGTCACGGCCGTGGATCTCGGTGAAGGTGGGGCCCTGCAGGGTCAGGCCGTTGCCGTGCAGCGCCACCTGCAGCGGGCGGACGGACTGGCTCGGCAGCATCAGTTCGTGCTGGTGGCGCAGGTGCTGGATGACCGCGTGGTCGATGGCGTCGCCGCCGACCGGCATCCGTTCGGCGGTCACGATCGCGCCGAGCGAGAGCACCGCGACCTGGGTGGTGGCCGCCCCGCACACCAGGATCATGGTGGCGGTGGGCTGCTCCACGGGGAGACCGCAGCCCACGGCCGCGGCGATCAGGGTGTCGACCAGTTCCACCCGGCGGGCGCCGAGCCCGACCAGGGTCTCCACGGCGGCGCGCTGGGCGAGCGGGTCGCTGTCGTGCGGGGTGCAGGCGGCGGCGCGCAGCCGGGGCTTGCGGCGCAGCTGGCGGCGGAGCTTGTCGCCGAGGAGGTGACGGAGCATCCGCTGCGCCATCTCGATGTCGACGACGGTGCCGCCGGAGACGGGTCTGACCACCCGGATGTAGTCGGGGGTGCGGCCGGTCATCTTCTCGGCGAGCGCGCCGACGGCGATCAGTGCGCCGGTGCGGGTGTTCACGGCGGCGACGGACGGCTCGTCGACGACGAGGCCGGCGCCCTTGACGAAGACCCTGGTGCGGGCGGCGCCCAGGTCGACGGCGACATGGCAGCGGCGTAGCTGCTCAAGGCTGACGGTCACGGCGGTCCTCCGGAGTGCGGTGCTGGCACGTGTGCGAGGCGGCGCGCGGGAGCGCGGTCCTGTTGGCATCGTGCTGCCGCCTCGCGCGGGGCGCGCGCTGAGCTGAGCCGCCCGGGGTGACGACACGCCGTCTGGTCGGAGGGAAATTTCACTGATGAAAGGTCAGGGCGGAAGGTCAGGGCGGAAGGTCGGGAGGGAAGGTCGGGAGGGAAGGTCAGGGCGGAAGGTCACGTCATGGGCATGGCCCGGCCCGGTTTCACTCGGGGCGAGCGGAGTGCCAGGGCCCGCGCGAGGGCAGTGGCGGGACCTGACGCTGGAGCAGACCCCAGGCGAACTCGGCCGCGCAGCGCGCTCCGCCGGGCAGCGTGAAGTCGAGGCGCGCCAGCGTCGGTGCCACCCCCTCGCGCGGCTCGACCTCCTCGAACGCCCGCCACACCTCGTCGATCGTGCACCCCCAGGGCCGCAGATCGGCCGCCGTGCGCAGCTCCGGTACGGGGGCGCCCGGCGCCCTGGTCAGGGTGCGGGACCACACGGCCCGCCCCGGCCCGACCAGGACCGTGAACCGGAGTTCGGGCCACAGCGGCACCCGCCACAGCCAGGCCTCCGCGTCCCCGCGCAGTACGTCCCCGCGCACCGGACGCCGGGCCTCCGGCTCGCCGAGCGCCCGGTGGTAGCGCGCGAACTCGCCCGGCCCCCGGCGCGCATGCGCCCCGGCCTGCCAGCGCTTGTTCGCCTCGCGCATCTCCGTGTGCGTCGCACCGAGCCCGCGCAGCGCGTCGTCGACCAGGGCCGGCTGGTGGTCGGCCATCCGGCGCAGCAGCACGAACTGGAACTCGCGCGGCCCGAACGGGGCGGAATCGCGGGCGGAAATGGGGGCGGCAGGGGTCATGCGCCCATCCTGCCCGAAGGGGGAGATTCACGACGGCACGCCGCCGACCTGCGGTTTCCTCACAGGATCCTCACGTCGGCGCCTATCTGCCGGGTCCTTACGCCGCATAGCCTGCGGGCGCCATGGACTACTGCCACCAGTGCCGACGGCATCTCAACGGCGCCCTGGCCTGTGCGGGCTGCGGGACCCCCGCCGAGGAGCTGCGGTACCTCGCTCCCCCCACACCTCCCACGCCCCCCACGTCCTTCCAGCCGCTCGCGGAACCGGTCGTCACCACGCCGCCGCCCGTCGAACCGGAGTTCAGCTACGAACTGGACCCGGTCGAGCGCCCCCGCCCGGTCGAGGGGCGCGCCGCCGCGCGCCGCCGCGCCAAGGACGGCGGCAGGAGCGGTGGTGGAGGCGGCGCCAGATCCGCCGGCCGGAACGGCGGGCGGAACGGCGGGCGCCGGGCGCGCTCGAAGCGCGGGCGCACGGTGCTGCTCGGGACCCTCGGTCTGGTGCTCGCGGCCGGTTCGCTGAGCATGGCCGAGCTGGCCCTCGAGCCGTCCGAGGACGGCGGCGCGGCGACCGCCGTGCAGGAGGAGGACGTCGCCGAGGAGACCCTCGACCCCGAACAGCCGACGCCCTCGGAGAGCGCCGGGATTCCCGACGGGCCCGGCCCGGTCGAGTCCGGCTCGGCCCGTCCCTCCACCACCCCTCACCCGGCCCGCGGCACCGCCCGCGACGGCAGCGGACACGGCAGCGACACGGGTACGGGTACGGGAACGGGTTCAGGTACGGGAACGGGCTCCGGCGACGGTACGGGCGACGGGTCCGGGGCCTCGCCGGGGGCCACGCCCACCGGCCCGGGGGAACCTTCCGTCACGCCCAGCGGCAGCGGCAGCGGCAGCGCCTCGCCCTCGGCGAGCGGCACGGCCCCGGGACCCTCGTCGGGCGCGCCGACCCCGACGGCCTCACCGAGCCCGGAGCCGACGTGCACGCGCTTCCTGTGGTGGTGCGTCTAGGACCTGTCCTCGGCAGGGGCGGCGGGTGCGCTCGTCTCGCCCAGCATGCGCTTGAGCAGGTCGCGCAGCAGGGTGCGCTCGACGTCGGTGAGCTCGCCGAGCGGCTCGCGGGCGAAGCGCAGCGAGTCGCGGAGCCGGCGGGCGGTCTCGCGGCCCTCGTCGGTGGGGGCCGCGACCTTGACGCGCCGGTCGGCGGGGTCGGGGCGGCGCTCGACGAGGCCGCGGGACTCCAGCCGGTCGATGATCCCCGTGACGTTCGACGGCTCGCACTTGAGCTGATCGGCGATCTTCCGCATGGGCGTGGGCTCCACGGCGAGCAGTCCGAGGACCCGGGCCTGGGCGCCGGTGAGGGCGTGCGCGGCGGCGGCCTCCTCGTACTCCTCGTGGTAGCGGGTGACCACCGTGCCGATGAGTTCCACGACCTCGCGGGTCAGGGGGTCCGTGCGGGGCGTGCGGGGACTGGGCATGGGGACCATCGTACTCCGATGCTTGACAACATGAAATATCCAGGGGCATGGTTGTTTCAGGTAGTGAAACTTCCCTGGGGGCTCCCCCTCCCGGGAGACCCTTATCCGGAGGCCCAGCCGATGTCCGTTCTCCCCGCGTCCAGCCGTGAGTGGCACCTCGTCACCCGTCCGCACGGCTGGCCCGTGCCCGCGGACTTCGCGCTCCGCGAGACCCCGGTCGCCGAGCCCGCCGAGGGCCGCGTCCTGGTGCGCAACCTGCACTTCTCGGTCGACCCGTACATGCGCGGCCGGATGAACGACGTGAAGTCGTACATCCCGCCGTTCCAGCTGGACCGCCCCATGGACGGCGGCGCGGTCGGCGTGATCGTCGCCTCGAACGCGGAGGGCTTCGCCGTCGGCGATCACGTGCTGCACGGCCTCGGCTGGCGGGAGTACGCGGACGTGCCCGCCCAGCACGCCACCAAGGTCGACCCGGAGCTCGCCCCGCTCTCCGCCTACCTCGGTGTGCTCGGCATGACCGGCCTGACCGCCTACGCCGGCCTCTTCGAGGTCGCCTCCTTCAAGGAGGGCGACGCCGTCTTCGTCTCCGGCGCGGCCGGCGCCGTCGGCAGCCAGGTCGGCCAGATGGCCCGCCTCAAGGGCGCCTCCCGGGTCATCGGCTCGGCCGGCTCCGACGAGAAGGTGAAGTGGCTGGTCGAGGAGCTCGGCTTCGACGCCGCCTTCAACTACAAGAACGGCCCGGTCAAGGACCAGCTGCGCGAAGCCGCCCCGGACGGCATCGACGTCTACTTCGACAACGTCGGCGGCGACCACCTGGAAGCCGCGATCTCCTCGCTCAACGTGCACGGCCGCGCCACCATCTGCGGCATGATCGCGCAGTACAACGACACCGAGCCGGTGGCCGGACCGCGCAACATGGCCATGATCATCGGCAAGCGGCTGCGCCTCCAGGGCGTCCTGGTCGGCGACCACTACGGGATGCAGCAGCAGTTCGTCCAGGAGGTCGGCGGCTGGCTGCGCTCCGGTGAGCTGAAGTACGGCGAGACCTTCGTCGAGGGCATCGAGAACGGCGTGGACGCCTTCCTGGGCATGCTCCGCGGCGACAACACCGGAAAGATGATCGTCTCGGCGACCCGTTAGTCTTCCCTCAGCCGTCGCGATCGTGGGCGCGAGTCGCGGCGAACAGCAGAAGGAAGACAGCAGCATGTCGATTCAGCACTCCGACGTCCTGTACACCGCCGTCGCCACCGCCGAGAACGGGCGCGACGGCCGGGTGGCCACCGACGACGGCCGGCTCGACGTCGTCGTGAACCCGCCGAAGGCCATGGGCGGCTCCGGCGAGGGCACCAACCCGGAGCAGCTCTTCGCCGCCGGCTACAGCGCCTGCTTCCAGGGCGCTCTGGGCGTCGTCGCCCGCAACGAGAACGCGGACATCGCCGGCTCGACGGTCACCGCCGAGGTCGGCATCGGCAGGAACGACGAGGGCTTCGGCATCATCGTCAAGATCTCGGCGACCATCCCGAACGTGGACGCCGAGACCGCCAAGAGCCTCATCGAGAAGGCCCACCAGGTCTGCCCGTACTCCAAGGCGACCCGCGGCAACATCACGGTCGAGCTCGCCGTCTGAGTTCGCCGCCCCGTCCCGGGGGCAGCAGACTGAAGAGGGGCCGTACCCTGACCGACCAGGGTGCGGCCCTTCTTCGTACCGCCGTGCCGCCTCTCTTTCGTACCGCTCGAACGGTCCCGTTAGGGTGATCGGCATGCGTGATTTCGGGGTGGGCTTCGGTTATCTGCTGCGCGGCCAGAAGTGGGTCGCCGGCCATGGACGCTGGTTCGGCTTCGGGCTGCTGCCCGGGCTCGTCACCCTCGTCCTGTACGTGGGGGCACTGATCGGGCTCGGCTACGGCGCGGACGACCTGACGGCCTCGGCGACGCCCTTCGCCGACGACTGGAGTTCGCCCTGGCAGGGCCTGCTCCGCGGCGCCCTCACCTTCCTGGTCTTCGCGCTCGGCCTGTTCCTCGCCGTGATCACCTTCACCGCCGTCACCCTTCTGGTCGGCCAGCCCTTCTACGAGTCCCTCTCCGAGGCCGTCGACCGCAGCGAGAGCGGCGAGGCCCCCGAGTCCGGGCTGCCGCTCTGGCGCGAACTGTGGATCTCCGCCCGCGACAGCCTGCGGGTGCTCGCCCGGGTCGCCCTCTACGGCATCCTGCTCTTCGCCGCCGGCTTCATCCCGGTCGTCGGCCAGACCGTCGTCCCCGCCATCGGCTTCTGCGTCTCCGGCTTCTTCCTCACCGAGGAGCTCACCGCCGTCGCGCTCCAGCGTCGCCGCGTCGAGTTCAAGGAGCGGCTCGGCATGCTGCGCGGCCGCCGGGCCGCCGCCCTCGGCTTCGGCGTACCGCTCGTCCTCGCCTTCCTGATCCCCTTCGTCGCCGTCCTGCTGATGCCGGGCGCCGTCGCCGGCGCCACCCTGATGGCCCGCGAGCTGAACGGCGAGACGCCGGCCGAGGACGGCGACGGGGCCCACGACGCGCCCGCCCCGGGCCGGACGAACGCCGACAGCCGCCTGGGCTGACGAGCGGGCCGCTCAGTCGAGCACCGGGTGCAGTTCCGGTCGGGCCTCCCACCAGGCGCGGTGGAAGGCGTTGTGCGGCACGTTGTCCAGGTACGCCAGGCCCGCCGCCCGGTACAGCCGGGCCGCCCGGGGCTCGGCGACCGCGGCCCGGTTCCAGGCGAGGCGGATGCGGCCGGTGACCGGGTCGCCGGCCAGCGGCCGGAGCACCGTGCCGGCGGCCGGCGGTGCCGTCGGCTGGCTCAGTGAGATCGCCCGGCCGCCCGCGATCAGGTCGTAGTGCATCTTGCGGTCGGCGATCCGGTAGCGCAGCGCAGGGGTGAACCCGGCCCGCCGGCAGGCGGCGACCAGCGCCTCCGGGCCGCCGTCGTCGTCCTCGACCAGCGTCATCCAGGTCTCGCCCGCCAGCTCCGCGAGCTCGATCCGGTCCCGCCCGGCCAGCGGGTGCGCCGCCGAGAGGCGCACGCAGAACGGCTCCTTCGGGATCAGGGTGCGGGCCGCGACCCCGTCGGGCAGCGGCACCTCGTGCTCGGCGACCTCCCCGTACACGATCGCGTCGTACTGCCCGGCGCCCAGCATCCGGCTGAGCGTGGTCACCGAGTGCTCGACGCTGACCGCGATCTCCGAGCCCGCCAGCTCCTGCTCCAGGCGCCCGATCAGCCGGTCCACCAGGACGAGCAGGATGCAGCCGAGGCGCAGCGTCGGATGCGGCGCCGCGGCCCGCGCGCCGGCCGCGAGCGCGTCCATCTCACCGAGCACCCGGCGCGCCTTGGACAGGACGAACTCGCCGAGCGGCGTGGGGTCCACGCCGTGCCGCCCGCGCACGAACAACTCGCCCCCGGCGGCCCGTTCGATCCGCCGGAGCTGCGCCGACAGGGCCGGCTGGGACACCCCGAGCCGGGCCGCCGCCCGCCCCAGACTGCCCGCTTCCGCTATCCGGCAGACGGCTTCGAGATGCCTCAACTCCAGCTGCATTTCACCAGGTTAGACAGCCGTCCGGGGCGGACGCCGGGGTTCGGCATAACGCGGGTCTTATGCCCGGTGAGAGGTCCCCTCCTTGCCATGTCCACACCCATACTCGGCGCGTCCCACCGTCTCCCCCCACCCGAACGGAGCAGACGTGCACCCCACCAGACTCCCGGCTGCCCTCGCGGCGCTCGCCCTGACGGCGAGCCTCGCGGGCACCCTCGCGGGCACCGCCAGTGCCGCGGCGAACCCGCAGGCCCAGCCCGTGCCGCCCGGGCAGGGCAAGTCGCTCGCCCTCGCCGCCGCCGACAAGGCCGCCGACAGCGGACTCGACGGACTCCGCCACGGCACCGACGAGGAACTCGTCCGGACCGCCGTCACCCCGTGGGCCGGCGGCCTCTACTACGCCGCCTACCAGCGCACCTACAAGGGACTCCCGGTCGCCGGCGGCGGCGACGCCGTCGTCCTGTCCGACAGCACCGGCAAGGTCCGGCACGTCGCCGCCGCGCCCGCCCCCGTGCTCACGCTGTCCACCAGGGCCACCGTCGGCTCCGCCGCCGCGCTCGCCACCGCCCGCGCCCAGCTGGCCGGCGTCGAGAGCGCGAGCGCCCCCGAACTCAGCGTGCTGCTCAAGGGGAACAAGCCGGTCCTCGCCTGGCACACCCTCGTCGTCGGCCGCACCACCGAGGGCCTGCCCAGCTCCCTCGACACCTACGTCGACGCCCGCACCGGCAAGGTCGCACAGGCCACCGACAAGGTGCTGCACGCCGACGGCCGCGGCTACCACAACGGCAATGTCACCATCGACACCGCCACCACCTCGATGACCGACGCCACCCGCTCCCCGTTCCGCTGCGGCGGCCAGAACGGCAGCGCCTACACCGGCTCCTCGCCCTGGGGCAACGGCGGCGCCAACGACCTGGTGACCGCCTGCGTCGACATCATGTACGCCGCCCAGCGCGAGTCCGACATGCTCAAGCAGTGGTTCGGCTACAACGGCATCAACGGCCAGGGCGGCATGGTCCCGGCCCGCGCCGGACTCGCCCAGGTCAACGCCTACTACGACGGCACCAAGACCACGTTCGGCCACAACCAGAACAGCACGATGCAGCTCACCGGCATCGACGTGGTCGCCCACGAGTACGGGCACGAGATCTTCGACAAGACCCCGGGCAGCGCCGGCTCGTCCAACGAGAACGGCGGCATGAACGAGTCGACGGGCGACATCTTCGGCGCGCTCACCGAGCACTTCGCGAACAACCCCAACGACACCCCCGACTACACCGTCGGCGAGAAGCTGAACTTCCTCGGCGACAACAAGCCGATCCGCTACATGTACAACCCGTCCCTCGCCGGCGACCCCAACTGCTACCCGCAGCTGAACTCCGGCACCGAGGTGCACGCCGCGGCCGGCCCGCAGAACCACTGGTTCTACCTGCTCGCCGAGGGCTCCAACCCCGGCGGCGGCAAGCCCGCCAGTCCCATATGCTCCGGCGGCCCGGCCTCCGTGACCGGCATCGGCGTGCAGAAGGCCGGCAAGATCTTCATGGGCGCCCTGCTGATGAAGACCTCGTCCTGGAACCACCTCGCCGCCCGCAAGGCGACCCTCGCCACCGCCAAGAACACCTACGGCAGCGCCGAGTGCAACGCGGTGAAGACGGCCTGGAACGCGATCGGCGTCCCCGCCCAGTCCGGTGAGACCGACTGCGGCGGCACCACCAACCCCGACTTCTCCCTCGCCCTGAACCCGGCCGCGGGCTCGGTCCAGGCCGGCGGCTCGGTCACCTCCACGGTGAACACGACCACCACCGGCGGCAGCGCCCAGACCGTGCAGCTCTCCGCGAGCGGCGCGCCGAGCGGCGTCAAGGTCTCCTTCAGCCCGGCCTCGGTGACCTCCGGCGACTCCTCGACCATGACCGTCCAGGTCGCGGCGGACACCGCCGACGGCACGTACCCGATCACGGTCACCGGTACCGGCTCCGCCACGCACACCGTCACCTACCAGCTCACGGTCGGCACCGACACCCCGCCGCCCACCGGCTGCGACAACACCGAGTACACCTACCAGGGCAGCCTCTCCTCCGGGCAGGCCGAGGCCCAGCCGGACGGCTCGTACTACTACTCCGCGACCTCCGGCACCCACGTGGGCTGCCTGCGCGGCCCGGCCGGCACCGACTTCGACCTCTACCTGCAGAAGTGGAACGGCTCTGGCTGGACCGACGTGGCCGTCGGCGGCACCGCGAACGCCGACGAGGACACCACCTACTACGGCAGCGCGGGCTACTACCGCTATGTCGTGCACGCCTACAGCGGCTCCGGCGCCTACACGCTGGGCCTGAGCGCCCCGTAGGGGGAGCCACCGAGCGCCCCGCAAGGGGGCGGGGCAGAGCCGTCACGGGCAGGGGGTTCCGTGACGGCTCAGCCGTCAGCCCACCTCGGCGAGGACGAAGCCCGGCTCGTCCGGGCCCGCGTCCGCGAGCCGCCCGCCGTCCGGGCCCCAGGCACCGGCCATGCCGCCGCCCACCCCGTTCTCGCTGAGCCCGAGGACATTGCCGAGCACGACATGCAGCCGGAAGTCGCGGGCGCGCACCGGATAGACCTCCGTGAACGAGTCGTTGTCGGCGCCGAGCACCGAACTGGCCAGATACACCGCGCAGTTGTCGGCGGCGGCCCGCTCGGCGAGCTCCGGGAAGCGGTTGTCGTAGCAGGTGGCGAGCGCGAAACGGACCCCGTCGAGCGTGAACCGCCCGTCCACGGCGCCCGGTTCGAAGGCCTCGGCCTCCACCCCGTACAGATGCCGCTTGTCGTAACGGGTGAGCAGTCCGCCGTCCGGGCCGATCACCAGGGTGGTGATCCCGGGACGTGAACCGGGCCCGGCCACCGGCCCGTTGACCACGGCCGCCGCCGACACCGCGCGGCAGGCCTCCCGTACGGGTTCCAGGCGCGGGTCGTCCTCGGTGAGCACCAGCTCCGGGGCGTCCCGGATCAGGCTCGGCTCGTACCCGGTGACGGAGAGCTCGGCGAAGACCACGACCCGGGCCCCCTCGGCCCCGGCGGCGCGGACCAGGGCGGCCATGGCTGCGACGTTGGCGGCGATGTCCCCGGCGACCGGGGCGAACTGCGTGGCGGCGACGATCATGGCCGCCATCATCCCGCGGCTTCCTGTAAGGATCAATACCGGGGTGTGGGTGTTAGCTCCTGTGCGGTCTCGTGGAGCAGCCGCAGGAAGGCGGTGGCCGCCACGGTCGGCACCGGCGGGGTCGCGGCGCAGATCCGCCGGTACGGCACGTCGTCCGGGTGGATCGTCACCAGCGCCACGTCGGGCCGTACGGACGCGGCCGCGAGCGCCGGTACGAGGGTGACGCCGAGCCCCGCCGCCACCGCGCCCAGCTTGGCGATCCAGTCGAGCGCGAGCAGCCCGGTGCGCGGCCGGAACCCTGCGGCCACGGCGGGCCGGAACAGGGTGTCCTCCAGGCGCTCGTTGGCGACGATCCACTCCTCGTCGGCCAGCTCCGCGAGCCGCACGTCCCGCCGCCCCGCGTGCGGATGCCCGCGCTCCAGGGCCACCAGCAGGGGCTCGTCCAGGAGGTGATGGAGCGTCACCCCCTCCGGCGCGGCCCCGCCGGTCGCCGGACTGACCACCGCGAGGTCCTCCTCGCCGGCCGCGACCAGCCGCAGATGCTTGACCGAGGGCCCCTCGACCCGGGTCACGACGACCCCCGGATGGCGCGCCCGGAAGACCGCCTGGGCGCGCGGTACGAGGGCGGCGCCCGCGCTGGCGAAGGCGCCGAGCCGCAGCAGCCCGCCGTCCAGGGTGCGCAGCGCCGCCAGTTCGGCCCGGGCCAGGGCGAGCCGGTCCCGTACCGCCTCCGCGTGCGGCAGCAGCACCCGGCCCGCCTCGCTCAGCCGCACCCCGCGCGGCAGCCGCTCGAACAGGGCCGCGCCGGTCTCGTCCTCCAGGGCCTGGATCTGCCGGGACACGGCCGACTGCGTGTAGCCGAGGGCCCGGGCGGCGGCGGTGAACGAGCCCGCGCGGGCGACGGCGAGGAACACCTCGTACAGCGACTGAGAGGCATGCGGAGTGGGCATGGCAGCCATGCTAAACATTCGCTTGTGGCATGGCGCGGCGCTGCCTAGCGTCGAGAGCATGGAGAACACGCGGAACGAGACCGCCCACGAGACCGCCCACGAGACCGCTCAGAAGATCGCCTTCCTCGGACTCGGCAACATGGGCCTCCCCATGGCCCGCCGGCTCCTCGACGCGGGCCACCCCCTCACCGTGTGGAACCGCACGCCCGGCAAGGCCGACGCCCTCGTCGCCGACGGCGCCGTGCGCGCCGCGGACCCCGCGGAGGCGGTCGCCGGCGCCGACGTCGTCATCACCATGCTGGCCGACCCGGCCGCCGCGCGCGCCGTCGCCGATGCCATGCTCCCGGCGCTGCGCCCCGGCACCCACTGGATCGACACCTCGACCATCGGCCCCGACGCGGTGCGCGAGCTCACCGACCGGCTCCCCGAGGGCGTCACCCTGATCGACGCGCCCGTCATGGGCAGCGTCGACCGGGCCGCCACCGGCGAACTGCTCATCTTCGCGGGCGGCGACACCGCGCCCGTCGCCGCCGTCCTCGACCGGCTCGGCACCGTCACCCCGTGCGGCGCCCCCGGCACCGGCGCCGCCCTCAAGCTCGTCCTCATCAACGCCGTCATCGGCGGCGTCGCGCTCATCGGCGAGGCCCTCACCCTCACCGACGCCCTCGGCCTCCCCCGCGACCTCGCCCTCCGCGCCCTCGGCGCGGGCCCGCTCGCCGGCGCCGTCGGCCGCGCCACCGCCACCGGCGTCCACTTCCCGGTGTCCCTCGCCGCCAAGGACGTGGCCCTGGCGACCGCCGCCACCGAGGCGAAGCTCCCCGTCCTGGAGGCCGTCCACCAGGCCCTCACCCGCGACCCGTCCCTCGCGGGTGAGGACCTGGCGGCCGTCGTCGCGAAGTGACGGGCCCCGGACCGGGCTCGTGGCTCTCGGTCGGCGGTCGCCCGGCCGCGGGGTGCCCGCCCGGGCGGCGGCCCCGGGCCGCGTCCACCGGCCCGGCGTCCACCCACCCGGCGTCCCTCCGCGGCGCCGAACGAGTGGACTCGCCGGGGCGGCGACCGCGCGGTGGGCGCGGCCCGGGGGCCGGTGCCGATGCTGGCCGTCCGGGCCGGTGTCCGGGCCGGCGCTCTGGTCCCGGCCGGTGGCCCTGCCCGGGTCGTGCTCGTGGTCCTGTCGCGTGGCCGGGGTTCCGACCCGCGGGCCGGGGCCGGAGCCACCAGCCCCGTGACCCGTGACCCGTGACCCGTGACCCGGAAGAGGCACCCCGCCCATGCGCCGTACCCCCCGTCGTCGGCTGCTCGCCGCGACCCTGCTCGCGGTGAGCGTCCTCGCCCCGACGGCAGCCGTGCCCGCCACCGCGGCCCCCGCCGCCAGGCTCGCCGCCGCCGGCGGCGAGGGGCCGCGCGGGACCGACTGCCCGCACGACGGCCTCGACCCCGCGCTCACCGCCCGCCTGGACAGGACCATCGCCCAGGTCCGTACCCAGGCCGGCATCCCCGGCGTCGTCGTCGGCCTGTGGCTGCCGGGCAGGGGCTGTTACGTACGGGCCACCGGCGTCGCCGACAAGAAGACCGGCGCGCCCATGCCCGTCGACACCTTCGTCCGCATCGGCAGCGAGACCAAGACCTTCACCGTCACCGCGCTCCTCGAACTCGTCGACGAGGGCAGGATCGGCCTCGACGACCCGATCGACCGCTACGTCCGGGGCGTCCCGAACGGCCACCGGATCACGCTCCGCCACCTCGCCGAGATGCGCAGCGGCCTCTTCCCGTACACCGCCGACGCCGACTTCGTCCGCGACCTCCAGTCGCGGCCCGAGCGCGTCTTCAACCCGTGGGAGGCGCTGTCGTACGGCTACCGGCACGCCAACACCTTCGCCCCCGGCGCGCGGTTCCAGTACTCCAACTCCAATCTGCTGCTCCTCGGCCTGGTGATCGAGAAGGTCACCGGTCAGCGCCTCGCCGACGTCCTGCACCACCGGGTGATCCGGCCCGCCGGGCTGCGGCACACCCTCATGCCGAAGGGCACCGAGTTCCCCTCGCCGCACGCCCGCGGCTACACCGACCAGACCCTGGACGGCACCGTCCAGGACGTCACCGACTGGAACCCCAGCTGGGCCTGGGCGGCCGGCAGCATGATCTCCGACCTGGGCGACCTGCGCCGCTGGGCCGAGGTCCTCGCCGCCGGCAAGCTGCTCAGCCCGCAGACCCAGGCGCAGCGCCTGAAGATGCTGCCGACCGGCTTCCCCGGCACCGACTACGGTCTCGGCATCCTCGACACCGACGGCTGGATCGGCCACAACGGCTCCATCCCGGGCTACGAGACGGTCACCGTCCACCTGCCCGAGGAGAAGGTCACCATGGTCCTGATGATGAACACCGACGTCCTCGTCGGCGGCCAGGAGCCGTCGACCCTGCTCGCCCGCGCGATCACCCGGGTCATCACGCCGGACCACGTGTACGCCGGCGGGATCGCCCCGCGCTGAGCCGCCGGTCGCGGGCGTCGCCCCGCACCCGGACCACCCCTCCCCGTATGGGCCTCAGCGCTCCTCGGGCCGCAGCAGCGCCACGAAGTCCCGGAAGGCGGCTGGCATGTCCACCGCCTCCGGGTCGAGCAGCCACTGGTACTGCAGGCCGTCCATCACCGCCGTGAGCAGCGGTGCCGCCCGTTCGGGCGTGAGCCCGCCCGGCAGTTCGTCGCCGAACTCGGCGCGCAGCACCTCCGCCATGCCCTCCCGCACCTGCGCGTAGCGCTCGGTGAAGAAGGCCCGCGCCGGGTGGCCCTCGGTGACGCTCTCGCCGAGCAGCGCCGAGAAGGTCTGCACGATCCCCGGGCGCATCGCGTTGTACTCCACCAGCGACTCCATGAGGTCGAGCCGCCAGCGCTCCCGGTCCCGGCCGCCGCTGGTGTCCCAGCGGTCGCGCTCCTCCAGGACGGCGACGAGCAGCGCCTCCTTGGTGGGGAAGTAGTGCAGCAGACCCTGCTGGGTGAGCCCGACCCGCTCGGCGACCGAGCCCAGGGAGGCGCCCCGGTAGCCGCGCTCGGCGATCACCTCCAGGGCGGCGCGGACGATCTCCGCCTTGCGTTCCTCGCTCCTGGCCCGTGCCATCGCCCGTCCCCCTTCCGTGGGTCCCTGTCGTGAGGACCGTACGCCATCCGTTGATAACGAAATGCTCACGTAACCTACCGATCTACAGGTAGGGGAGTCACCATGGCCGCACAACGCCCACTACGAGGAGGTACGGCCGTGGCAGACACGAACGCGGTGCGCGAAGAGGCCGTCGAGGCGGCCCTGGCCAAGCTCGACCTGGACGCCAAGACCAGGCTGCTCGCCGGACAGGACATGTGGTCGCTGCCCGCCCTGCCCGAGATCGGCCTCGCCCCGCTGGTCATGTCCGACGGCCCGATCGGCGTCCGCGGCGTCCGCTGGACCGCCGACGACCCGTCCGTCGCCCTGCCGTCCCCGACCGCCCTCGCCGCCACCTGGGACCCGGCCCTCGCCCGCCGTGCGGGCCGGCTGCTCGCCCAGGAGGCCCGCCGCAAGGGCGTCCACGTCCTCCTCGCGCCCACGGTCAACCTGCACCGCACCCCCCTCGGCGGCCGGCACTTCGAGGCGTACAGCGAGGACCCGTTCCTCACCGGCGCCATCGGCACCGGCTATGTGAAGGGCGTCCAGGACGGCGGCGTCGGCACCACCGTCAAGCACTTCGTCGGCAACGACGCCGAGACCGACCGCTTCACCGTCGACAACAGGATCGCCGCCCGGCCGCTGCGCGAGCTCTACCTCGCGCCCTTCGAGGCCATCGTCGCCAACGCCCACCCCTGGGGCATCATGACCGCCTACAACCAGGTCAACGGCACGACGATGACCGAACACCGCCACCTGGTGAACGAGGTGCTGCGCGGCGAGTGGGGCTTCGACGGCTGCAACGTCTCCGACTGGATGGCCGCCCGCTCCACCACCGGCGACATCGAGGGCGGCCTCGACGTCGCCATGCCCGGCCCGCACACCGTGTACGGCGAAGCGCTCGCCGCCGCCGTCCGGGCCGGCGAGGTCGCCGAGTCCGCCGTCGACACCGCCGTGCGCAACGTGCTCCGGCTCGCCGCCCGCGTCGGCGTCCTCGACGGCGCCCCCGCCGCCGTCACCGAGCCGCCCGCCGCGATCGACGGCGACGCCCTCGCCCGCGAGATCGCCCGCCGCGGTGTCGTCCTCGTACGCAACGAGGGCGGGGCTCTTCCGCTGCGCCCCGGGTCGGTCGCGCTCTGCGGCGCCGCCGCCCGCGACGCCCGGGTCCTCGGCGGCGGCTCCGCCCAGGTCTTCCCCGAGCACGTCGTCTCCCCGCTCGCCGGCCTCACCGCCGCCCTCCCCGACGGGGCCCTCACCTTCTCGCTCGGCGCCGACCCCAGCGACGAACTCGCCCCCGCCGACCAGGGATTCACCCTGCGCGCCGTGTGCCGCGACGCCTCCGGCACGGTCATCGGCGAGGGCGGTCTGCCGGGCGGCCAGGTCCAGTGGATCGGCGACGACCTGCCGGCCGGCGTCACCCACGAGAACCTCGCCTCCATCGAGGTCACCGGCACCTTCACCCCGCGCGAGAGCGGCGAGCACGCCTTCGGCACCCGCGGCCTCGGCGCCTACGCGCTCACCGTCGGCGGCCGGGTCCTCTTCGACGGCGTCCAGTCCATGGGCTCCGAGACCGACCCCTTCGAGGCCTTCTTCGGCTCGCCCGTCGAACGCGGCAAGGTCGCGCTCACGGCCGGTGAGACCGTCGAGGTCTCCCTCCGGCACACCCTGGACAAGGAGTTCGCGGCCCCGCTGCCGGCCGTCATGTTCTCCCTCGTCCACCTCGGTCCACGCCGTGACCCCGACGAACTGATCGCCGAAGCCGTCGCCTCCGCGCGCGCCGCCGACACCGCCGTCGTGGTCGTCGCGACCACCGAGCGCGTCGAGTCCGAGGGCTTCGACCGCACCGACCTCGCCCTGCCCGGACGGCAGGACGACCTCGTACGGGCCGTCGCCGCCGCCAACCCGAACACGGTCGTGGTCGTCAACGCCGGCTCCCCGGTCGAGATGCCCTGGCGCGAGGACGTCGCCGCGATCCTGCTCGGCTGGTTCCCCGGCCAGGAGGGCGGCGCCGCGCTCGCCGACGTCCTCACCGGCGCCGAGGAGCCCGGCGGCCGGCTGCCCACCACCTGGCCGGTCGCCCTCGCCGACGCCCCGGTCACCGAGGTCACCCCGACCGGCGGCCGACTCGACTACGCCGAGGGCGTGTTCATCGGCTACCGCGCCTGGGACCGGGCCGGCGCCGTCCCCGCGTACCCCTTCGGCCACGGCCTCGGCTACACGACCTGGTCGTACGACTCGCTGCTCGCGACCCCCGACACGGTCACCGTCCGCCTCACCAACACCGGCACCCGCCCCGGCCGCGAGGTCGTCCAGATCTACCTGGCGCCGGTGTCCACTGTGTCGATGGGCGCGCGGAGCACGACGGTCGAACGCCCGGCCCGCTGGCTGGCCGGCTTCGCGAGCGTCGAGGCCGGCGCGGGCGAGACCGTCGAGGTCACCGTCGAACTCCCGCGCCGCGCCTTCGAGATCTGGGACGAGGAGCCGGGCGCCTGGACCCTGGTCGGCGGTACGTACGAGGTCCTCGCCGCCCGCTCCCTCGCCGACGCCCGCCTCACCACCCGCCTGGACGTGTGACTCCGGGGCCCCCTGAGACCGGCCCCGGGGCGGACCCTGACATCCGCCCCGGGGTCCTACGCCTTCGTGATCTGCCGGTACGCCAGCTCCGCGAGCCGCGCCTGGCCGGACTTGCTCGGGTGGAAGAAGTCCCACGGGCTCAGCTGCGGCCGGTCGAAGGCGAAGCCGAAGACCGCGCCGCCGTCGTAGCGGCAGCGCTCGTCCTTCGCGCACTCCTCGCGCAGCACCCGGTTGTACGCCACCACCCGGTCCCGCACCGTCGTCCGGCGGCGCTCGGCGGCCGGGCCCAGGTCGGTCGGGTCCTTGAGCATGGCGCCGCAGACGCCCAACTGCCACACCTGGCGGCCCAGCGGGCTGACCCGCCCGGTCTCCCACAGACGCCGCAGGTCGGGCAGGCTCGACACGTACACCTGCGCCTTCGGCGCCCCGGCGCGCAGCCGGGCCAGCGCGGCCACGAAGGACGCGCGGAACTCCTCGACCGGGGTCATCTCCTCGGCCCGGGCCCGGC
Organism: Streptomyces sp. NPDC051909; assembly: GCF_040681095.1. Classification (NCBI taxonomy): domain Bacteria; kingdom Bacillati; phylum Actinomycetota; class Actinomycetes; order Kitasatosporales; family Streptomycetaceae; genus Streptomyces; species Streptomyces sp. NPDC051909. Next base: position 155,593 of record NZ_JBFAYA010000007.1, on the reverse strand, counting down.
ACGCGTCGTTCGCGCCCATCATCACCGTGACCAGCTCGGGCCGTTCGGCCGCCGCCGCGGCCATCTGCTGCGGAAGCTCCGCCATCCGCGCCCCGGAGCGGGCCAGGTTCCAGCTGCGGCCGGCCACCCGCGCGGTGCCGAGCAGGCGCAGCGCCAGACTGTCGACCTCGGCGTCCGTGCCGGTCGCCCAGGACGCCTCGGGGCAGTCCGCCAGGACCGTACAGGCGTCGAAGGCGCGGGTGATGGAGTCGCCGACCGCGGCGACCGAACCGGGGGAGACGTTCCACACCGGCTTCGGCGGGGGCGTCGGCTTCGGCGAGGCCGACGCCGCCCGCGGGTCCGGCCCGTCGCCACCGCCCGGGCCCGAACAGCCCGCGAGCACCGTCACGGCGCACAGCAGTGCCGTCCCCGCGGCGGCGGTACGGAATCGGTGTCGCCCGTGCGGCATCCCGCGGCCCCTCCTCGGCGTCCTCGCGAGTGAAAGCTTCGTGTCCACCCGCACCCGACCGACCGTACGTCACCCCGACCCGGGCGCGGCACGGTAGCTTTTCCCCCGTCGAACCAGAGGCGCCCCTGCCGATCGGCTCCGGTAAATTACATCACGTCACATGCTGTCCCCTTTTTGGGGGTTTGCGAAGCCGCTTCTTCGTGATGTTGTTTACTGAGGCCGCTGGGAAAGGCGAACCTCGTCCCACACTGGAGGTCCCGGTGACGACACGTGGAGTCCTGTACGTTCACTCCGCACCGCGCGCGCTCTGCCCCCACGTCGAATGGGCGGTCGCGGGCGTCCTCGGTGCGAGGGTCCAGCTCGACTGGATCCGGCAGCCCGCGTCCCCGGGCACGTGGAGAGCCGAGTTCTCCTGGCAGGGCGAGACCGGCACCGCCTCCAAGCTCGCCTCCGCGCTGCGCGGCTGGCAGCTGCTCCGCTTCGAGGTCACGGCCGAGCCCTGCGCCACCGCGGAGGGCGAGCGCTACAGCGCCACCCCGGAGCTCGGCATCTTCCACGCGGTCACCGGCATCCACGGCGACATCCTGATCCCGGAGGACCGGCTGCGCGCCGCCCTGGCCCGCGCCGCGCAGGGCGAGACGGTGCTTGAGGCCGAGATCTCCAAGCTCCTCGGCAAGCCCTGGGACGACGAACTGGAGCCCTTCCGCTACGCGGGCGAGGGCGCCCCGGTCCGCTGGCTGCACCAGGTGGTCTAGGACCTGGTCCAGGAGTCCGGAAAGGTCGTAGATTCCCCTCGGGGGGTGTGCGATGGAGACGCGGGGAACGACGGCGGCCGGAACGGCCGCCGTACTGCTGTCCGGAGACGGGGCCGGGACCGGTGGGGGCCACTGGTGGTGGCTGGTCACCGCGGTGGGCGTGGTGGCGGCGTTCGCGGCCGGGTACGTGCTGGGGCGGCGCGGGCGGCCCGCGCCCGAGGACCAGGAGGCCGGGGCCCGGGGGCCGGTGGTCCTGGACAAGCGGGACGGGCGGCCGGAGGACCGAGGCGGCCGGGTGCCGGGGGACGGCCGGGCCTGGGGCCCGGTGGGCCCCGAGGCATGGGTGCGGCCCGCCGTCTTGAACGCGCACGACCGGAAGCCGGCCGGAGGGCGTCGCGGCGTGCCGGACGGCGCCGTGCTCCCGCTCGCCCTCCTCGGACTCGCCGCCTTCCTGGCCGTCCTCTGGGTGGTCTGGCCCGACGCGGAGGACTTCGCGCCGGACCTCGACAGCGTGCCGACGGCCGCCGCCCCGCCGTCCCGTACCAGTCCGCCGGCCATCGCCTGGGAGGCGCCGCCCGCCCGGGTCGAGGAGGAGGAACCCGGCGCGTGGGCCCTCCGCGACGCGGTCGTTCAGGTCCGGCTCGACGGCCTCACCGCCTACGGCGCGAGCGACGGGAAGGCACGCTGGACCCTTTCCGCGCCCGCCCGCGAGGCCGTCTGCCGGATGAGCCCGCGGGCCGGCCAGGACGTCGGCCTCATCGCGTACGGACGCCACGGAAAGCCCTGCGCGACCGTCGTCGCCGTCCACACCGGCACCGGCAGGGCGCTGTGGAAGCGGCCCGTCGGCGGCCAGGGGGTCTACGGTGTCGCCGTCGGCGGCCCCGTCGCCGTGATCGCGGAGGGTTCCGTGGTCCTCGGCCGGAACGCGGAGAGCGGCGCGGCCCGCTGGGAGCACCCGATGCGGGACTCCTGCGCGGTCCTGGCCGTGGACGCCGACCCCACCCGTACGCTCCTCGTCGAGCGGTGCGACGACAAGTCCGCGCGCCTCACCGCGCTCGACACCGCGACCGGCGAGGAGCGGTGGACCCGGGTCCTGGACGTCGCGTCCGACCTGACCGCGTCCGTGGTGTCGGTGACACCCGCGGTCGTCGCCGTCGAGGAGGAGGACGAGCGCGGCACGCACGCGCTGCTCGCGTACGACGACGCCGGCCGGCCCACGGCGACGGTGCCGCTGGTCGGCCCCGCGGGCACGATCGACCCGTTCGCCCACCGCCCGGTGGTGACCGGCGGCCGGCTGGTCGTCCCCGTCGAGGAGTCCTCGTCGGTGGCCGTGGAGGTGGCCGCGTACGCCCTGGACGGCGGCCGGAAACTGTGGTCCCACCGGTACGACCGCATGCTCAAGGCGGTCGCGGCCGAACCGGACGGCAGCGTCGGCGCCCTCACGTACGGCGGGAACGTCGTCGTGCTCGACGCCGCCACCGGGAAGAAGCAGCGGTGGCTCGGCCCGGAGCAGAAGCCCGGCGAGCAGAAGGTCTCCATCTACCCCGACCTCTACGTGGTGGCGGGCGACCACGTGGTCGTCAACCGGATCTCGATGGCCGGCGAACCGGCCCTCTTCGCGATCCGCTGACCGGCCCCGTACACGCCGAAGCCCCCTGCCGGAACGAGAACGTTCCGGCAGGGGGCCTTCGAAGCGACGCGCCGTCGGATCAGACGGAACGGAACGCCAGCACCACGTTGTGGCCGCCGAAGCCGAACGAGTTGTTGATCGCGGCGATCGTGCCCTGCGGCAGCTCGCGCGGCTCGTTGATGACGATGTCCGCGTCGACCTCCGGGTCCAGGTCGTCGACGTTGATCGTCGGCGGGGCCAGGCGGTTGTGCAGCGCGAGGACCGTGGCGACGGTCTCGATGCCGCCCGCGCCGCCCAGGAGGTGGCCGGTCATCGACTTGGTCGCGGAGATGGCGACATGGTTCAGGTCGTCGCCCAGGACCTTCCGCAGCGCCTTGATCTCGGCGACGTCGCCCTGCGGCGTCGACGTGGCGTGCGCGTTGAGGTGGACGACCTCGGAGGGCTTCAGGTCCGAGGTGTCGAGCAGGTGCTGGAGCGCGGCGGCGATGCCCCGGCCGGTCGGCTCGGGCTGCGCGATGTGGTGGCTGTCGGCGGACAGGCCCTGGCCGAGCGCCTCGCAGTAGATCTTCGCGCCGCGCGCCTTCGCGTGCTCCTCGGACTCGAGCACGATCACGCCCGCGCCCTCGCCCAGGATGAAGCCGTCGCGCGCCTTGTCGTAGGGGCGGGAGGCCTTCTCGGGCTCGTCGTTGTTCTTGGACATCGCCATCATGTTGGCGAAGGCCGCGATGGGCAGCGGGTGGATCGCCGCCTCGGTGCCGCCGGCGACGACCACGTCGGCACGGCCGGTGCGGATCATCTCGATGGCGTAGCCGATGGCCTCGGCACCCGACGCGCACGCGGAGACCGGGGTGTGCACGCCCGCCCGGGCGTTCACCTCCAGGCCGACGTTGGCGGAGGGGCTGTTGGGCATGAGCATCGGCACGGTGTGCGGGGAGACGCGGCGCACGCCGGACTCCTTCAGCACGTCGTACTGGTCGAGCAGGGTGGTGACACCACCGATGCCGGAGGCGATGACGGAGCCGAGCCGCTCGGGCGCGATCTTGTCGTCCTCACCGGCCGGGGCGGTGTAGCCCGCGTCGGCCCACGCCTCGCGGGCCGCGATCAGCGCGAACTGCGCCGAGCGGTCCAGCTTGCGGGCCAGCGGACGGGGAAGGACCTCGGACGGGTCCACGGCGGCACGCGCGGCGATCCGCACGGGCAGCTCCGCGAAGCGCTCGCCCTCCAGGGGCCGGACGCCGGAGCGCCCCGCCAGCAGACCTTCCCAGGTCGAAGCGGAGTCGCCACCCAGCGGAGTGGTTGCGCCGATACCGGTGACGACCACGGTGCGATTGGTCGAGCTCACAGGAATTCTTTCTCCATGTGTGTGATGGTCGAAAAACGGCGCCACCGCCGGGTGGCGAACCGGTTCAGCCGGGACGGGCCCGACCGGGCCCGAATCAGGCCTGGTGCTTGAGGATGTACTCGGTCGCGTCGCCGACGGTCTTGAGGTTCTTGACGTCCTCGTCCGGGATCTTGACGTCGAAGCGCTCTTCGGCGGCCACGACGACCTCGACCATGGACAGGGAGTCGACGTCCAGGTCGTCGGTGAAGGACTTGTCGATCTCGACGTCCTCGACCGGGATGCCGGCGATCTCGTTCACGATCTCGGCGAGACCCTTGACGATCTCTTCCTGGGTGGCGGCCATGGTGGCGCTCCTTCTTGTGTCTGTACTGAGGAAAGCGGCTTCCGGAAGATCCGGTGTGCCTAGGGGAGAGTAACGACCGTCGCGGCGAAGACGAGACCCGCCCCGAAGCCGATGATGAGCGCCGTGTCGCCGCTCTTGGCCTTGCCGGTCGCCAGGAGCCGCTCCATCGCGAGCGGGATCGAGGCGGCCGAGGTGTTGCCGGTGGTCTCCACGTCACGGGCGACCGTGACGTGCTCCGGCAGCTTGAGGGTCTTCACCATCGAGTCGATGATCCGCATGTTGGCCTGGTGCGGGATGAAGACGTCCAGGTCGTCCGCCGTGATGCCGGCGGCGTCCAGCGCCTGCTGGGCGACCTTCGCCATCTCGAAGACGGCCCAGCGGAAGACCGCCTGGCCTTCCTGCGTGATGGCGGGGAACTTGATTTCGCCCTGCTCGTTGAGGGGCAGCTTCGACACGTCGCCGACCTGGAACTCGTTCCACGGCACGGTCTGCTTGATGGTCTCGGCCTTGTCGCCCTCCGAACCCCACACGGTGGGGCCGATGCGCGGCTCGTCCGAGGGTCCGACGATCACCGCGCCGGCGCCGTCGCCGAACAGGAAGGCCGTCGCACGGTCCTCCAGATCCGTCAGGTCGCTCAGCCGCTCGACGCCGATCACGAGCACGTACTCGGCCGAACCCTCGACGATCATGCCCTTGGCGAGGGTGAGGCCGTAGCCGAAGCCCGCGCAGCCGGCGGAGATGTCGAAGGCGGCGGGCTTGCCGGCGCCGACCTTGTCGGCGATCTCGGTGGCCACGGCCGGGGTCTGCTTGAAGTGCGACACCGTCGAGACGATGACCGCGCCGATCTGCTCGGGGGCGATCCCGGCGTCGGCGACGGCCTTGCCCGCGGCCTCCACCGACATCGCGGTGACGGTCTCCTCGGGAGACGCCCAGTGACGGGTCGCGATGCCGGAGCGCGAGCGGATCCACTCGTCCGACGAGTCGATCTTCTCGAGGATCACCTCGTTGGGCACCACACGGGTCGGGCGGTAGCCGCCGACACCCATGATCCGCGCGTAGGGGTGACCCTTGCTGGGCTTGATCTTCGCCATGCTTCTCGACACTCCTTGTCAGGCCGTGGCCGTCTCGGCGACGAGCGTGCGGGCCGCGTCGAGGTCATCCGGGGTCTTGAGGGCCACGGTGCGGACACCGGGCAGGGCGCGCTTCGCGATACCGGTGAGGGTGCCGCCGGGGCACACCTCGATCAGGGCGGTCGCGCCGAGTTCCTGGAAGGTCTCCATGCACAGGTCCCAGCGGACCGGGTTGGCGACCTGGCCGACCAGGCGGGCGATGACCTCGCCGCCGGCGGTCACGACCTGGCCGTCCTTGTTGGAGACGTAGCGCACGGCCGGGTCGGCGGGGGACAGCTCCGCGGCGGCCTGCTCCAGGGTGGCGACGGCCGGGGCCATGTGGTGCGTGTGGAACGCGCCGGCGACCTTCAGCGGCATCACCCGGCGGACGCCCTCGGGCTTGTCCTCGGCCAGGGCGGCCAGCTGCTCCATGGTGCCGGCGGCGACGATCTGGCCGGCGCCGTTCACGTTCGCCGGGGTCAGGCCGAGCTTCTCCAGGTGGGGGACGACCACCTCGGGCTCGCCGCCGAGCAGCGCGGACATGCCGGTCTCGGTGACCGCGGCGGCCTCGGCCATGGCCAGACCGCGGGTGCGGACGAGACGCAGCGCGGCGGTGTCGTCGAGGACGCCCGCGAACGCGGCCGCGGTGATCTCGCCGACGCTGTGACCGGCGACCGCGCCGGGCGTCAGATCGATGCCGTCACCGAGGGCGGCGGCGGACAGCAGACCCGCGGCCACCAGCAGCGGCTGCGCCACGGCGGTGTCGCGGATCTCGTCCGCGTCCGCCTTCGTGCCGTAGTGGGCGAGGTCGAGCCCGATGGCCTCGGACCACGCGGCGACGCGGTCTGCGGCACCGGGGAGTTCGAGCCAGGGAGTCAGGAAGCCGGGCGTCTGGGCGCCTTGGCCGGGAGCGACGAGTACGAGCACCCTCACACTCTCTCTTGGGGACGGTCCCGGACGCCCGTGGGGACAGGGACGAAGAACCGTCGGGGGAATTGTTGGTGTTCGACAAAAGTCTAGGACTGGGTCTCCGCGTCGGCCAAGCGCCCGAGGATCAGGGCGATCCGCAAGGTGAAGGCCGAGCGGACGTCGGAAGGGGACCAGCCGGTGACGTCCGTCACACGTCGAAGCCGGTAGCGCACGGTGTTCGGGTGGACGAAGAGCATCCGCGCCGCGCCCTCCAGGCTGCTCGCCTGCTCCAGATAGACACTGAGTGTTTCCAGGAGCGCCGAGCCCGCTTCCTCCAGCGGTCTGTAGATCTCCTCCACCAGCTGCTCGCGCGCCGAAGGGTCGGAGGCGATCGCGCGCTCCGGCAGGAGATCGTCCGCGAGCACCGGACGGGGCGCGTCCTGCCAGGCCGTGCAGGCCTTCAGCCCGGCGGCGGCGGCCTGCGCGGAGCGGGTCGCGGCGAGCAGGTCGGGCACGACGGGGCCGGCGACGACGGGCCCGGCCGCGTACGGCCCGATCAGGGCCTTCGCCACGGCGAGCGGATTGTCGTTGCCGCCCGCGATGACGACCAGCCGGTCGCCGAGGACACCGGTGAGGACCTGCAGCTTGGCGTGCCGGGCGGCCCGCCGGATCGCCTCCACGGTCAGCTCGCTGTCGCCGTCGGGGGCGGTGCCGAGCACCACGCACACGTTCTCCGGCGAGTTCCAGCCGAGCGCGGCGGCCCGGGACACGGCGCCCTCGTCGGCCTCGCCGGACAGCACCGCGTTCACGACCAGGGACTCCAGCCGGGCGTCCCAGGCGCCGCGGGCCTCGGCGGCCTGCGCGTACACCTGGGCGGTGGCGAAGGCGATCTCCCGGGCGTAGACGAGCAGCGCCTCGCGCAGCACGCTCTCGTCGCCGGGCGCCGCGACCTCGTCGATCGCCGACTCCATGACCTCGATGGTCGTCCGCACCATCTCGACGGTCTGCCGCAGCGTGATCGCCCGGGTCAGCTCGCGCGGCGCGGTGCCGAAGACGTCGGTGGAGATCGCCTGCGGGGTCTCGGGGTGCCGGAACCACTCGGTGAACGCGGCGATACCGGCCTGCGCGACCAGACCGATCCACGACCGGTTCTCGGGCGGCATCGCCCGGTACCACGGCAGCGTCTCGTCCATGCGGGCAATGGCGCTGGCGGCGAGCCGCCCGGAGGACTGCTCCAGGCGCTTCAGGGTCGCGGCATGCTGGTGAGCGGCGTTCACGGGTTCAGACACGGGGACAAGACTGCCTTATCGGGACGCCCACGTGTCGGGTCGGGGCGGGTCGTGCCCGAGAGGCGCGCGGTTTCGGGGGCCGGGACGGCCCCCGGGGCGGCTACCGTGATCCCGTGATACGCATCCAGCGCGGCGGGGAGCGGTACCCCGGCGGTGATCAGGAGGCCGGGATCGACACCCGGCACGCCTTCTCCTTCGGGCGCTTCTACGACCCCGACAACCTGCGCTTCGGCGCGCTGCTCGCCTGCAACGAGGAGCGGCTCGCGCCCGGCGCCGGTTTCGACGAGCATCCGCACAGTCACACCGAGATCGTCACCTGGGTCGTCGAGGGCGAGCTGACCCACCGCGACTCGGCCGGGCACGCCACCGTGGTGCGCCCCGGCGACCTCCAGCGGCTCGGCGCGGCCTCCGGGGTGCGGCACGTGGAGCGCAACGACGGCCCCGACCCGCTGGTCTTCGTGCAGATGTGGCTGGCCCCGCTGGACCCGGGCGGCGAGCCGTCGTACGAGATCGTCCGCGGCATCGCCGACGCCACCCCGTACGCCCTCCCGGAGGCGGGCGCGCTGCTCCACGTCCGCCGTCTCGAACAGGGCGAGCGCACCGCCCTCCCGGACGCCGACCACCTCTACGTGCACGTGGTGCGCGGCACCGTACGGCTCGCGGGCGAGGAACTGGCGCCGGGCGACGCGGCCCGCACCACCGGCGAGCGGGACCTGGCGCTGCTCGCGACGGCGGACGCGGAGGTCCTGGTGTGGGAGATGGCGGCGGCCCCGACCGGCCCCTGAGGTCCGTCAGCGCAGGGCGCTCTTCGCCTTCCACTGGTCCCAGCTCAGGTTCCAGTCGCCGTAGCCGTTGCCCTCCGCGACCTCGCCCTTGGTGTCCGCGCCGGTGATCTCGAAGGGGTCGCCGGGGCGGACCGCCGCGAAGAGGGCCGACGCGTCGGCGTCGCTCATGCCGATGCAGCCGGAGCTCTTGTTGGCGTTGCCGAAGTACGCCGCGTTCCACGGCGCCGCGTGCGCGTACATCCCCGACCAGGTCAGCCGCATCGAGTAGTCGACCATCTTGTCGTACGCGTCGCCGAGGCCGACCGTCTCCGAGTTCATCCGGATCGTGCCCTCCTTCGCCATCAGGACCGCCGTGCCCCGCCAGGACCGCTTGTCGCCGCCGGGCGTGCCGCCGGAGACCGGGATGGTGGTGACCGTGCGCCCGTCGCGGACCACGCTGAGCCTCTTGCGGTCGAGGTCGACCTTGATCACCCGGGCGGCCGCGTCCACGGTGAAGCCGGTGCGGTAGTCCCGTACGAACCAGCCGCCCGCCTTCCCCGAGTCCGTGCCGTCGAGGGTCGCGTCCAGGGTGACCCTGGTGCCGGGCTTCCAGTACTCCTTGGGCCGCCAGTCGGCCCGGTCCTTGCCCGAGTAGTCCGTCACCCAGCCCCACGACCCCTCGGTGCCGTTGGAGGTGGTGACCTTCAACTGGCGCTCCACGTCCGCCTTGTTGGCCACCGGCCGGTCGAACACGATCGACAGCGGCTGCGCGATGCCGACGGTGGTGTCCTTCCCCGGCGCCAGGCTCAACCTGTTGACCGTGCCGGCCTCGGGCGTGGAGAAGGTCGAGCGGGAGGTGGTCTCCTTGCCGCCGGTGCCGCGCGCGGTGATCTCCACGGTGTACGAGGCGCCGGGCGCGGCCTTGCGGTCGGAGGTCCAGGAGGCGCCGCCGGTGCCGGTACGACCCGCCAGGACGCCGCCCTTCGCGTCGACGACCTTCACCTCGGCCAGCGAGCCGCCGCTCGCCGTCACCGTGACGGGCCTTCCGGCGGCCGGCGGGACGACGGTCACCTTCGCGGGGGCCCCGTCCGCCGGGGCGGAGGCGGCGCCCCTGGGCGAGGCGTCGTCCGCCGTCGCCGCCGAACAGGCGGTCAGGGCCACGGCCGAGAGCAGGAACAGGGGGACACGTATACGGGTGCGCAGCACGGGACAGACCTCCAGGAGGCTGCGGAGAAAGGTGGGATGCGTCGGACTGTAGGCCGCCCCGCGCACCCTCCGCGCCGCCCCCGGCCCATGTGACGACGGCTGCAGAGGAATGGTCATCGTCCGGTCACATTCCTCGCGCGGACCGGTCAACACCGGCTGTGAGCCTGCTGTGCGCCCCACCCGAACGGGGCGGAACAAGGAGGCTCCCCGTTGTGTCAGCGCTGCTCGTGACGCCCGCACCCGCGCCCGCCCACGCCGCCGTGCCGCCACGGCTCGGACCGGTCACACCAGAGGTGTACCGCGCGTTCCTCGCCGCCCGCTCCACCGGGCCCGACGGCCCCAGCTTCCTCCAACTCCCCGCCTGGGCCCGGGTGAAGGAGGGGTGGTCGCACCAACTCATCGGCTGGGGACCCGCGTCGGGCGAGCTCACCGGCGTGGCCCTCGTGCTGCTCCGCCCCTTCCCCGGCACCCGCAAGTACTTCGCCTACCTCCCCGAGGGGCCGGTCGCCGACTGGGCCGACCCCGACCTCGACGGCTGGCTCGACCCGCTCCTGAAGCATCTGCGGGCCTCCGGCGCGTTCGCCGTACGCATCGGGCCCGGGCCCGACCACCGGCGCTGGACCGCGGCCACCCTCAAGGCGCACACCGGTCCCGGCCGGCGCCTCGGCGACGTCCTCGCCAGCGAGGTCGACCCGCTCGGCTCGGCCGTCGCCGAACGCCTGCGGGCCCGCGGCTGGCGCAAGTGCGGCGGCGACTCCGAGGACGGCGCCGACGCCCAGCCCCGGCACGTCTACCGGGTGCCGCTGACCGGCCGCAGCTCCGACGACCTGTGGAACGGGCTCAACCAGGAGTGGCGGCGCAACATCCGCAAGGCCCGCAAGAGCGGCGTCGAGGTCGTCGTCGGATCGGCGGCGGACCTGCCCGAGTTCCACCGCCTCCTGCGCATCACCGAGGAGCGCGACGGCTTCCGGCTCGGGCGCTCCCTGGCGTACTACGAGCGGCAGTACGCCGTCCTCAACGCCGAGGAGCCGGGGCGGATGAAGCTGTATCTCGCCCGGCACGAGGGGGAGATCCTGGCCGCCCACACCATGGTCACGGTCGGCCGGCGGGTCTGGTACCAGACCGGCGCCTCCGCCGACCACCGCCGCGAGGTCCGCCCCTCCAACGCCCTGCAGTGGCGGATGATGCTCGACGCCCACGCGCTGGGCGCCGACGTCTACGACCTGCGCGGGGTACCCTCCACCCTCGACCCGGACGACCGCGCCCACGGACTCCTTCGCTGGAAGCTCGGCACCGGCGGACAGGTCGTCGAGACCCTGGGGGAGTGGGAGACACCGATGCCCGGCAGGACCAACCACACGCTGTACCGCGCCTTCCAGGCGTACCTGGCCCGCCGATGACCTCGGTCACGCGGGCCGCCGTCGCCGAGCCCCGCGAGCGGACGTCGGTCCTCCGCAGCGGCGCGCTCATGGCGGCCGGCTCGCTGGTCTCCCGCGCCACCGGCTTCGTACGCTCGGCGGTCGTCGCGGCGGCCATCGGCACCGGCTTCGTCGCCGACGGCTACGCGGTCGGCAACTCGGTGCCCACCATCGTCTACATGCTGCTCCTCGGCGGCGCACTCAACGCCGTCTTCGTGCCCGAACTCGTCAAGGCCGCCAAGGAGCACGAGGACGGCGGCGTCGCCTACACCGACCGGCTGCTCACCGTCTGCGTGCTCGCCCTCACCGTCCTCACCGCGGTCGCCGTGCTCGCCGCGCCCGCGATCGTCGACGGCTACACCGACTACACCGGCGCGCAGCGCGACACCACCATCGCCTTCGCCCGCTCCTGCCTGCCGCAGATCCTCTTCCTGGGGCTCTTCACCCTGCTCGGCCAAGTCCTCAACGCCCGCGGCCGGTTCGGCGCGATGATGTGGACGCCGGTCCTCAACAACGTCGTCGTCATCGGCGTCTTCGTCCTCTTCCTCGTCGTGTCGGACGGCGGCGGCCTCACGGCCGGCGAGACCGCGCTGCTCGGCTGGGGCACCACCACCGGCATCGCCGTCCAGGCCCTCGCCCTCGTGCCCTCGCTGCGCGCGGCCGGCTTCCGCTGGCGGCCCCGCCTCGACTGGCGCGGCAGCGGACTCACCGCGCCGCTGCGGGCGGCCGGCTGGCTGGTGCTGCTCGTGCTCACCAACCAGGCCGCGTACTGGGTGACGACGAAGGTCGCCACCGCGGCCGGCCAGCGCGCCGAGGGCGCCGGACTCAGCGCGTACAACAACGCCTATCTGCTGTGGGCCGTCCCGCACGGCATCATCACCGTCGCCCTCGTCACCGCCCTGATGCCGCGGATGAGCGGCGCGGCGGCCGAGGGCGACCTCGCCGCCGTGCGCCGCGACGTCGCCTACGCCCAGCGCACCACCGCCGCGGCCGTCGTCCCCGCCGCCTGCGCGCTGTTCGCGCTCGCGGCACCGCTGCTCGCGACCGTCTTCCAGTACGGGGTGACGGGCGCGGGCGCGGTCCGCTCGATGGCCTGGATCCTGATGGCCCTCGCGCCCGGACTGATCGCGCTGTCCGGCCAGTACGTGTGCACCCGCGCCTTCTACGCGCTGCGCGACACCCGCACCCCGTTCCTGCTCAACCTCGTCATCGCCGGCCTGAACGCGCTGCTCGCGGGCGTCTCGTACGCCGTCCTGCCGGCCCGCTGGGCGGTCGCCGGCATGGCGGCCGGCTACTCGCTCGCGCTGTGGGCGGGCTGGGGGGTCACGGCGTACGTGCTGTCCCGGAGGCTGTGGGGCGTGGCGAGCACCGGCGGTACGGGGGCGGGCGCCGCGCTCGTACGGCTCCTGGCCGCCGCCGTGCCCGCCGCCGCGTTCGGGCTGCTGACCGCCGACCTGACCGCCCCGGCCGGCTCCGTCCCCGCCGGCCTGGCCGGCGCCGCCGTGATCGGCGCCGTCTTCGCGCTGCTCGCCCGCCCGCTGCGGCTCACCGAGGTACAGGCGCTGATCGGGAACGCGACCGGCCGCGTCCGTCGTCTCACCAGGCGGCCCCGATGACCGCCCCCGACCTCGGGATACCCCCCGACCCCGGGGTACCCCTCGACCTCGGGACACTCCACCACCTTGGGATGATCCACAGATGCCACGCGTGCTCCTGATCGAAGACGACCCCTCCGTCCGCGAGGGCGTCGAACTCGGCCTGCGGCGCCGCGGACACGAGGTGCGGACCGCCGCCACCGGCGAGGCGGGCCTCGCCGCGCTCCGCGAGTTCCGCCCCGACCTGCTGCTGCTCGACCTCATGCTGCCCGGCATGAACGGCGTCCAGGTGTGCCGCCGGGTCCGCGAGAGCAGCCAGCTGCCGATCATCATGCTCACCGCCCGCGGCGACGACTTCGACGTGGTGGTCGGCCTGGAGGCCGGCGCCGACGACTACATCGTCAAACCGGCCCGTACCGAGGTCATCGAGGCCCGCATCCGCGCGGTGCTCCGCCGGATCGAGGAGCCGGGCGGCGGGCGGCCCGCCGTGGAGTTCCACGGCGAACTGGCCGTCGACCGGGCCGGCCTCACCGTCGCCAAGAACGGCGAACGGGTCGCCCTCGCCCCTTCCGAGCTGAAGCTGCTGCTCCATCTGACCGCAGCCCCCGAGCAGGTCTTCAGCCGCCAGCAGCTCCTCGAACACGTCTGGGAGCACAGTTTCCACGGCGACGCGCGACTGGTCGACGCGTGCGTGCGGCGGCTGCGGAACAAGATCGAGGACACGCCGGGGGAGCCGCGGTACATCCAGACGCTGCGGGGCTTCGGCTACCGGTTCGGCCCGCTCCAGTGAACATGTACCCAAGGAACATGTGCCCCGTGAGGACCGTTCCTGTGACGACCGATCCTGTGAGGACCGCCGCGTGAAGGCCCATGTCCCCGGTGACGTCGATCGCCCGCCGAGACGGCGCCTGCCGCGCCCCTTCGGGCTGCGCACCCGCCTCGTCCTCGCCTTCCTCCTCGTCGCCGCCGTCGGCTGCGGCACCACCGCCGCGCTGACCTACCGCGCCGCGCGCACCGCGATCCTGGAGCAGACCCAGGACACCGCCGTGTCCGCCTTCCGGCAGCAGGTCGAGACCCTGAACATCCAGCTGCCGGTCGACCGCGACGGGCTCCGCAACGAGCTCCAGCGGATCGCCCGGCAGGGCAAGCCGCGGCCCTGGCGGGTCTACGCGGAGTACGGCGACGTGCGGGTCTCCTCGACGGACCGGCCCGAGTCCAGCGTCCTCAGCCTCGAACTCCGCCGCCTGGCCACCGCCGACGGCACCACCCACGGCAGCTTCCAGCGGGTGGTCAAGGACGGGACGCCCTACCTCACCGTCGCCGTCCCCGCCGTCTTCGGCAACTTCGCCGGCTACCCCGAGAGCCGCCCCACCGGGCTCGTCGTGTACGCGGTGATGGACCTCGGCGTCGAGGAGGCCAACATCGAGGCCATGCTGCTCGCCGCCCGCGACGGCGCGCTGCCCGCGCTGCTCGTGGCGCTCGTCCCGGCGCTGATCGCCGCGCGGGGTGTGCTGCGACCGGTACGGGAGCTGCGGCTCGCCGCCCACAGCATGGGGCGGGGCCGCCTGGACACCCGTATCCACGCCAAGGGGAGCGACGAACTCGCCGACCTGGCACGGACGTTCAACGAGTCGGCGGCGGAGCTCGAACGGTCGGTGACCGAGCTGCGGCGGGCCGAGGCGCGCGCCCGGCGCTTCGCCTCGGACGTCTCGCACGAGCTGCGCACGCCGCTGGCCGGCATGCTCGCGGTGACCGAGGTGCTCGACGAGGACGCGGGCGCGCTCGACTCGGACACGGCGCGGGCGGTGCGGCTGATCAGCGCGGAGACCGGCAAACTGGCCGTTCTGGTCGAGGATCTGATGGAGATATCCCGCTTCGACGCCAAGGCCGCGGAGCTGCACACGGACGAGGTGGACGCGGCGGAGACGGTCCGCAAGACCCTGCAGAACCGGCACTGGACCGACCCGGAGCAGGTGGTCCCGGAGCTGACGGACGGCATCCGCGCGCGGCTCGACCCGCGCCGCTTCGACGTGGTCGTCGCCAACCTGGTCGGCAACGCGCTGCGGCACGGTGCGCCGCCGGTGACGGTCCGGGTGTACGCGGAGGGGGCGGTCCTGGTCACGGAGGTCGCCGACCGGGGGCCCGGCATCCCGGCGGACGTGCTGCCGCACGTCTTCGACCGCTTCTACAAGGCCGACCAGGCCCGTACGCGTTCGGCGGGCAGCGGCCTCGGTCTCGCCATCACCCAGGAGAACGTGCGACTGCACGGCGGCACGGTCGTCGCGGCCGACCGCCCGGACGGCGGCGCCGTCTTCACGGTCAGGATCCCGCTGTGAGCCGCCCGAGCCGCCCGAGCCGCCCGAGCCGCCCGAGCCGCCGGCCTACCCGGCGGGGCCTTGCCGCACTCCTGTGCCTGCCGGTCCTCGCGGCCTGCGGGATCCAGGGCAGCGACGTGGTGGAGGCCGGGGGCCCGGCGCCGGTCACCGTGCAGCCGACGGTCAGCCCGCGCGTCATGCTGTTCTTCACCGGCAAGGACGGGCGGCTGATGATGGCCGTCCGGCCCGTCGGCTTCGTCCCGGACCCCGAGTCGGACTCGGGGTCGGGCACCGGCCGCACGGTGGAGCCCACCTTCCCGGCCGACGGCTCCTACCGGGTCGCCACCGACAAGGTGCTGAGCGCGCTCCTGGAAGGCCCGACCGCGACCGAACGCGCCGCCGGGCTCACCACCCGCCTCAGCTTCCACGGCCGTGGCGAACCCCACGTCACGACGTCCGAACACGACACCCCCCGCGAGCTCAACCTCCGGGTCGGGGTCCGGGTCCGCGACCTGGACCCCGTCGCCGTCCAGCAGTTGGTGTGCACCGCCGCGTACGCCGAGAGGTTCGGCACCGGGATCCCGGTCGTCGTCTCCGGCACGGACGGCGCTCTGCCCGCGATGAGCTGCGAGGTGTCGTAGGGCCCGTTACGGGGCGCTCACCAGCGCCGCCACCACGCGCCGTACCGCCGGGCGCGGGTCGGGTGCGCCCGGCCAGGTGGTCATGAGGAGGTGGTGGGCGGTGCCGACGAGGGCGAGGGCGGCCGCGGCCGGGTCGAGGCCGGCGGGGACGCGGGCCAGGGCGCGCTCGGCCGTCAGATAGGCGGCGATCGCGGCCTCGATCGCGGCGAAGCCGGGGGCGCCGGACTCCAGGGCCTCGCGGACGCGGGCCGCGGCGGCGGGGCGGGAGAGGACGAGGCCCGAGACGGCGGGGCCGTCGGAGGCGAAGAGGGCCAGGACGACGGCGTCGAGGTTGCCGGTGACGGTGCCCCGGCCGGCGAGGCCTTCGAGGGCACGGGCCCGTTCGGCGGTGCGGGCGAAGCGGTCGAGGCAGAGCTCGGCCACGAACTCGTCGAAGCCCGCGAAGTGCGCGTGCAGCAGGCCCTTCGCGCAGCCCGCCTCGGTCGTCACGGAACGGCTGGTGAGCGCGCCGGGGCCGTCCCGTTCCACGACCCGCTCGGCGGCGGCGAATAGGCGCTCGCGCACGTCGGGGGTCGCCACTCCACGCGGTGACATCAACGTCCTCCCTCTGCTCTCCGACCTCCCTGGATCGTAATCGGGATTGCCAGTATGGGCACACGCCCATACTGTTTGGGCAAGCGCCCATTCTTGGGCGTCCGCTCGCGTCGTCACGGGAGGAAGCCATGCCGGAGACCGTCAACACGACCCAGGAGCAGGCCTGGAACGGCCCCGAAGGCGCCCACTGGGCCCGCCACCAGGACCGCTGGAACGCCGTCAACGAGGGCTTCGACGAGCCCCTGCTCACCGCCGCCGGCATCGCCGACGGCCACCGCACCCTCGACATCGGCTGCGGCGCCGGCCAGACCACCGTCCTCGCCGCCCGCCGCGCCGCGCCCACCGGCCGGGCCCTCGGGCTCGACCTGTCCGGGCCGATGCTCGCCGAGGCCCGCGCCCGAGCCGCCCGCGAGGGGGTCGCGGGCGCCGTCTTCGTCCAGGGCGACGCCCAGACCCACCCCCTGGAGGCCGGCGCCTTCGACGCGGCGATCAGCCGCTACGGCGTCATGTTCTTCGCCGACCCCGAGGCCGCCTTCCGCAACATCGCCCGTGCCCTGCGCCCCGGCGGCCGCCTCGCCTTCGTCTGCCCGGCCGAACCCGAGCTCAACGACTGGCTGGTCGCCATGACCTCACTGCGCGAGCTGCTGCCGGTCGGCGACCTGGGCACCCCGGGGCGGCCCGGGATGTTCTCGCTGTCCGCCCCCGACCGCATCCACGCGGTCCTCACCGCCGCCGGTCTCACCGGCATCGCGGTCGACCGGGCCGACGCCCACGGGAACTGGGGCGCCGACGCCGAGGACGCCGCCGCGTTCCTGCTGCGGTCCGGACCGGGACAGCACGCCATGGAGCAGGTCGACCCGGCCGCTCAGGACCGCGCCCGCCACGCCCTCACCGACCACCTCCGCGCCCACGAGACCGCGGACGGAACGGTACGGCTGCGCAGCGCGTCCTGGCTGGTCACGGCGACCATGCCCTGAGAGAGCGTCTAGGCAGGGCCCCTGGGCGGGGCCCCTAGGCGAGGCCTCGAAGGTCCGCGAGCACCGCGTCCGTGAACGGCGGCCACGCCTCGATCGCCCACGGCCCGAAGGCCCGGTCCGTCAGCGCTACGCACGCGGCCCCGGCCTCCGGGTCGATCCACAGGAAGGTGCCCGACTGCCCGAAGTGCCCGAAGGTCCGCGGCGAGGACGTGGCACCGGTCCAGTGCGGCGACTTGCCGTCGCGGATCTCGAAGCCGAGGCCCCAGTCGTTGGGCCGCTGGTGCCCGTAGCCCGGCAGGATGCCGGTCAGACCCGGGTACGTGACGGTCATCGCGTCCAGGACCGTGCGCGGGTCGAGCAGCCGCGGCGCCTGCACCTCGGCGGCGAAGCGCACCAGGTCGTCGACGGTCGACACCCCGTCCTTGGCGGGCGAGCCCTCCAGGGCGGTGGCCGTCATGCCCAGCGGTTCCAGGACGGCCTGGTGCAGATACTCGGCGAAGGGGATGTCGGTCGCCTTGGCGACCAGATCGCCGAGCACCTCGAAACCGGTGTTGGAGTAGATCCGGCGGGTGCCCGGGGCGGCCGTCACCCGGTTCTCGTCGAAGGCGAGCCCGGAGGTGTGGGCGAGCAGATGCCGCACGGTCGCGCCCTCGGGCCCGGCCGGCTCGTCGAGGTCGATCGCCCCCTCCTCGTACGCCACGAGCACCGCGTACGCCGCGAGCGGCTTGGTGACGGAGGCGAGCGGGAAACGCCGGTCGGTGGGGCCGTGGGACCCGGCCAGGGTGCCGTCCGCGCGGACCACGGCGGCCGCCGCGTGGGGGACGGGCCAGTTCTCGATCGACGCCAGGCTGGGCAAGCTGCTCTGCATGCTGCCGAGCCTACTTGCTTGGAGTGCACTCCAACGTTTTAGCGTGGAGGCCATGAGCGTGATCGAGAGCACGAGCACGGGCACGAGTACGGGCACGAGTACGAGCACGAAGACTGTGGCGGCTCCCGCACAGGAGCGGTTCACCATCAGCGAGGTCGCGGCCCTCACCGGACTCACCGCGCACACCCTGCGCTGGTACGAGCGGATCGGCCTGATGCCGCACGTGGACCGGTCCCACACCGGCCAGCGCCGTTTCGGCCGGCGCGACCTGGACTGGCTCGCCTTCGTCGGCAAGCTGCGGCTGACCGGCATGGCGGTCGCCGACATGGTCCGCTACGCGGAGCTGGTGCGCGAGGGTGCCCACACCCACGACGAGCGGCGCGCCCTCCTGGAGGCCACCCGGGACGACGTCGTCACCCGGATCGCCGAACTCCAGGACGCCCTGGCCGTGCTCGACCTCAAGATCGATCACTATGGCACCGTCTGCGGAGGCATCTCTTCATGAGCACACTGCACGGCAAGATCGACATCGTCCCGCTCGGCGGCGCCGGGGGACCCTGGATCGGCGTCCAGGGCTTCGGCGCCATGGGCATCAGCGAGTTCTACGGCGACACCGACGAGGCCGCCGCCCGCGACACCCTCGAAGCGGCCCTGGAGGCCGGCGTCAACCTCATCGACACGGCGGACGCGTACGGCCACGGCGCCAACGAGGAGTTCCTGGCCCCGTTCCTCGCCGCACACCGCGACGAGGTCGTCCTCGCCACCAAGTTCGCCCTGGAGCGGCGCGTCGACGACCCCGCCTACCGGGGCATCAACAACGACCCCGCCTACATCCGCAAGAGCGTCGAGGGCAGCCTGCGCCGCCTCGGCGTCGAGACCATCGACCTCTACTACATGCACCGCCGCGACCCGGCCGTACCGTTCGCCGAATCCGTCGGCACCATGGCCGAGCTGGTCAAGGAGGGCAAGGTCCGGCAGCTCGGCCTGAGCGAGGTGACCGGCCCCGAGCTGCGCGAGGCGTACGCCGTCCACCCGATCGCCGCCCTCCAGTCGGAGTGGTCGCTGTTCTCCCGCGACGTGGAGCACAGCGCGGTCGGCGCGGCCGCCGAGCTCGGCGTGACCTTCGTGCCGTACTCGCCGCTCGGCCGCGGCTTCCTCACCGGCTCCTTCGCCGACGCGTCCAAGGAGCTCACGGCCGGCGACTACCGGCGCAGCCAGCCGCGCTTCAGCGGCGAGAACGCCGAGCGCAACGCCGCCCTGCTGGAGCCGGTCCGCGCCATCGCCGCCGCCCATGACGCGACGCCCGCGCAGATCGCCCTCGCCTGGGTGCAGCAGCGCGCCGACGTCCACGGCCTCGACGTCGTCCCGATCCCCGGCACCCGCAAGCGCGTCCGCCTCCTGGAGAACGCCGCCGCCACGCGGATCAAGCTGTCGGACGCCGACCTCGCCGCTCTGGAGCCGATCGCCGGACTCGTCGCCGGCGACCGCTACCCGGACATGCGCTCCACCTCGGCCGCCCGCGAGGGCTGAGTCCGGCGTCGGGCCCCTCACGCGAGGCCCAGCGCGAAGACCGCGAAGCCCGCCGCCAGGACGCCCGCGGCCGCCCGCAGGCCCGTGCCGGTGCGCGTCCACGGGGACTCGAAGCCCCGTGCGTAACGGCCGATCAGGACGAGCAGACCGGCGAAGACCGGCATCCAGGCGAGGCGCGCCAGGATCCAGGCCACCGAGTCGGGCGCGCCGACCAGACCGG
Source organism: Streptomyces sp. NPDC051909 (assembly GCF_040681095.1). Taxonomy (NCBI): domain Bacteria; kingdom Bacillati; phylum Actinomycetota; class Actinomycetes; order Kitasatosporales; family Streptomycetaceae; genus Streptomyces; species Streptomyces sp. NPDC051909. Next base: position 135,640 of record NZ_JBFAYA010000007.1, on the reverse strand, counting down.
TGACCTCGCCCGCGTAGGAGGCGGGGATCGCGGCGGCGAGCATGGCCGTCTGGTGCCAGCACAGGATCGTCATCGCCGACAGGTTGATCACGACCACCGGCGCCCACAGCGCCGGCCGCTTCAGGAGCCGGCCGAAGCGCTCGCGCAGCAGGATCGCGGCGCCGCTCTGCGCGGCGGCGAGGGCGAGCACCAGGAGCGACGGCGGGTGGGAGTTGGTGCGGGCCTCGCCGGGGACGCCGACCATCGAGGCCGGGTAGCCGAACCAGACGAGGAGTACGGCGAACAGCGCGGCCCCGCCGAGCAGCAGCCCCCACGCGTGCCGGCGGCCGACCCGGCCCTCGCCCCACGAGACGCCGAGCTGATACGCGAACAGCCAGCCCGGCAGGATGTTGAGCACGCTCAGCCAGGACGGCATCGCGTCGGCGTACGGGCCGTAGCGCAGGAGGTCGACGACGGCGACCGAGCCGAGCAGCGGCGCCGCCGCCCACGCGCCGAGCCGCCGGGCGACCCGTACACAGAACGGTGTGAGCGCGGTGACCACCACGTACACGCCCACGAACCACAGCGGCTGGACGACCAGCGTGGACGCCGTCCGCAGCGTGTCGGACGGCACCCCGAGGCCGTAGTGGAGGAGGGGCAGCAGCGCCGCCCACACGGCGGTCACCCCGAGCACCGGACGGCCGAGCCGGGCGATCCGGCCGCCCAGCCACGCGCGTGTGGAGCCCTGGTGGCGGCGGAAGGAGAGGACGGAGGCGTAGCCGCCGACCAGGAAGAAGATGCCGAGCATCTGGAGGATCCAGCTGACCGGCGCGAGGCCGCCGAACGCGGACAGCGGGCTGGCGTTGTGGATCGCGCCGTCGGCGGAGCGCGTGAAGCCGCCGAGCAGCCAGTGCCCGGTGGGCACGGCGAGCAGGGCGAGGGCGCGCAGCCCGTCGATCGCGCGGTCGCGGTGGGCGGGCGTACGGGCCTCGATCGTCGCGGCGGCCTGGGCGATCGTCTTCGTCGCCTTCATCGGACGTCACCCCGGGCGATCGCGGCGAAGGCACGGAGGGAGGCGGTGCCGGGCGCGAAGTAGCCGTCGTGGCCGTCGGCGTCCCCGGCGGGCACGATCCGGGCGCCGAAGACGGGGTCGGTCGGGTCGGTGCCGTGCCCGAGGCCCGCGAACGAGACGTTCGGCACCCGGTCGATCCAGTCCGTCGGATCCTTCGCGGCCCACACCCGGGCGCCGGTGTTCAGCGCGGCCACGTCGTCGGCGCGCATCCCGGGGGAGGCGACGGCGACCAGGTCCTTGGCCTTGATCCGGTGGGCGGCGAGCCCGCACACCACCGAGCCGTAGCTGTGGCAGAACAAGGCGGGCTCGGGCGCGTCGGCCGTGCGCAGCCCCGCCAGGAAGCCGGTGAGGCGTGCCGCGCCCGCCTCTGCGAGGTCCCCGGAGGCGGCGTCCAGGCCGACCCCCACGGGGGTGGTGTAGCCGGCCCAGGCGACGACGGCGGTCCGCCCGCCGGCCGCCTCGCGCAGTGCCGTCGCCTTGCGCACCAGCCCGTCGAGGTGCCCGGCGTCGGTGTCCGAGCCCGGCACGACCACGGCCACGTGCGCGGCCCGCGCCAGGTCCCCGTACACGAGGACGACCTGACCGCGGCCCCTCGGGTCGTAGGCGAGGACCTGCTGCCCGGCGTAACGCCCGTCCGTGGCAAGGGCGTTCGCCCGGTAGCGCAGGGCGAGCGGAGCGCCGTCCAGGTTCCCGACCACGCCCGGGTGGGACCGCACGAGCTCCTGCTGCCGCTCCTGGCTCAACCCCTGGAAGAAATCAGAGACCTGAGAGGGCGTCAGTCCGGCCGGGTCGGGGAGCCCGGCGGCCCGCCACGCCTCGGTGCCGGCCGGCGCCCCGGTGACGGGCTGCTGGCTGTTCCCGGACGCCCAGCCGGCGGTCCCGGCCACCACGGTCGCGGTGAGCGCGGCGGCGACCAGGGTCCTCGTGAAGCGGCGCATGCGGCGGCCCTTCCTCTCTCTCGTCGTTGGCGAGAGGAAGGTAGGAACGCGATGGGTGACCGGGCGTCACACCGGGGCGCCAACCCCGGACTGATACCGGGGTAGGGGCGGGACGAGGGGCCGGCCCGAGACCGGGGGTGGGGTAAACCCCCGGGGGCGTACCGTAGTTCGCTACGGCGCGCCGGGCGTGACCAGGCCGGACTCGTACGCGAAGATCACCGCCTGCGCCCGGTCGCGCAGGTCCAGCTTGGCGAGCACCCGCCCGATGTGGGTCTTCACCGTCTGCTCCGCCAGGACCAGATGGTCGGCGATCTCCTGGTTCGACAGGCCCCGGGCGATCAGCTCCAGGACCTCCGTCTCGCGCGGGGTCAGCCCGTTGAGGCGCAGCGCCGCCCGGTCGGCGCGCGGCGCGGGCCGGGAGGCGGTGAAGTCGGCGATCAGCCGCTTGGTCACGGAGGGCGCGAGCAGTGCCTCACCGCCCGCGACCACCCGTACCGCCGCGATCAGATCGGCCGGCGGCGCGTCCTTGAGGAGGAAGCCGGAGGCACCGGCGCGCAGCGCCTCGTACACGTAGTCGTCCACGTCGAAGGTGGTGAGCATCAGCACCTTCGGCCGGTGCACCACCCCCGGCGGTGGGCTGAGGATCTCGCGGGCCGCCGCGAGCCCGTCCATCTCCGGCATCCGGACGTCCATCAGGACCACGTCCGGGTGCGTGGAGCGCGCCACGTCCACGCCCTGCCGCCCGTCCGGTGCCTCGCCCACCACGTCGATGTCGCTCTGCGCGGAGAGCAGGGCGGCGAACCCCGCCCGCACCATGGCCTGGTCGTCGACGATGATCACGCGGATGGTCACGGGGCGCCCTTCGAGTCGGTCGAGTCGGTCGAGTTGTTCGAGATGGACGAGACGGTCGAGTCGGCCGCGTCGGTGAGCGGCGGCTCGGTCGGGGGCCGCCCGGCCGGCGGCTGCTCGGCCAGCGGCAGCCGGGCGGCGACCCGGAAGCCCCCGTCCGGCAGCGGCCCGGTGTCGAGCGAGCCGCCGGTCAACCGTACGCGCTCACGCATCCCGACGAGCCCGTGACCGGTGCCCGTCCCGCGCTCGACCGGCGAAGCCGGCTCCGTGGCCGGTCCGTTGACGACCAGGACCGTCAGCCAGCCGCCGGCGTCGTCGGCGCGCACCGACACCCGGGTGGTGGCGCCCGGCGCGTGCCGCACCACGTTCGCCAGGGCCTCCTGGACGATGCGGTACGCGGAGAGGTCGACCGCCTGCGGCACCTCGCCCAGGTCCGCGGCGAGCGCCAGCTCGGCCGGCACCCCGGCCCGTACCGTCGCCTCCACCAGCTGCTGCAACCGGTCGAGCCCGGGCTGCGGCGCCCGCTCGCCCTCCGTGCCCTCGCTGCGCAGCACCGCGAGCAGCCGCCGCATCTCGGCCAGCGACTCGCGCGCCCCGCCCGCGATCGACGCGAACTCCTCGACGGCCGCGTCCGGCAGGCCGGGGATCCGGTACGGCGCGGAGTCCGCCTGCACGGTGATCACCGACATGTGGTGGGCGACCACGTCGTGCAGCTCACGGGCGATCCGGGCACGCTCCTCCAGGAGGGTCCGGCGGGCCCGTTCGGCCTCGCTGATGGTCTCCTGCTCGACGAGCCGGCGCTCCGCCTCGCCGCGCCCGCGCAGGGTCGAGGTGAGCAGCAGCACGATCCCGCTGAGCACGAAGAGCAGCACGATGACGCCGTCGCCCGGCCGGCCCGGCGAGATCGCCTCGAAGACGGCGCCGGCGAAGCCGGTCATCAGCCACACGCCGAGCAGCGCGCGCCGGGACTCGCGCAGGCCGAGCGCGAACATCAGGAAGAGATAGCCGATCACCACCATGGGCGTCCACGGCCAGGGCAGTTCGTGGTGGTCGTCGGCGACGAGCATCGCGAAGCCGCCGGCCACGTCCGCCGTGAAGATCACCCACCAGGCCTGCAATGGCCGGGACACGGCGAGCAGCAGCGGGGTGGCCTGCGCGGTGGCGAGCGCCCCGGCGATCGGCCCGTTGACGTGGTAGTCGTTCACGAGCACGACGATCGTCACGGGCAGCAGGACCGCGACGAGGGCGAGCGCGACGAGGTACGGCAGCCACCGCACCCAGGGCGAGGCGGCGCGCGCGAGCAGCGCCTCGCCGTGCGCGGTGGGCGTGGTCAGGGCGGTCCCGAGGCCGGTGAGCAGCTTGCGGGCCCGGGCCCCGGCCTGTCGTGGCATGCGCGGCGATCGCCGCCGGTCTTCTTCCTTCATGGCCCGCCCAGGGTAGGCAGCGGCCGCGCGCCGGTACGTCATACCGGGGTGTGGGGCGCGGGGTCATACCGGGGTACGAGGGCGGGGCCGCCGGTCGGGGGCCGGGCGCCGGTCGGGCCGGGGCCGGGCGGGGGCCTGATCCTTGAGGGGGCTGCCCGGGCTACAGCTCCGCGAGCAGCTCCGCCTTCTTCGCGGAGAACTCCTCGTCCGTCACCAGACCGGCCTGATGCAGCTCACCGAGGTGGCGGATCCTTTCTGCGACCCCGGCCGGATCCCGCGGCCGCACCGCGACCGCCGGCACGCGCTCGGTCGCGCCGCGGATCGCGGCCAGGACGGACGCGGCGAACGGCAGGGACTCGTGCACCGGCCCGTAACCGAGGCCGAAGACGACGGAGGCCGGGTCGTGGTCGGGCTGCACCGGGCGGGTGTCGTGGCCCTCCCGGCGGACGAGCCGCAGATAGCCGTCCAGGACCTCCGGCGAGCGCCACTCGACACCGCTCAGTTCGCGCACCCGGAAGGTCTGGTCGCCGGCCTTCCACTTCTCGGAGGACGCCCCGGTCCAGAACCAGCGGAAGCCGATCTCGCCCTTCCCGTCGAAACTGGCCTTCCCGTCGTACGCCTTGAAGGACTGCGGCCCCTCGGGCGCCGCCACGAGGAAGCCGTCCGCCGGACCCAGGTCCTGATACGGCGCGATGGCGGTGCGCAGCTCGTCGCGGTAGTACTCGGCGAGGGTCTCGCGCTCGGCGGGCAGGACGAGGCGGTACGGGTCGCTGCCGTCCTTGAGCTGCCCGGCCGCCGCCTCCATCAGCGGATCGGCACCGGGCCGCGGCTGGGCGTGCAGCACGACGGTGCCCCGCTTGCCCGGGGCGAGCGTCACCGAAGCCAGCGCCTCGTGCGGAACGCGCCGCTCGCGCAGCGCGTTGAGAAGCCTCGGCGTACGGATCCCCCGTTCGAAGCGGATGACGACTGCGTCGTGCTCGAACTCCCAGGTGGCATGAATTCCGGCCAGCGCATCACCCATACGCCTCATCGTATGTGGCGTATGCCCCGACGTCGCCCCTTCGCAACCACCGTAAATCCGCCGTGATCTACGCGCGTCAGGCGGCTGCCCCGCCGAAGATTCCGTCGAGACAAGCGCTGTCGGCGCTCGCGCAGGTCAGCGCGCCGTACGCGCCGACGCCTATCGCGGCGAAGTTCGCCAGGCTGCGGGTGCCGGGCTCGAAATAGCCGGTGTGCCCGGCCGCACCGGCCGCCGAGAGCAGCCGCGCCCCGAACGCCGGGTCCACCGGATCGGTGCCGTGCCCGACCCCGCCGAGCTCCAGGTGGGGCACGTCCGCGATCCAGTCGTCGGCGTCCCGCATGGCCCAGACCCGGGCCGGGGTGCGCAGGTCCTCGGCGCGCTCGGCCCGCATGCCGGGGCTGCCGGCCACCACCACGTCGGTGACCCGGGCGGGCAGCCGGGGCGCGGCGACCCCGCACAGCACGGAGCCGTAACTGTGGCAGAAGAGGGTGACGCGGGAGTCGCCGGGCAGCGCCGCGGTCAGGTCGACGAGCCGCACCGCGCCGCTCGCGGCCAGCCGGCCGATGGCGGCCTCGACGCCCACGCCCACCGGCGCGGTGTAGTCGGCCCACGCGATGACGGCGGTACGCGCGCGTGGATCGGCCCGGCGCTCGGCGGCGTAGAGCGCGTCGGCCATGCCGGCGGGCGCCGAGTAGCGGCGCGCGGTCTTCTGGAAGGTCAGCAGATTGGTGTCGACACCGGGCACGATCACCGACACCCGGCGGGCCCGTGCCAGGTCGCCGAGCACCTCGGCGGTCCGCCCCGTACCGGTCGGGTCGAAGGCGAGGATCTGCCGGCCGGGCCGCATCAGGCTGGTGAAGCGGTGCACCCGGCGCAGCGCCTCGTGGCGCCCGTCGGCGCTGAGCCGCGGGTCGTCGACCCTGCCGCGCTCGGCGTCGAGCGCCCGGGCCAGCGAGACCCGGTTGGCGCGGTAGCGCAGGGTGACGGGCGCGCCGTTGAGGTTGCCCACGACGAGCGGGTGGGTGTCGGCGAGCGCGGCCCCCCGGGCGGGCCCGACGGCGGCGAAGAACGCGGCGATCGTACGGGCCGGGGACGCCGGGTCCGGCAGCGCGCGGCCGCCGGTCCGGCCGTGCGTCCACGCGGCGAGCGCCTCCTCCCGGGTCGGTCCTGGCGTGCGCTGATGCCGGATCGTGGTCCACCCGGTCGTCGCGAGGAGCACGAACACCACGGCGAGCGCGAGCAGCATCCGCCAGACGGTGAGGGTGGGGGAGGAGTCGAAGGAAGACATCGGGCGCCACCCTAGGGGGCGCCGGAGGGCGCCCGTGTCACGAGTGACGCGGATCACGGTCGGGGTGGGGCGGGTGGTGACGGTGCGTGCGCGGGGGCGTACGCGACGCACGGGTGGCGGGGGTGAGGGTGGGGGTGGTGGGCGTGCGGGCGGTGGCGGTGGTGGGCGTGGGGGCGGTGCGGGTGCGGGCCCGGTCCGGGCTCAGGCGCGCCAGCGCGGAGCGAGGGCGGCGCCGAGGTGGTCGAGATAGCGCTCGGTCAGCGCGCGGATCGACTCCAGGGTCTGCTCCTCGCCGCGTCCCCACAGACGGCCGGTGACCCGCATGACCCCGCCGAAGGCGGCGGTGGCGATCCGGGGGCGCGGGTCCTCGTCCACGTCCAGGCCCTCGCGCTCGGCGATCAGCCGGGCGATCCGCTCCTCGACCTCGGCGGAACGGCGCAGATGGGCGGCGAACAGCGCGGGCGTGGACTCGATGAGGTGGTAGCTGCGGATGTAGAGCTCGACGGGGACGACCTCCTCGATCGCCTCGCCGATCGCGTCCCAGGCACCCAGGACCGCGTTGCGCATCGCGTCGAAGGGTCCCTCCGCCGGCGGGCGTTCCCCGAGCGCGCGGACGAAGCGCTCCTCCACCATCTGCTGGACGGCGAGAGCCACGTCCTCCTTGGTGGCGAAGTAACGGAAGAAGGTGCGCTGGGAGACGTCGACGGTGTCCGCGATCTCGTCGACGGTGGTCTGCTCGTACCCCTGGGTCGTGAAGAGCTCCAGGGCGGCCCGGATCAGGGTGTCGCGGGTGCGCTGCTTCTTGCGCTCGCGCAGCCCGGGCGCGGTGGTCACGTGTCGATCCTCTTTCCGCCACTTCTTCCGGGCCAGGCTACCTGTGAGGTACGTGACAGTTACCGTCGTGTGAATCGCTTTGTCAATTGTCAGTGACTGTCTTTAGCCTGCTGCCATGACTAGTCAGATCACCATGGAAAAGACCCCGCAGGGTCAGGGGGGTGACCGGACCCAGGACGGGACCCCGGTGAAGGGACTGCGCGGTCACCCGTGGCTGACCCTGTTCGCGGTCGCGGCGGGCGTGATGATGGTCGCGCTCGACGGCACGATCGTCGCCATCGCCAACCCCGCCATCAAGGAGGACCTGAACGCCTCCCTGGCACAGGTCCAGTGGATCACCAACGGCTATCTGCTCGCGCTGGCCGTCGCGCTGATCACCGCCGGCAAGCTCGGTGACCGCTTCGGGCACCGGCAGACCTTCCTCATCGGCATCGCGGGCTTCGCCGCCGCCTCCGGCGCGATCGGGCTGTCGGGCTCGATCGGGCTCGTGATCGCCTTCCGTGTGGTGCAGGGCCTCTTCGGCGCGCTGCTCATGCCGGCCGCGCTCGGTCTGCTGCGCGCCACCTTCCCGGCCGAGAAGCTCAACATGGCCATCGGCATCTGGGGCATGGTCATCGGCGCCTCGACGGCCGGCGGCCCGATCCTCGGCGGTGTGCTCGTCGAGAACGGCGACTGGCAGTCCGTCTTCTTCATCAACGTGCCGGTCGGCGTCCTCGCGCTGGTCCTCGGTCTGGTGATCCTCAAGGACCACCGCGCCGAGAACGCCCCGCGCTCCTTCGACGTCTTCGGCATCGTGCTGCTCTCCGCCGCGATGGGCGCCCTGATCTGGGGCATCGTCAAGGCCGGCGAGTCCTGGGGCTGGGGCGACGCCAAGACCTGGGGCTGCCTGCTCGGCGCGGTGGTGCTCTTCGCGGTCTTCGCCGTGTGGGAGACCAGGGTCGCCGAGCCGCTGATCCCGCTGAAGATGTTCCGCTCCGTGCCGCTGTCGGCCGGTGTCGTCCTCATGGTCCTGATGGCCTTCGCCTTCATGGGCGGCCTGTTCTTCGTGACCTTCTACCTCCAGGGCGTGAAGGGCCTCAAGCCGGTCGACAGCGGTCTGGCGCTGCTCCCGCTGACCGGCATGATGATCGTCTCCTCGCCGCTGGCCGGCGCGCTGATCACCAAGTTCGGCCCGCGCGTCCCGCTGGTCGGCGGCATGGTGTGCACGGCCGTCGCGATGTTCGGCATGCTCACCCTCGACGCCGGTACGGGCGGCGTCGCGATGTCGCTGTGGTTCGCGCTGCTCGGCCTGGGCCTCGCCCCGGTCATGGTCGGCGCCACCGAGGTCATCGTCGGCAACGCGCCGCTGGAGCTGTCCGGCGTGGCCGGCGGTCTGCAGCAGGCCGCGATGCAGGTCGGCGGCGCGCTCGGCACGGCGGTGCTCGGCGCGGTCATGTCCTCGAAGGTGTCCAGCTCCTTCGGCGAGAACTGGACGGCCGCCCACCTGCCCGGGCCCGTCGATCCGCGCCTGGAGCAGGCCGCCGAGTTCGGCATGGTGCCGCCGGAGCTGGCCAAGGCGCCGGGCATGACGCCCGAGAGCCTCCAGGTCATCGGCAAGGTCATCCACGACACCTTCCTGGACGGCATGGGCCTCGCCTTCACCGTCGCCGGTGTCGTCGCCGTCGTCGCGGCCCTCGTCGCCACCCTCACCAAGCGCGGTGAGAACGCGGAGGCGGGCGCGGGCGCGGCCCACATCTAGGGTCCGCGTCCAGGGCTCGCCCGGCTCTCAGGGTTCCCGTAGGGGGCCGTCACCCGTTCGCGTGAACGGGGGCGGCCCCTCTTCCATCTCCCTCGACCCTCCGCCATGCTCTTGATTACAGAGAGTTACGAAACGGGGGTTCACCTGCATGTATACGAAGACGCTGCTCACCCTGGGCGTGGTCCTGACCGCCCTGCTCGCGATCCCGGCCCAGGCGGCCGCACCGAGCGGCACCGGCACCGCCCTCGGTGCCTGCGGGCCCGGTCAGCTGTGCCTGTGGCCCAAGGCCGACTTCAAGGGCAAGGCCCAGGCGCACGAGCTGACCGCGGTCGACATCGAGAGCTGCACCGCCCTGCCACCCGGGACGAGCGCCCAGTCCCTGGCCAACCGGACCGGGCGGCCGGTCACCACCTACCAGTCCGCGGAGTGCGCGGAGACCGGGGAGTTCGAGACCTATCCGGGGAAGGGGGTGTGGGTGCCCCAGTCTCCCTATCAGGTGCGGGCCTTCAAGATCTGGGAACGGTAGGCAGCGGAAGTTCGGGAGCGTCCGGGTCGGGCGGCGACGGGGGCGAGAGGCGCGCGACCTCGGCCCGCAGCGCCCGCACCTCGGCGGTCAGCGCCACCAGGAGTTCGGTCTGCCGGCGCTCGGCCTCGTCGTCCCGGTCGAAGCGGGAGATGAACCAGGCGGCGATGTTCGCGGTGACCACACCGAGCAGGGCGATCCCGGACAGCATCAGGCCCACCGCGAGCACCCGGCCCAGGCCCGTCGTCGGGGCGTGGTCGCCGTAGCCGACCGTGGTCATCGTGGTGAAGGACCACCAGACCGCGTCGCCCAGCGTCTTGATGTTGCCGTTCGGGGCGTTCCGCTCCACGTGCAGCACGGCCAGCGAGCCGAACATCATCAGTCCGACGACGGCGCCCGCCACATAGGTGGTGAGCGTTATCTGCGGGGCCATCCGGGCCCGCCGGCCCACCAGGAGGAGCGTGGAGACCACCCGGAGCAGTCGCAGCGGCTGCACCATCGGCAGTATCACCGCGAGCAGGTCGAGCAGATGCCCGCGTACGAAGGCCCACCGGTCCGGGGCGAGCGCCAGCCGGACGAGGTAGTCCAGGGCGAACGCGCCCCACACCGCCCACTCCACCCAGGCGCACCACTGGTGCACCCAGGCGTCGGCGTCCGGGGTGACGATCGGGACGGCGTAGGCGATCCCGAACGCCACCGCGAGCGCCAGCAGTGGCGTTTGGGTGCGTTGCTCCCAGCGTTCCTTCATGCCGGGCATCGTAGGCGGGCCCGCGCCCCTTCAGGGGCACGGGCTACCGTCCGACCAGCCACGACGCGCCCGCGCGCCGCGGCTGGGGCAGGTCTTCCGCGCTGCCGCCCGGGCGGGCTACGCGTCGCCGCCCGCCGTGCCGGGGTCGGCCGCCGCGACGTCCAGGAGGCGGTAGCGGTCCACGGCCTGCTTCAGGGCCGAGCGGTCCACCTTGCCGTCCCGGGCCAGCTCGGTCAGCACCGCGAGCACGATCGACTGGGCGTCGATGTGGAAGAAGCGGCGGGCCGCGCCGCGGGTGTCCGCGAAGCCGAAGCCGTCCGCGCCGAGCGAGGTGTAGCGGCCCGGCACCCAGCGGGAGATCTGGTCCGGCACCGAGCGCATCCAGTCGGAGACCGCCACGAACGGGCCCTGGGCGTTCTGCAGCTTGCGCGTCACCCACGGCACGCCCTGCTCCTCGTCCGGGTGGAGCAGGTTGTGCTCGTCGACGGCCACGGCCTCGCGGCGCAGCTCGTTCCAGGAGGTGGCGGACCAGACGTCGGCGCGGACGTTCCAGTCCTCGGCGAGGATCCGCTGCGCCTCCAGGGCCCACGGCACGCCCACGCCGGAGGCCATGATCTGCGCCGGGACCGCGCCGGACTCGCCGCGCCGGTAGAGGTGGAGGCCCTTGAGGATGCCCTCGACGTCCACGTCCTCCGGCTCGGCCGGGTGCTGGATCGGCTCGTTGTAGACCGTCAGGTAGTAGAAGACGTCCTCGGCCTCGGGGCCGTACATGCGGCGCAGACCGTCCTTGACGATGTGCGCGATCTCGAAGCCGAAGGCCGGGTCGTAGGCGACACAGGCCGGATTCGTGGAGGCGAGGAGGTGGGAGTGGCCGTCGGCGTGCTGGAGGCCCTCGCCGGTCAGCGTGGTGCGGCCGGCGGTGGCGCCGAGCACGAAGCCGCGGGCGAGCTGGTCGGCCATCTGCCAGAACTGGTCGCCGGTGCGCTGGAAACCGAACATCGAGTAGAAGACGTACACCGGGATGAGCGGTTCGCCGTGGGTGGCGTAGGCCGAGCCGGCGGCGATCAGCGAGGCGGTGCAGCCCGCCTCGGAGATGCCGTCGTGCAGCATCTGGCCGGTCGGCGACTCCTTGTAGGAGAGCAGCAGTTCGCGGTCCACCGCCTCGTACTGCTGGCCGAGCGGGTTGTAGATCTTGGCGCTCGGGAAGAAGGAGTCCATGCCGAAGGTGCGGTACTCGTCCGGCGCGATGAGCACGAAGCGGCGGCCGATCTCCTTGTCCCGCATCAGGTCCTTGAGCAGCCGCACGAAGGCCATCGTGGTGGCGATCTGCTGCTGGCCGGAGCCCTTCTTCACCGCCGCGTAGGTCTTGTCGTCCGGCAGGACCAGCGGCTTGGAGCGGACCACGCGGGTGGGCACGTACCCGCCGAGCGCCTTGCGGCGGTCGTGCATGTACTGGATCTCCTCGGAGTTCCGGCCCGGGTGGTAGTAGGGCGGCAGGCCCTCCTCCAGCTGCTTGTCCGTGATCGGGATGTGCAGCCGGTCGCGGAAGCGCTTCAGGTCGTCGACCGTCAGCTTCTTCATCTGGTGGGTGGCGTTGCGGCCCTCGAAGTTCGGGCCGAGCGTCCAGCCCTTGACCGTCTTGGCGAGGATCACCGTCGGCTGGCCCTTGTGGGCCTTGGCCGCGGAGAAGGCCGCGAAGATCTTCTTGTGGTCGTGGCCGCCGCGGCCCAGGTGCAGGATCTGGTCGTCGGACATGCCCTCGACCATCGCCCGCAGCCGCTGGTCGTCACCGAAGAAGTGGTCGCGGATGTAGGCGCCGGTCTCCGTCGCGTACGTCTGGAACTGCCCGTCCGGCGTGGTGTTCATCTTGTTGACCAGGATGCCGTCCCGGTCCTGCGCGAGCAGCGGGTCCCAGGAGCGGTCCCAGATCAGCTTGATGACGTTCCAGCCGGCACCGCGGAAGACCGACTCCAGCTCCTGGATGACCTTGCCGTTGCCGCGCACCGGGCCGTCGAGGCGCTGCAGGTTGCAGTTGACGACGAAGGTCAGGTTGTCGAGGTTCTCCCGGGCCGCCAGGGTCAGCTGGCCCAGCGACTCCGGCTCGTCCATCTCGCCGTCGCCGAGGAAGGCCCACACGTGCGACTTCGAGGTGTCGGCGATGCCGCGCGCCTCCATGTAGCGGTTCATCCGGGCCTGGTAGATCGCGCCGAGCGGGCCGAGGCCCATCGACACGGTCGGGAACTCCCAGAAGTCCGGCATCAGCCGCGGGTGCGGATAGGACGACAGCCCGTTCGGGAACCGCGACTTCTCCTGGCGGAAGGCGTCGAGCTGGCTCTCGTTCAGCCGGTCGAGGAGGAAGGCGCGGGCGTAGATGCCGGGGGAGGCGTGTCCCTGGAAGAAGATCTGGTCGCCGCCGTCGCCCTCGTCCTTGCCGCGGAAGAAGTGGTTGAAGCCGACGTCGTAGAGGGAGGCGGAGGACGCGAAGGTGGCGATGTGGCCGCCGACGCCGATCCCCGGACGCTGGGCGCGCGAGACCATCACGGCCGCGTTCCAGCGGGTGGCGTTGAGGACCTTGCGCTCGATCTCCTCGTTGCCGGGGAAGAAGGGCTCGTCCCGGGTGGCGATGGTGTTCACGTAGTCCGTGCTGCGCATCTCCGGCACGGCGACCCGCTTCTCACGGGCCCGCTCGATCAGCCGCAGCATGAGGTAGCGGGCCCGCTCCCGGCCCCGCTCGTCGACGGCGGCGTCCAGGGAGTCCAGCCATTCCCGGGTCTCTTCGGGGTCGAAATCCGGGACCTGGCTGGGAAGGCCGCCAATGATGATCGGGTTGCGATCGGATGCGGAAGCCACGCTGTTCCTTCGCTGGTCGGTGGAGCCCAGGGGGACGGAAGACCCCGCAGGGGCCGGGATGCTCATCGTGTACCCCGCCGACGGCAAACGTCATCTTTACCGAGCGGTAACCCTCGCGGGGTACCCACGGGCGTTCTAGTCCGGTCAAATCGCAACCTTACGCCCATCCCGCGCATGCGTTCCGGCAGTACGTTCGGCAGACTGAAGCCGCAGAGACCCACAATGCGGGACGAAGCGTGCAGGACTCGTCACGGAACGCGACGGGCGTTCGCCGGAGGTTGCGGCGAGACGGCCCCAAACGTCACCGTTTCGGCGGTCTCATCGGCCGGGTACTTGCGCGATCCGCCCCGGCACGTGTGGACTACGGCCAGCGCCGCGCGCCCGCGCGTGGTGAGGCATTTTCCGATACATGAGCAGGAGGCAAGCCGTGAGCGCGACCGCGGACCACGCGGAGGAGCGGACCAACCCGGCAGCGAGGCTGGGGTTCGAGCCCGGACAGGTGGTCCAGGAGATCGGCTACGACGACGACGTCGACTTCGATCTCCGTGAAGGCATCGAGTCCCTTATCGGCCAGGAACTCGTGGACGAGGACTACGACGACGTCGCCGACGCCGTACTGCTGTGGTTCCGCGACGAGGACGGTGACCTGACCGACGCCCTGGTGGACGCCATCGGCTTCCTTGAGGACGGCGGCCAGATCTGGCTGCTGACCCCGAAGACGGGCCGCGACGGCTACATCGAGCCGAGCGACATCAACGATGCCGCGCAGACCGCTGGTCTCACACAGAGCAAGAGCATCAGCGTCGCCAAGGACTGGGTCGGCACCCGACTCGGCACCCCGAAGCGCTGATCACCCACGAACACTGCGCGGAGCCCCCGCCGGACCCGTTCCGGCGGGGGCTCCGCGCATCTCCCCACGCGACGGCAATAAGGTGGGTTTCACCGTTTCGGCCCAAGAGCTGGGCCGCCGGCGAAGGGATGCGTACGGGATGGCGATCGAGATCGGCGCACAGGCCCCCGACTTCGAGCTGAAGGACAACCACGGCCGCACCGTGCGGCTCTCCGCGTTCCGCGGCGAGAAGAACGTGCTGCTGTTCTTCTACCCCTTCGCCTTCACGGGTGTGTGCACCGGCGAGCTGCGCGTCCTGCGCGAGCGGGCCGGCGAGTTCGTCAACGACGACACCCAGCTGCTCGCCGTCTCCGCCGACTCCATGCACACCCTGCGCGTCTTCGGCGAGCAGGAGGAGCTGGAGTTCCCGCTGCTCTCCGACTTCTGGCCGCACGGCGAGGTCTCCCGCGCGTACGGCGTGTTCGACGAGGACAAGGGCTGCGCGGTGCGCGGCACCTTCGTCGTCGACAAGGCCGGCGCCGTCCGCTGGTCCGTCGTCAACGCCCTCCCGGACGCCCGCGACGCCGACGCGTACGCCAAGGCCCTCGCCGCCCTCTGACGGGCCCCGCGGACCCCCGGACGGGCCCTGTCCGGCCAACACTCGGGTGAAACGTCTGTTTCGACTGGGAACCCGTCACTAGGATCCACACGTTGATCCGATGACAACGCACGACTGGGGGCGCTGCCCCTGGAAACCAATGGAGGGACTCGTGGGAGTCAGCCTCAGCAAGGGCGGCAACGTCTCGCTGACCAAGGAGGCCCCGGGCCTGACCGCCGTCACGGTCGGTCTGGGATGGGACGTCCGCACCACCACCGGTACGGACTTCGACCTCGACGCCAGCGCCATCCTGGTGAACGAGGCGGGCAAGGTCCGCAACGACCAGGACTTCGTCTTCTTCAACAACCTGAAGAGCGCGGACGGCTCCGTCGAGCACACCGGTGACAACCTGACCGGTGAGGGCGAGGGCGACGACGAGCAGGTCAAGGTCAACCTGGCCGGGGTCCCGGCCGATGTCGCCAAGATCGTCTTCCCGGTGTCGATCTACGACGCCGAGAACCGTCAGCAGTCCTTCGGCCAGGTGCGCAACGCGTTCATCCGCGTCGTGAACCAGGCCGGCGGCGCCGAGATCGCGCGCTACGACCTGTCGGAGGACGCCTCGACCGAGACCGCCATGGTCTTCGGCGAGCTGTACCGCAACGGCGCCGAGTGGAAGTTCCGCGCGGTCGGCCAGGGCTACGCCTCCGGCCTGCGCGGCATCGCGCAGGACTTCGGCGTCAACGTCTGAGCCGCGCACCCGACACCGTCCGGCGCCGCACACTTCGTGCGGCGCCGGACGTGCCTGTACGGCCTGTACGGCCTGTAGAGAGAAACACCTGACCGGGGAGGAACCATCGTCATGGGCGTCACGCTCGCCAAGGGAGGCAATGTCTCCCTCTCCAAGGCCGCACCCAACCTCACCCAGGTGCTCGTGGGTCTCGGCTGGGACGCGCGCTCCACCACCGGAGCCCCCTTCGACCTCGACGCCAGCGCCCTGCTGTGCCAGTCGGGGCGGGTGCTCGGCGACGAGTACTTCGTGTTCTACAACAACCTCACGAGCCCCGAGGGCTCCGTCGAGCACACCGGTGACAACCTGACCGGCGAGGGCGAAGGCGACGACGAGTCCCTGATCGTCGACCTCACCCGGGTGCCGGCCCACTGCGACAAGATCATCTTCCCGGTCTCCATCCACGAGGCGGATAACCGCGGCCAGACCTTCGGTCAGGTGAGCAACGCCTTCATCCGCGTGGTGAACCAGGCCGACGGGCAGGAACTCGCCCGGTACGACCTCTCCGAGGACGCCTCCGGCGAGACCGCGATGATCTTCGGTGAGCTGTACCGCTACAACGGCGAATGGAAGTTCCGGGCCGTGGGACAGGGGTACGCGTCCGGCCTGCGCGGCATCGCTCTAGACTTCGGGGTCAACGTTTCGTAAAGCCGCGAGTATCGCGTAAATATCACGATGGGGTAGACAGTGATTCTGAAAACCTTCGGCTGGTCGTTCGCGATCACCGCCCTCGGCCTTGCCGCCGGGGTGCTCTACGGGGGGTGGGAGGCTTTCGGGGTCGTCGCCATCCTCTGCATCCTCGAGATCTCGCTCTCGTTCGACAACGCGGTGGTCAACGCCGGAATCCTGAAGAAGATGAATGCCTTCTGGCAGAAGATCTTCCTCACCGTCGGTGTGCTCATCGCCGTGTTCGGCATGCGCCTGGTCTTCCCCGTCGTGATCGTCGCGATCAGCGCCAAGATCGGCCCCATCGAGGCCGTCGACCTCGCGCTCAACGACGCCGACCGCTACCAGGAACTGGTCACCGACGCGCACCCGTCGATCGCCGCCTTCGGTGGCATGTTCCTGCTGATGATCTTCCTCGACTTCATCTTCGAGGACCGTGACATCCAGTGGCTGCGCTGGATCGAGCGCCCGCTCGCCAAGCTCGGCAAGGTCGACATGCTGTCGGTCTGCATCGCGCTGGTCGTCCTGCTCATCACCTCGATGACCTTCGCGACCCAGGCCCACCAGCACGGCGGCGCCCACGTCGACAAGGCGCAGACGGTGCTCATCTCCGGCATCGCCGGCCTCATCACGTACCTCGTCGTCGGCGGTCTCTCCGGCTACTTCGAGAACAAGCTGGAGGAGGAAGAGGAGCGCGAGCACGAGGCCGAGGAGGAGGCGAAGCGTTCCGGCAAGAAGGTCTCGGTGGTCCAGCTCGCCGGCAAGGCCGCCTTCTTCATGTTCCTCTACCTGGAGGTCCTCGACGCCTCCTTCTCCTTCGACGGTGTCATCGGCGCCTTCGCCATCACCAACGACATCGTCCTGATGGCCCTGGGCCTCGGCGTCGGCGCCATGTACGTGCGGTCCCTGACCGTCTACCTGGTCCGCCAGGGCACCCTCGACGACTACGTCTACCTGGAGCACGGCGCCCACTACGCGATCGGCGCCCTCGCGGTGGTCCTCATGGTCACCATCCAGTACGAGATCCCCGAGATCGTCACCGGCGGCATCGGCGTGGCGCTCATCGCCTGGTCCTTCTGGTCCTCCGTGCGCCGCAACAGGGCGCTCGCGGCGTCCGAGGGAAACGCTGACTCCTCGGACGACAAGACCGAGGTGCCGTCGGGGGTGTGACACCCCTGACCGTTCCGGGGTGTGACAGCCCCGAGAATGAGGAACGCTTCAAGCGGGGCGGCCGGGAGCACCCGGCCGCCCCGTCGGCGTGTGTGCGCACGGGCCGGGGTGGACCGTAGGGGACCGACTGTGGGGGGTGCGGAGCCGTGGGCTTCTTCGACAATCTCTTTCCGGGCCGGGGGGAGCCGTTCGACGCGGGCGGATCCGCCTCGGGCTCCATCGACCTGACCCGCCGCCGGCCCAGCGTCTCCCTCACCCAGCAGGGCGCCGCCACCGGCAACCTCCGGGTCAACCTCTCCTGGCGGATGCGCACCTCCGACATCGAGGGCCGCCCTCGCGGCTCCAGCAGCCTGCTGCGGCACCCGCTGCGGCTCTTCAAGCCCGAGGAGGTGCAGGCGCACACCCAGGGCATGGTCAACGTCGACCTCGACCTCGGCTGTCTCTACGAGCTGGCCGACGGCAGCAAGGGTGTGGTCCAGCCGCTCGGCGGCTTCTTCGGCGACATCAACGAGCCGCCGTACGTGAAGCTCAGCGGCGACGACCGGTTCGGCGCGCCGTCCGGCGAGACGATCTTCGTCAACCTCGACCACCGCGACGAGATCAAGCGCCTGCTGTTCTTCGTCTACATCTACGACCAGACCCCGGCCTTCGACCGCACCCACGCCAAGGCCACGCTCTACCCGAGCAACGGCCCGCGCATCGAGATCGAGCTCGACGAGCACGCCCCGCAGGCCCGCTCCTGCGCGATCTTCAGCCTGGAGAACACCAAGGGCGAGCTGGTCGTCCGGCGCGAGGTGCGCTTCGTCTACGGCTTCCAGGCCGAGCTGGACCGGCTGTACGGCTGGGGCCTGCAATGGGGCCGCGGGTACAAGTCCAAGACCTGAGGCCGTCTCCCGTCTCCTCCGGATCCGGACCGGGCGCCCCGCCCCCGCGCGTCAGCGGCCGACGAACTGCGGGCCCATCGGCGGCATCCGGAACTCGGGCGCCGCGTGCGGGTAGCCGTAGGCCGGAGCCGGCGGCGGGGCCCCGACAGGCTGCGGATAGCCGTACGCGGGCGCCGGGGCCGGTGCCGTCGCCGGGGGAGCGGCCGGCTGCGGCGGTACGACTGGGGGCGCCGTGGGCGCCGGCGGAGCCGTCGCACCGGGCGCGGCCTCGACCGGCGGGTGCACCATCGTCGCGTCCGGGTCGTGCGCCGGGGCGCCGGTCTGGTCGGGCTCGGCGGCCGGGCCGTCGGCGGCCGGGCCGTCGGCGGCCGGGCCGCCCTCCGCCCCGTCGTCGACCGAGACGCCGAAGTCCGTCGCGAGCCCGACCAGACCGGTCGGATAGCCCTGCCCGACCGCCCGGAACTTCCAGCCGTCGCCGCGCCGGTACAGCTCGCCGCAGATGATCGCGGTCTCCTCGCCGGTCTCCGCCGACACGTCGAACACCGCGAGCGGCTCGCCGCCCGCCGCGCCCGGCGCCGCGTCGTACAGCAGGATCCGCAGATCGGTCACGGCCCGGAAGGAACCCCCGTCCGAGGAGGCCGCGACCACCACCTGGTCGACCGAGGCCTCCAGGGCCCCCAGATCGGCCTCCACGGTGTCCGTCAGGCCCTCGGGGCCGCGCTTCTTCGCCAGGCGGCGGACCAGCCCCGAAGGGTGCCGCGGCTGGTTGTAGAAGACGAAGTCCTCGTCCGAACGCACACGCCCGTCCACGCCGAGCAGCAGGGCCGAGGCGTCCACGTCGGGAACGCCCGGTCCCGGCGTCCAGCGGAGCACGGCCCGTACGGCCGCGGTGTCGAGAGGGACGTTGGAGCCCTTCAGCATCGCGTGCGTCATGCCCGTCATCTTCCCTGCACGCCCGCCTCCAGGACAACGTGGGGGGCCGGAAGCGGACGAGTTACCTGAACTTCACGCACGTGGGGAACTATGGACACCCTTGCCTACGTACTATTACCGGCCACATGTCGTCCGGGCCGTCCAAGCAGTCGGGGGAGAACAATGCGTCATTTCGGGCACATCCCGGCCGCAACGCGGTCCGGATTGTTCCACCAGGAGCCCGCCGCCTTCACGGCGGACTCGCCCGCACCCACGCTCGCCACCGCGCTCGGCGCCACCCTCTACAGCCCGGCCACCCGGCCCCGGCTCGCCGCCGACGTGCGCAAGCAGGCCGCCCGCGGAGTCGTCTCCATGGTGCTCTGCCTGGAGGATTCGATCAGCGACTCCGAGGTCGAGGCCGGTGAGGCCAACCTGGTGCACCAGTTCGCCGAGCTCGCGGCGGGCGGCGGCGAGGCCTCCGACGACCCGGACACCGCCCCCGACTCCGACCCCGGCACCGACCCCGACCTGCCCCTGCTCTTCATCCGGGTCCGCGAGCCCCGGCAGATCACCGACCTGGTCGCCCGGCTCGGCGAGACGGTCCGGCTGCTGTCCGGATTCGTACTGCCCAAGTTCACCGAGAGCCGCGGCCGCGCCTTCCTCGAAGCACTCGACGTCGCCGAGCGCGCCTGCGGCCGCCGGCTCTTCGCCATGCCCGTCCTGGAGTCCCCCGAACTGCTCCACCTGGAGACCCGGGCCGAGACCCTGGCCGGCATCGCCGCCCTCACCGACAAGTACCGCGAGCGGATCCTCGCGCTCCGCCTCGGCGTCACCGACTTCTGCTCCAACTACGGGCTGCGCCGCTCGCCCGACATGACCGCCTACGACGTCCAGATCGTCGCCGCCGTCATCGGCGACGTCGTCAACGTCCTCGGCCGATCCGACGGCACCGGCTTCACCATCACCGGCCCCGTCTGGGAGTACTTCCGCACCGGCGAGCGCATGTTCAAGCCACAGTTGCGCCGCAGCCCCTTCCTGGAAGGCCGCGCCGAGGACCTGCGCACCGCGCTCATCGAGCACGACATCGACGGACTGCTGCGCGAGATCGAACTCGACCGCGCCAACGGTCTGCTCGGCAAGACCTGCATCCACCCCACCCACGTGGTGCCGGTGCACGCGCTCTCCGTGGTCACCCACGAGGAGTTCAGCGACGCCCAGGACATCCTGCGGCCGGAACGCGGCGGTGGCGGGGTGCTTCGCTCCGCGTACACGAACAAGATGAACGAGGTGAAGCCCCACCGAGCGTGGGCCGAGCGGATCCTGCGGCGCGCCGAGGTCTTCGGCGTGGCCCGCGAGGACGTCGGCTTCGTGGAGCTGCTCACCGCGGGACTCGCCGGCTGACCGCCGGCCGGACCGACAGCTGACGAAGGGACGACAACGACGTGGTGTGGACCGGAACCTGGGTCGCGGAGCGACTGGGCGTCGAACTGATCGGCGACGAGAAGCTGCCCGACCTGCTGGGCCTGGCCCTGCGCCGCAACCCGAAGCGGGCCCATCTGCTCGTCTCCAACGTGCTCGGCAAGCACGTGCCGCAGCGGCCGAGCGTCGTGCACGGGCACGGCTACGCCCTCGGGCTGCGCGTACGGGACCTCCTCGGCCCCGCGGAGGCCGCCCGCAGCGTGGTCCTCGGCTACGCCGAGACGGCCACCGGCCTCGGCCACTCCGTCGCCGACGGCCTGGGCTTCGCGCGCTATCTGCACTCCACGCGGCGCCCCGTCGAGGGGGCCGCCACCGCCGGCGGCTTCGAGGAGTCCCACTCCCACGCCACCTCCCACCTGCTCCTCCCCGAGGACCCCGAGCTGCTGTCCGCCCCCGGCCCGCTCGTCCTCGTCGACGACGAGTTCTCCACCGGCAACACGGTCCTCAACACCATCCGTGACCTGCACGAGCGCTATCCGCGCGAGCGGTACGTGGTCGTCGCCCTGGTCGACATGCGCTCGGCGGCCGACCTGGGCCGCCTGGAGGCCTTCGGCCGCGAGATCGGCGCCCGCATCGACCTGGTGGCCGGCGCGACCGGCACCGTACGGCTCCCCGACGGGGTCCTCGCGAAGGGGCAGGCGCTCGTCACCGCCCACGAGCCGGCGGCCGCCACCGGTTCCGCCTTCGCGTCCGTGTCCGTCCCGCAGCAGCCCAGGGGGCCCCGTACGGGATCCGTACCCGCACCCGTACGGGTCGACCTCGGCTGGCCCGCCGGCGTGCCGGACGGCGGCCGGCACGGCTTCACCCCCGCCCACGCGGTGGCCCTGAACGACGCCCTGCCCGCCATGACCGAGCGCCTGACCGAGGCCCTCGGCGGCGCCCGGCGCGTCCTCGTCCTCGGCTTCGAGGAGCTGATGTACGCGCCGCTGCGGCTCGCCCTCGCCCTGGAGCGGGCCGGGACCGACGTCCGCTACTCCACCACCACCCGCTCGCCCGTCCTCGCCGTCGACGACCCCGGCTACGCGATAAGGACCCGGCTGGTCTTCCCCGCGCACGACGAGCCCGCCGACGGCCCCGGCGAGCGGTACGCCTACAACGTCGCGGGCGGCGGCTTCGACGCGGTCGTCGCCGTCGTCGACACCGTCGCCGACACCCCGGAACTGCACGCGCCGGACGGACTCCTCGCCCAGCTCGCCGCGCACATCCCGCACGTCGTGCTGGCCGTCGTACCGTCGTACGTCCCCCGAGTTTCCGAAGCTCCCGAAGCCCCCGAAGCTCCCGAAAGGAGCTCCATGCTGCCCGAGCCCCTCCGCGGCCCCGCCTTCTCCTCCTACGCGCCGGAAGAGGTCGGCTGGCTGCTCCAGGACCTCTCGGACGTGGAACTCGAGGCTCCGACCGAGGAGCGCGAGGAGGCCATCCAGAGCGGCGGCGCGCACTACGCGGAGTCGCTGCCCGTCGAGTACCAGCCGAGCGAGCGCTACCAGGAGCTCTACACCTCCGCCCTCGACGCCTCCGCCGCGCGGATCGCCCGGGCGGTCGGAACCGTCACCGAGACGGTGCTCGCCGAACGGGGCCCGCGCCCGGTCCTCGTCTCCCTCGCCCGGGCCGGCACCCCCGTCGGCGTGCTGATGCGCCGCTGGGCGCAGCACCGGCACGGCGTGGACCTGCCGCACTACGCGGTGTCCATCGTCCGCGGCCGCGGCATCGACGCCAACGCGCTGCGCTGGCTCGCCGAGCACCACGACCCGGCCGACGTCGTGTTCGTCGACGGCTGGACCGGCAAGGGCGCCATCACCCGCGAACTCGCCGATGCCATCAAGGAGTTCGGCAAGGAATTCGGCAAGGGGGACGGCAAGGAGGACGGCAAGGAGGACGGATCCGGCGGCTTCGTGCCGGAGATCGCGGTGCTCGCCGACCCCGGCTCCTGCGTCCGCACCTACGGCACCCGCGAGGACTTCCTCATCCCCTCCGCGTGCCTCAACTCCACCGTCTCCGGCCTGATATCGCGCACCGTGCTGCGCGCCGACCTGGTCGGCCCGCACGACTTCCACGGCGCCAAGTTCTACCGCGAACTGGCCGGCGCCGATGTGTCCACCGCCTTCCTCGACGCCGTCGCCGCCCGCTTCGACGAGGTCGCGGACGGAGTCGACACCGAGGTCAAGGAGCTCCTCGCCGCCGACCGCACCCCCACCTGGGAGGGCTGGGCGGCCGTGGAGCGGATCAGCGAGGAGTACGGCATCCACGACGTGAACCTGGTCAAGCCCGGCGTCGGCGAGACGACCCGCGTCCTGCTGCGCCGCGTGCCCTGGAAGATCCTGGCCAAGCGGGGCGCGGGCGCCGACCTCGCCCACGTACGGCTGCTCGCCGAACAGCGCGGCGTGCCGGTCGAGGAGGTCGACGAACTGCCGTACAGCTGCGTGGGGTTGATCCACCCCCGGTTCACCCGCGGCGCCACCGGCGCCGACGGCAAGGCGGTGGTGTCCCAGTGACCGGCACCGGCGCGCCCACCGTGAACTCCTCGGTCCTCGTCGCCAGCGACCTCGACCGCACCCTCATCTACTCCAGCGGCGCCCTCGCCCTCGGCATGCCCGACCCGCAGGCCCCGCGCCTGCTGTGCGTCGAGGTGCACGAGGCCAAGCCGCTCTCGTACGTCACCGAGCGCGCCGCCGCCGAACTGCGCGCGCTCGCCGCCGAGACGGTCTTCGTGCCGACCACCACCCGCACCCGCAAGCAGTACCAGCGGATCCGGCTGCTCGGCGACGCCCCGGCACCGAAGTACGCGATCTGCGCCAACGGCGGGCACCTGCTCGTCGACGGCGTCTCCGACCCCGAGTGGCACGCCGGCGTCCTGCGCCGGGTCGCCGAGGCCTGCGCACCCCTCTCCGAGGTCCGCGCCTACCTCACCGCCACCACCGACCTGTCCTGGGTGCGCAAGCACCGGGTCGCCGAGGACCTGTTCGCCTACCTCGTCGTCGAACGCGAACGCCTCCCGCAGGACTGGCTCGACCGCTTCACCGCGTGGGCGGGCGAGCGCGGCTGGACCGTCTCGCTGCAGGGCCGCAAGGTGTACGCGGTGCCCCGCCCGCTCACCAAGAGCGCGGCCATGCGCGAGGTCGCCCGCCGCACCGGCGCCACCCTCACCCTCGCCGCCGGCGACTCCCTCCTCGACGCCGACCTGCTGCTCGCCGCCGACCGCGCCTGGCGCCCCGGCCACGGCGAACTCGCCGACACCGACTGGGGCGCGCCGCACGTCACGGCGCTGGCCCAGCGGGGCGTCACGGCGGGCGAGGAGATCGTCCGCGCGTTCCGGGCCGCGGCGCGGGAGCACTCCCCGACGCGGGTCAACGGCGCGCCCGCCGCGCTCCCGGACCCGGCCTGACCACCTAGGGGGGCGACCGCAGGATCGGGTGTGGTCTTCGGCAGGATCCGGTGCGGTTTTCCGCTGGGAAGCGCAACGCCACCGAGCTCCTGGTGGATGGATCAGGTGGAGTCGGCTACCTGCTCAAGGACCGGGTGGCGCAGGTCGACGAGTTCCTGGAGGCCCTGGAACGGATCGGCGAGGGCCGCACCGCCTTCGACCCGGAGGTCGTCCGCCGCCTCCTCGCCCGCTCCACCCACACCGACCCGCTGGCCCGCCTGACCCCGCGCGAGAACGAGGTCCTGGCGGCGATGGCCCAGGGCCACACCAACGCGGCGGTCGCGGCCCGGCCGCACGTGCCGCAGAGCGCGGTGGAGAAGCACATCAACGCGATCTTCGACAAGCTGGAGCTGACGGGCCGGAGCGAGGGCTACAGCAAGCGGGTCCTGGCGGTGCTGAGGTATCTGGACAGCTAGCCGCAGCAGCCGCCTCCGCAGCAGCCACCGCTGGCCGGCTTGCTCTGCGCCGCGGTCCCGCCCACGGCCACGGCCGAGAGCAGCTTGACGGTGTCGTCGTGCCCGGCGGGGCAGGCGGCGGGGGCGGCGGACTCGGCCATCGGGCGGCTGAGCTCGAAGGTGTCTCCGCAGGTGCGGCAGCGGTACTCGTAACGAGGCATGGCCACAGGTTACGGCTTGCCGCTCACGGCTTGCCGCGCTCCTCACGAATGCGTTCGACGACCTGGGCGGCGGTCTCGCGGATCGCCTCCAGCTCGGTCAGGAAGGCCCAGTAGTCGGGGTGCCGTTCGTTGTCGAGCGAGGCCACCGCCCGGTCGATCCGGCCCACGGCCTCGTCGAGCGGGCGGGCGTGCCGGGGCTCGGGGGTGCTGCGCCCGGCCATCGCGAGCCGCTGGGCGTCCCGTACGGCGAAGCGGGCACGCGCGATCTCCGCCTGCGGGTCCTTGGCGACGGCGTTCAGCCGGCGCAGCCGGTCACCGGCCGCGGAGACGCCCTCGTCGGCGGTGTTGAGCAGGGCGCGGGCGGTGGACAGCAGCGAGGTGGCGTCCGGCCAGCGCTGCTCGGCGCGGGCCTTCGCCGCCTCCGCGAGCCGCTCCTCGGCCTGGTGGGAGGCGGTGGCCGCCTGCTCCGGCACATGCTGGAGGTCCTGCCAGCAGGCGGCGGAGAAACGGCGCCGCAGCTCGGACAGGACGGGCTCGACCCCGGCGGCGCGGGTGGCGAGCGCCTGCGCGCGGGTCCGCAGCGACACGAGCCGCTTGTCGATCTCGGCGGCCCGCTCGGGCACCCGCTCGGCCTCGGCCCGTACGGCCTCCGCCTCGCGCAGCACGGTGTCGGCGCGCTGCAGGGTCTCGGTGACGCCGTGCCGCCCGGCGCCCTCGTTGAGCCGGGTGAGCTCGGGCCCGAGGCGGGCGAGCCGGGTGGCGAGGTCGTCGGCCCGGAAACCGGCCTCCCGCACCGCGTCGAGAGCGGTGCTCGCGTTCCGGAGCGCCTGCCGCGCCCGCTCCACGGCGGGCGCGAGCCGGGCGAGCTGCGTCTCGGCCCGGTCGAGCAGCGGCGCGAGCCCCTCCTCGAACCGTTCCAGCTCCCCCTTGACCCGTGTGAGCTCCGCCTTGGCCCGCTCCAGCTCGCCCCGCGCCCGCCCCGCGGTCGCCGCGTCCAGCTCGACCCGGTCCAGATCATGCGCGTCGACGGCGGTGATGTACGTATGGCTGACCTCGTCGATCCGCCGCCCGAGCGCCGCGAAACCGTCGACAGCGCGGCGGGCGTCCGCCGAGTCGTCCACGGCGCTGATCGTCTCGATGGAGATCCGCAGCCCGCGCTGCGCGGTGTCCAGCTCGTAGAAAGCGGCCGCCGCGGCGTCCTTCGCCGCCTGCGCCTCGGCCCGCCGGCTCTCGTCCCGCCCCCCGAACCAGCGCCGCCCCCCGCCGCCCCCGCCCCCGGCCAACGCCTGCGGCAGCAGCGCCCCGACGAGCAACGGCAACACGAGCGACAACCGGAGCATGCCACCGTTCCCGGACGCCGCCGTGCCCCTGCCCTCGCTCGCCCTCACGTCGCCCTCTCCCCGTGCCGTCTCACCACATCCCCGATCGCTCCAATCCTCCCACCCCGGACAGACGCCCACACGCCCCCCACCGGTTCACCCCACCGCCCCACCCCCATCCGTTTGCGGTCCCCACCCGTCCGCCATGTACGCTGTTGCTTCACTTCACGGGTGCGTAGCTCAGGGGTAGAGCGCTGCTCTTACAAAGCAGATGTCGGCGGTTCGAAACCGTCCGCGCCCACCGATGACGAGGGCCCCCGCCGAGATCGGCGGGGGCCCTCGTCATCGGTGGGCGCGGACGGTCACGGGAGGGGGCCGCTTCGTCGTCCTCCCCGCCGACGAGGGCCAGGGGACGGATCTCGGCGCCGTGATTCTCGATGAGATCCTGCCGTACGGGGACGGCTGCAGTCATGAGATCGCCTGCTGGGAGGGCACGCTGATCATTGTCTGCGGTGATCTCCAGGCGACCTGGACCGAGATCGTCTGCTCAAGCAAGGCGTAGGCGCGGCGAGTGCTCCTGGGGCGATACTGGGGCCGAGGCTCGGTCGGGAGCGGCCGGTCGCCACTCCGCTTGACGTGCCCGCGGCGGCCCCGGTGTACTCCGGAGTATGGAAGACATGGGGGACGGGCCCGAAGTGCTGGTGGCGGGCGGGGAGATGACGCCGCAGGGGTATGTCGATCAGCGGCTCGGTCAGTATCAGGAGTGGTACGACCGCAAGGCGACGAAGATGAAGGCGATGCATCTGCGGATGCGGACCGTGTCCGTCGTCGGGGCCGCGCTCGTGCCCGTGCTGGTGAATCTGGATCTGGGGTTCGCGCGGGTGACGGCGACCGTGATCAGTGTGGTCGTGGTGGCGTCGGTGTCGCTGGAGAGCGTGTACCGGTATCGGGAGCAGTGGAAGAACTACCGCTCCACCGAGCAGCTCCTCGGGCATGAGCGGGTCTATTTCGCCGCCCGGGTCGGCCCGTATCACGGGCAGTCCGAGCGGGACGCCTTCACGACGCTCGTCGCGCGCGTGGAGAAGGCCATCGCCAGTGAGAACTCGGCGACGCTCAATGTCATGACACTGGGCGGGCAGGTCAACTCGGAGCTCCAGCAGTACGGACTTCCCGCCCAGAAGGGGGCCTAGGCGCGGAAGTCGTACTCCAGGACGTACGACGCCGAGTCGAGCGTCATCTCGTTGAGCTCGACCGGGACTCCCGCCTCCGTCAGGGCCGTTCGGCCGATCAGGATGACCGGGGTGCCGAACTCCAGGGCGAGGCGGGTCGATTCCTCGGCCGTCGGCATGCGGCAGCGGATCTCCTCGCGGAAGTGGACGGGGCCCTGGCCCAGTTCGGCGAGGCGGGCGTAGGTGCCGCCGGGGCCCGTCTCGGGTTCGGCGATCGCGGTGCCCTCGGCGAGCGCCGCCGGGAGGTACGAGACGGAGAGCAGCACCGGGCGCTCGTCGAGCACGAAGCGGCGGCTGCGTACGCACACCGGCGCGTCCGGCGAGTCCAGGCCGAGCACCCGGGCCACCCGCGCGCCCGCCGGGGCGGCCGGGGTCACCTCCAGTTGGTCGATCACCAGTGCGCGGTCCTCGATGTCCGCCGACCACACCGAGCGGCCGCTGCCCCAGTGGTCGTGCGCGAGCCGCGGGATGCCCCGGCGGCGCAGCGGGCGGAAGGCGCGGACGAAGACGCCGGCGCCCTTGCGGGCCTCCGCGAGGCCCTCGTTGCGCAGGACGGACAGGGCCTGGCGGGCGGTCATCCGGGCCACGTCGTAGGTGGCCATCAGATCGTTCTCGCCGGGGAGCCGGTCGCCGGGCGCGAAGCTGCCCGACTGGATCGCGGTTCTCAACTCGTCGGCGATCCGCTGGTACTTGGGCCGACGACCGCTGTCCGGGTCAGTCATGCGTGGACCACTCCCTTCCGTATGCGGGACACCCTACGGCGAGCCTCCGCGAGGCGGTGAGCAGCGGTGGGGCGCCCCGCGCGGGTGATCCATCCTTCGGGGGACATCTCTAGAGATGCGTTGACAGAGCGCGACGCCAGGGCTTCGCTGGGTGTATCCATCTGATCTCCGGAGAGATGGAAGGGACGGACGGGAGGGATGTGTGAAGTCAGAGCCCGAGGTCGGTGACCTCGTACGGGACACGGCCACCGGGCGGGTCGGCTTCTACGTCGACGCCGTCGCCGGACGCTTCCTGATCCGGCCCGTCCACGGCGGCCCCGAGTGGGAGGCCGAGCCCGCCGACGTCCAGCCCGCGACTCCGATGCGGGAGCTGCGGGCCCGGGCCGCCGAGATCAACGCCCGGAGCCGGCGGGGCCTGAGCTGACGACGGGCGAGCGGCTGTTGTCAGTGGGGCGCGTCACACTGGAGACATGTGCCGCAGCATCAAGACTCTCCGCCCGCCCGCCCTGCCGCATGAGGCCACCGAGGAGGACATCCGCGCCGCCGCGCTGCAGTTCGTCCGCAAGGTCTCCGGCTTCCGCGCGCCCGCCGCCCACAACCGCGAGGTCTTCGACCGCGCCGTGGACCAGGTCGCCGAGGCCACCGCGCACCTCCTCGCCGATCTGCACGTCCGCGGGGCGCACCCGCACCCGGTCAGCCCGCAGGCGCCGGAGCCGCAGCCGGACGCCGTATGACATAGGCCGCGAGCGAGCCCGCCAGGAAGAGCGCGAGCACCGGGACGCAGGCGCCCAGCCAGGTCGCGCCCAGCCACCGGCCGCCGAGCCAGCCGAGCCCCACGCCGTACGTCGCCCAGATCGCCGCCGCGAGCGCCGACCACGGCAGGAAGTCGCGCAGCCGTCGCCCTGTCGCACCCGCGCCGAGGGAGACCACCGAGCGGCCGGCGGGCGCGAACCGGGCGAGCACGACGAGCAGTCCGCCGCCGCGCTCAAGCGTCTCGCCGAGACGTTCCTGCGCCGCGCTCAGGCGGCGCGAGCGGGCCACCGCGCGGCCCAGCCGGCTGCCGCCGCCGCGCCGGGCCAGGCGGTACGCGGCGAGGTCGCCGAGCACCGAGGCGCAGGCCGCGCAGAGCAGCAGCGGGAGCAGGGCGGGGGCGTACGGGACGGTGGCGGCGCCCGCCATGCCCACGGCACCGGCCGCCGATGCCGAGGCCGCCGAGGCGGCGGTGGCCGCCGTGACCACCAGGATCCCGCTCGGCAGTACCGGCAGGAAGACGTCGAGCAGGATCGACGTCATCACCGCCGCGTAGATCCACGGGCCCGCGGTCAGTGACGGCAGTGACCACCCCGTGCTGTCGAGCACGTTCACGGAGCCAGAGCCTACGCGGGCGACCCCGCCAGGACGCCGACCGGGGCCGGAAACCGCCCCAGCGGTTCCCGGCCCCGGTCATGAAGCCTGAAGCCTGACGCGTGACGCGTGACGCGTGACGCCTGGCGTCTGGCGTCTGACGCATGACGCCTGGAGGCCTCCCGGGCGTCCTCACGCCGTCGCGCGTGCGGGCTTCTCCTCCGTACGGTCCTCGGCGCGTCCCGCGCCGCTCGCGCCGCCCGCGCCGAACAGGCCGCCGAGCGCCAGCGCCCCCGGGCCGGTGAAGACGAGCAGCAGGAAGGCCCAGCAGAACATGGCCGCGGACTCGCCGCCGTTCTGGAGCGGGAACAGCGCCTCGGACTGGTGCACGTCGAAGTACGCGTACGCCATCGAGCCGGAGGCTATGAGCGCCGCGCCGCGCGTGCCCAGGCCGAGCAGCACCAGGCCGCCCGCGACGAGCTGGATGACCGCCGCGTACCAGCCCGGCCAGGTGCCGCCGGGGATGGTGGCGCCGCTGCCACCGGCGCCGCCGATCCAGCCGAAGAGGGAGGCGGCGCCGTGGCAGGCGAAGAGCAGGCCGACGACGATCCGGAACAGGCCGAGCGCGTAGGGCTGGGCCTGGTTGAGACGGCTCGCGAGCGCATTCATGGGGGCGAAGGACTCCTTCGGTCTGACCCGTGCCGGGGTGGCACGGGCCGTGGGGGGACGGAACCGATGAGTCCTCAGATTAGGCAGCCCTCACCAATGCTTGCAAGTTCAACAAGAAGTCTGCGGAAGACGCGCGAGCTCAGCAGCCCAGCGTGAACTCAGCAGCCGTTCAGCACCGACTGCAGGGCGCTCTTCTCGGCCGAGTCGACGCTGAGGCCGTAGTAGTACTTCACCTGCACCCACATCCGGACGTAGGTGCAGCGGTACGCGGTGCGCGAGGGCAGCCACTCCGCCGGGTCCTGGTCGCCCTTGGACTGGTTGACGTTGTCGGTGACGGCGATGAGCTGCGGGCGGGTCAGGTCGTTGGCGAAGGACTGACGGCGGCTGGTGGTCCAGGAGTTGGCGCCCGAGCGCCAGGCCTCGGCGAGCGGGACGACGTGGTCGATGTCGAGGTCGGAGGCGAGCGTCCAGGTCGCGCCGTCGTACTCCGAGTACCAGCTGCCGCTCACGGCGGCGCAGTTGGAGTCCGTGACGACGTTCACGCCGTCGCGCTTGAGGACCACCTCGCGGGTGTTGCAGGTACCGGACTGGGTGATCCAGTGGGGGAAGAGATCGCGGCTGTAGCCGGTGGAGGAACCTTCCGCCTTCACCGTGAGCGAGGCGAGGTAGGTGCGCGCGGTGGCGGCGCTGACCGGGGTGGGCGGGGAGGCCTGGGCGGCCGGGGCGGTGGCGAGGAGGCCGGTGACGGTCAGGGCGGCGGTGGCGGCGAGGACGGCGGTTCGACGCGCGTAGACACTGGCGGCGGTCATGCGAACTCCCTTGGGGTGGGGGGACCTTGGCCGCGACCGGCCCACCCGGGGCGCGGCCCCGGATGCCGGGCGGCCCGGTCATCGTGGCGGCGCCTGGTTTCTGTGAGGGGTGCGCCAGGTAACAGAGTGGCGACATGAACACGTCACATCAAGGGGTGTGACGTGCCCTGGCTGCGTGGAAGTTCGGGTGACGCGGAGGGTTCAGGGGGGTGGGGGCGGGGTGGGTGTGCGCGGGTACGCGAAGGGGCGGCCCGTACGTCGGTACGGGCCGCCCTGCGGGTTTCAGGCCGCGGCGCGGCGTCAGGCGCGCGCGAAGTGCAGCGTGAGCGAGCCGTCCGCCGCCGACTCGATCCGTACGCCGGCCAGGTCCGCGACATGGACGTCGGGCGCGAAGGCGGCGGCCCGCGGCCCCACGCCCACCACCCGCATGCCGGCCGCGCGGCCCGCCCGGATGCCGGCCTCGGAGTCCTCGAACACCACGCAGTCGGCCGGCTCGAAGCCCAGCGCCGCCGCGCCCTTCAGGAAGCCCTCCGGGTCCGGCTTGCTCGCGCCGACGGACTCGGCGGTGATCCGGGTCTCCGGCATCGGCAGTCCGGCCGCGCCCATCCGGGCCTCGGACAGCGCCCGGTCGGCCGAGGTCACCAGGGCGTGCGGCAGGTCCGCGAGCGCGGCCATGAACGCGGGCGCGCCCGGCACCGGGACGACCCCGTCGAGGTCGGCGGTCTCCTCGGCGAGCATGACCCGGTTGTCCGCGTGGTTCTCGGCCATCGGGCGGTCCGGGAGGAGGACGGCCATCGTGGCGTACCCCTGGCGCCCGTGCACCACCTTCAGGGCCTCGTCCGGGTCGAGCCCGTGCCGCTCGGCCCAGCGGCGCCAGCAGCGTTCCACCACGGCGTCGGAGTTGACGAGCGTGCCGTCCATGTCGAGCAGGAGGGCGCGGGCGGTGAACGACGCCGGGGTGGTGGCGGTCATCGGGGATCTCCAGGAGGGGTGTCGGAGATGAGGCGTGACGGTACGAAGCGGTCCCGCCCGCCGGTCAGGGGGTGCGGGCGGGGCCACTTTGTTCCTCCACGATACAAAACGAGGTGGAGGCCCGCCAAGTCCGTCCACATGCCGGTCCGCGTGCCGGTCCCCGCCTCGGTCCCCGCCCCGGTCCCCATCCCGGCCGGCGCCCGACTCGCCTCGGCCTATCCCCAGCCGCCGCCACCCCAGCCGCCGTCGCCCGAGCTGCCGTCGCCCGAGCTGCCGTCCCTGTTGCTCGTCGCGCCCTCCAGGGCGGTGCGGGTGCTGGGCCCGTAGACCCCCTTGGGGTCCTCTTCGATGTACATGTACGACTGGAAGACCTCGACCCCGTGCTCGACCTTCCGGCCGTACTCGCCGTTGATCGGCCCGCTGTAGAGGCCCAGTTGGCGCAGGCGCAGCTGGAGGTCCTTCACGTCGGCGCCGCTGGAGCCGATCCGCAGGGTCGCGGCCGTCGAGGGGGCGCTGCTCGGGCGGGTCGGTGTCGCGGTCGCCGTACGGGGCGGGGCGGCGGGTGCGGTCGCCGTGGGCTTGGCGCGGGTGGCCGCCGGGGACGGCGAACCGGTGGCGGTCGGGCTCGGGGTCGCGGACGTGCTCGCCGACTCGGAGGGGGTGGGCGTGGGGGCCTCGGAGACGGCCACGTTGTCGGACGCGCTGGTGGTGACCTCGGGCACGCCGGCCCGGTCGTCGGTCTCGTCGCCGCCGATGAGCGCGGCGGCCAGGGCGGCGGTGCCGACCACGGCGACCGCGACCACTCCCGCGATCACTCCGGTACGGGCCCTGCCCCGCCCCCGGCCACGCCGGCCGCGCCCCTCGGGGGCGTACGCCAGCGTGTGCACGGGGCCCTCGTCCGGGTACTCCGGGTCGTATCCGGGTCCTGCCTCGTACCCGTAGAGGGCCCCGCCCTCGTACACGAGCTCAGGCGCCGTCCCCGGCAGCAGCAGGCGCATGGTCTCGGGCCCCCCGCCCGAACCGGCCGCCACTGCCTGCGGCACCTCGGACGCCTCGGACACCTCAGACGCCCCGGACACCTCGGGCGCCGCCTCGGGCGGCAGCGGCCCCGCGAGCGGCACAGGTGCGACCGGAGGCGCCATCGGAGGGGCCATCGGAGGCGTCGGAGGAGCCGGCGGGGGCGCCACCGGCGGCAGCACGGCCGTCTCGTCCCCGAGTCCGTCCCCGGGCCTGCCGTCCGCCAGTGTCACGTACGGCCGGATGCGCAGCGGGTCGAAGTCCTCGGCCGCGGCCATCGCCGCGGCCTGCGCCTGCGCTCGCTCGCAGGCGCAGCCAGGTCTGTGTACACCGCATTCAGGACAGACGTGTCCGGACATCGTTGGGTCCCCTCCCCGGTTCAACTGCGAGCGATTATGCAGCCCGGCCCTGGCGGCGAGGTGAACGCCTGTGCCCACCCGCGCCCTTCGGCAGGCCATAACGGTGCAAACGCCCCAGGGTGGGGGAGTGGAGGAGACGGAGGAGGCCTACAGCTGCTTGCCGTACCAGATCTGCATGTACGGGCCGGTGCAGTACGCGGGGATCTCGGCGTAGCCGTGCCGCGTGTACAGCGCCCGCGCCTCCACCAGGTCGAGGCGGGTGTTCAGGACCATCCGGCGGGCGCCGAGGGCACGGGCCGCGTCCTCCAGGTGCCCGAGCAGCGGCCCGGCCCCGCCCTCGCCCCGGTACGCGTGGCGCACGAAGATCCGGGTGAGTTCGGCGCGCTCCGCGTCGAGGAGCAGCACCCCGCCGCAGCCGGCCGGCTCGCCCTCGTACCGCGCCACCAGGAACTGCCCGGTGGGCGGCACGAGCAGCTCGACCCCGTCGTCCGTCAGACCCTCGTCGATCTCCGCCTCGGTGGCGGGCCGCTGCCAGTAGCGGCCGGCGACGTCGCCGTAGTAGTCGCGGCGCAGGGCGGTGGCGTCCGGGGTGTCGACGCGCTCGGTGGTGAAGGTCCAGGTCATGCGCGTCATTCTGGGACGCGCATGACCCGGCCCGCAGCTCAGTTCTTGGGGGATGCCTGCTGGACGACCTCGAAGGACCACAGGGTGGAGCCGGTCGCGGCGGGCTTCGGGCGCTCGCCGCCGCCCTCGTGGGCGGCCTTCCGTGGCCCGTTCATCCAGGCCTGGAAGTCCTCCTCGCTGCGCCAGCGGGTGTAGACGAGGTACTCGTCCGTGCCCTCCAGCGGCCGGAGCAGCTCGAACCACTCGAACCCGTCCGAGTTCTCCACGGCACCGGCCCGCGCGGCGAAGCGCTGCTCCAGGAGCTCGCGCTGCTCGGCGGGCACGGTCAGGACGTTGATCTTCACGATGCTCATACCGGCAGCATAGGCACGCGGGCCTCCGTACCGGACAGGGCCGAAAGCCCTGTCCGGGAGGGACCCGTCCGCAGTGCGGGGATCAGCGGAGGACGCGGGCCAGGAGCAGTCCGTCGTAGCCCTTGGTGCCGACGGTCTGGACGGCGGTCGCGTCGAGGCGGGGCTCGCGGGCGATCAGGTCGAACATCTCGCGGGTGCCGGTGATCGCCGGGTCGTCGGGGTGTTCGGTGGCGATCTTTCCGTTCCGGACGACGTTGTCGACGACGATCAGCGTTCCGGGGCGGGAGAGCTTGAGCGCCCAGCTCACGTAGTGCGGGTTGTTGACCTTGTCGGCGTCGACGAAGACGAAGTCGAACGGGCCCGCGCCCTCCTTCTCCAGGAGCGGCAGGGTGTCCAGGGCCGCGCCGACGCGCACCTCGACGGTCTCGGCGAGGCCGGCCCGGGCGATGTTGGCGCGGGCGACCTCGGCGTGCGCGGGGGAGTACTCCAGGGTGACCAGCCGCCCGTCGGCGGGCAGTGCGCGGGCCATCCAGATGGTGCTGTAGCCGCCGAGGGTGCCGATCTCCAGGACGTTCCGCGCGCCCTGCGTGGCGACAAGGAGGTTGAGGAGCTTGCCCTGGTTGGGGGCGACGGCGATCTCGGGCAGGCCGGCGGCCTTGGAGTCGGCGAGGGCCGCGGTCAGCGCCTCGTCCCCCGGGGCGATCAGATCGGTGAAGTAGGTGTCGACGGCGGTCCATTGAGGCTGGTCATGGTCAGGGGTGGTCATGCGGCCGAACGTACACCGGATGCGTCGGGCCGCGGGCGGTCCTGCCGGCCCCGGCGCCGGGTTCGCGCGACGGCGAGTCCGGCGGCGGCGAGCAGCAGGACCGTGCCGGTGACGGTGAGCAGCCAGACCGGGACGCCGCCGACCCTCCACAGCCGGTCCTTCCAGATCACCTCGCGGTACGGCGTGTCGGCGGCGGCCCGGACGAGCTCGTGGTCGCCGCTGATGAGGGCGGGCCGGGGGAAGGACTGGTCGACGGCGGTGAGGAACACCCGGCCGGGGCCGGTGAGTTCGGCGAGCGCTCCGTCGGGCCGGTCGACGGCGCCGGCGAACAGCACCTCGGGGTCGGCGCCGCCGATGGCGTCCTTCGGCTCCATGCGGTGGTCGGAGAGCACGTACAGGCCCAGGGACTGCGGAGTGGTGGCCAGCCGGGACAGCCGCATCGGGTAGACGGGCCGGTCGTTGGCGAAGGTGATTCGGAGCGGGTCGAGGGCGCCGTACAGCGGTTCGCCGGCCTTCTCGGGGGCGAGGCGGACGGCGACGTACTCCCACTTCAGGTCCACGTACGGGCGCAGTTCGCCGGCGAGCCGGTCGGAGAGCTCGAAGCCGTTGCGGTGCAGCCAGTCGCCGAGCGCGGTCGGGTCGGTGGCGGTCAGGCGCGCCACGTCGAAGGGGCCGAGGCGTTCCCGGCCGACGACGCCGACGCCGACGCCGGGTCCGGCGCCCGGCATGGCCCCGGCGGAGGCGCCGTCGCCGTCGGAGGAGAAGGGCCAGTCGCGGTTGCGCGGCCAGAAGTAGTCGCGGGTCCGGCGCTCGGGCGCGGTCAGCCCGTCGAGCTGCTCGAAGAGCGCGGGGTCGCCGAGGGCGACGTCGGCGCGGTGCGGCACCGGCATGACCCAGGCGGCCTTCTCGGCGTCGCCGTGCACGGTGAAGCGCATGACGATCCGCTCGGTCCCGGTCCGCGCGTCCCAGTGCACGGCCGAGGTCTCCCGGTCGACGCCGATCCGGTCCATCCTGTCGGTGACCATGGCGCCGCAGCCGCAGGCGTAGGCCGGCGCGACGAGCGAGCCGAGCTGGAGCGCGAGCAGCGCGCCGAGCATGGTGAGAAGGCGCTTGAGAAGTCGGTGTGTCCCCCGCATGACTGCTCGGACGTACGGGGGGAGCGGCTGGTTCCGGCCGCTCCCCTCCCCATCCCAGGCGCCTAGCTCAGGCCTCCCTGCTCAAGCGACCTTGCTCGGGCCTCCCTGCTCAGGCCATCTTGACCTGAAGCTCCTTGATGCCGTTGAGCCAGGCCGCCCGCAGCCGGCGCGGGTCGGCGGCGAGGGTGAGGTCGGGCAGTTCGTCCGCCAGGGCGTCGAAGATCAGCTCGATCTCCTTGATGGCGAGGGACTTGCCGAGGCAGAAGTGGGGTCCGCCGCCGCCGAAGCCGAGGTGCGGGTTGGGGTCGCGGGTGATGTCGAAGACCTCGGGACTCTCGAAGACCTCGGGGTCGTAGTTGGCGGAGGAGTAGAAGAGGCCGACGCGGTCGCCCTTCCTGATCTTCTGGCCACCGAGTTCGGTGTCCTGGGTGGCGGTGCGCTGGAACGAGACGACCGGGGTGGCCCAGCGGACGATCTCCTCGGCGGCGGTGGCCGGGCGCTCCGCCTTGTACAGCTCCCACTGCCCGGGGTGGGTGAGGAAGGCGTGCATGCCGTGGCTGATGGCGTTGCGGGTGGTCTCGTTGCCGGCGACGGCGAGCAGCAGCACGAAGAAGCCGAACTCGTCGGAGGACAGGTTGCCCTGGCCCTCGGCGGCGACGAGCTGGGACACGATGTCCTTGGCGGGACACTCCTTGCGGGCGGCGGCGAGGTTCATCGAGTAGCCGATGAGCTCCATGGCGGCCTCGGCGCCGATCTCCTCGGTGATGGCGTACTCGGGGTCGTCGTACGCGACCATCTTGTTCGACCAGTCGAAGATCCGGGCCCGGTCCTCCTGCGGTACGCCGATGAGTTCGGCGATGGCCTGCAACGGGAGTTCGACGGCGACCCGGGTGACGAAGTCGAAGGCGCCGTCCGAACCGGGCGCCGCCGCGGCCGCCTTGGCCTCGGCGACGATGGCGCGGGCCCGGTCGCGCAGCGCGGTCTCCAGGCTGCGGATGGCGCGCGGGGTGAAGCCGCGCTGGACGATCTGGCGGACCCGGCTGTGCTCGGGCGGGTCCATGTTGAGCATGATCAGCTTCTGGACCTCGATCTGGTCGCGGTTGATGTGCTCGTTGAAGCGGATGACCGCGGTGTTCTCGTTGGAGGAGAACAACTCCGGGTGCGTGGAGACGTATTTGACGTCGGAGTGCCGGGTCACGGCCCAGTAGCCCGTGTCGGCGAACCCGGTGACGCCGGGGGGCTGGGCGCACCACCAGACCGGAGCGGTCTGCCTCAGCTGTGCGAACTCGGGGTACGGGACGCGGCTTTGGAGCAGATCGGGGTCGGTGGCGTCGAACCCTTCGGGGAGATGGGGGCAGGGCATCGGCAACACGCTCCCTTGTCTGGCCATGACGGCCGGCCTTGTCCGGCCTTGTCCGGCCTTGGCTGGCCACTGTCTGACGGACCATCAGAAGATGCCGGGAAAGGTAGTAACGAGTTCTACAAGTCGCAAGAGAAGGAGGGGGAACTGTTGCGTCCCGGACCCTTGCGTACCGGCGGTAGCAGTCATAAGACTGCACTCGGAACTAGAACGCGTACTAGTTCTACGTGACGTCGACCGGCCGGGGTGCCGGGACACCCCAGCCCGGGCGAGGAGAGGACGAGCTCACATGGCCGCGGAACCCGTCATCGTCGAAGCCGTACGCACCCCCATCGGCAGGCGCGGAGGCGCCCTCGCCAACCTCCATCCCGCCTACCTCCTCGGGGAGACCTACCGCGAACTCCTCGGCCGCACCGGCATCCCCGCCGACTGCGTCGAGCAGATCGTCGGCGGCACGGTCACCCACGCCGGCGAGCAGTCCATGAACCCGGCCCGCACGGCCTGGCTCACCATGGGT
The DNA here is from genome assembly GCF_040681095.1 of Streptomyces sp. NPDC051909. Taxonomy (NCBI): domain Bacteria; kingdom Bacillati; phylum Actinomycetota; class Actinomycetes; order Kitasatosporales; family Streptomycetaceae; genus Streptomyces; species Streptomyces sp. NPDC051909. The sequence goes on along the minus strand of NZ_JBFAYA010000007.1, from coordinate 97,821 downwards.
CTCCCGTACGAGACCGCCGCCACCACCGTCGACTGCCAGTGCGGCTCCTCCCAGCAGGCCAGCCACATGGTCGCCAACATGGTCGCCGCAGGCGTGATCGACATCGGGATCAGCTGCGGCGTCGAGGCGATGTCCCGCGTCCCGCTCGGCTCCGGGTCCAAGCACGGCCCCGGCAAGCCCTGGCCCGACGAGTGGAACGTCGACCTGCCCAACCAGTTCGAGGCCGCCGAGCGCATCGCCCGCCGCCGTGGGCTGACCCGCGAGCGCGTCGACTCCCTCGGGCTGCTCTCCCAGGAGCGCGCCGCCACCGCCTGGGCCGAGGAGCGCTTCAAGCGCGAGACCTTCGCCGTCCAGGTCCCGACGACGGAGGAGGAGCAGCACGCCGGCCAGGGCATGTGGCGGCTCGTCGACCGGGACGAGGGGCTGCGCGACTCCACGATGGAGGTCCTGGGCGGGCTCAAGCCGGTCATGCCGACCGCCATCCACACCGCCGGGAACTCCTCCCAGATCTCCGACGGCGCCAGCGCGCTCCTGTGGGCCTCCAAGCGGATGGCCCGCGCGCTCAAGCTGCGCCCGCGGGCCCGGATCGTCGCCCAGGCCCTGGTCGGCGCCGACCCGCACTACCACCTCGACGGGCCGATCGACGCGACCCGGGCGGTGCTCGGCAAGGCCGGGATGTCGCTGAAGGACATCGACCTGGTGGAGATCAACGAGGCCTTCGCGTCCGTGGTGCTCAGCTGGGCGCAGGTCTTCGACCAGGATCTGGAGAAGGTCAACGTCAACGGCGGGGCCATCGCCCTCGGGCACCCGGTGGGCGCCACCGGGGCGCGGCTGATCGCCACGGCGCTGCACGAGCTGGAACGTACGGACAGGGAATTCGCGCTGATCACGATGTGCGCGGGCGGGGCGCTGGCGACGGGCACGATCATCCAGCGCCTGTAGGGGCGCGCGGTACGGCCCCGGGCCGTCCGGGTCCGGAAACGCCGCAGGCCCCGATTCCTCCGCTGAGGGAGGACGGGGCCTTGCTGCGATGCGCTGGGTGCGGTGCTACCGGGTCGGCTTAGTACCAGCCGTGGGACTGCCAGAAGGACCAGGCGCCGTTCGGGGAGCCGTAGCGCTCGTTCATGTACTCCAGGCCCCACTTGATCTGGGTGGCCGGGTTGGTCTTCCAGTCGGCACCGGCGGAGGACATCTTGGAGCCGGGCAGGGCCTGGACCAGGCCGTAGGCGCCGCTGGACGAGTTGGTGGCGGTGTGGTTCCAGCCGGACTCGTGCTCCACGATCTTGCTGAAGGACGCGAACTGCGACGGCGGCACGATCTGTCGGGCGATCTCCTGCGGGGTGGCGGCCGAGGCCGAACCCGTGCTGCCGAGCACCGCGCCCGAGGCGCCCAGAAGGAGGGCGGCGGAGACGGCGAAGGTCTTCTTGCGGGAGGCGGCGCGAGTGGCGATCGAGCGGAACAAAGCGTCATACCTAACGTCGGGGGCAAAGGTCGCGCCGGGCGATTTCGGCATGCCGGAACCAGAGCCCGGAGAACCGGGAACTGGTGGGGAACCGGCCTGCCTGGTGTGGTCTGCCGTGATGCCCTGGGCGAGAGGCCCTGAGCACCGGCTGCCTGGCGACGTCCACTACAGAAACAAATCCGGCGGGGCGGTGCAATGACCCCCGGTACGAGGAAGGTTCGGACGTGGCCGGAGAGACCCGGGCCGGAGGACCCGCGCCCGGAAGTGCCGTGAGTGCCCTGTTTGCGGGGCTCGCGCCTGTCTTTGGGGTGATTCGAGAGGCCTGTCCGGGCCTACTATTCCACCTCGTACGTGACCTGGGTCCTATGAGGCGCCTCACCCCGGGGGCCCGTTCCGGGGCCCTCGAATGTGACCTGGGCCTCGAAGTTCGCGCGCCGCGTGGCCCGCCGCAGGGCCCGGAGGAGGGCGCCGCCGACCGTCATCGTGAGGACGACGGTGAGCACGGCCCGGCCGAGGTCCCAGCCGAGGGAGGTGGCGATCACGTACGCCAGGAAGCGCACCAGGTTCTCCTGCACCGGCTCGCCCGGCTGGAAGGAGACGGCCTGGTCCATGCCGCCGACGGTCACCCACCCGTACAGATTCGTGACCGTGCCGTACGCGAAGGCCGCCACGAAGCCGTACGCGGCGAGCAGCACCAGCTCACGCCGCCCCCGCAGCCGGTCCGGGCCCGGCAGCAGGCCCGCGCCCATCGCGAACCAGCCCATCGCCAGCATCTGCGTCGGCATCCAGGGCCCGACACCGCCCGTGAGCAGGGCGGACGCGAACATCGTCACCGCGCCGAGGACGAAGCCGAAGCCCGGGCCGAGGACCCGGCCGCTCAGCACCATCAGGAAGAACATCGGCTCCAGACCGGCGGTCCCCGCTCCGATCGGCCGCAGCGCCGCCCCGACGGCGGCGAGCACCCCCAGCATCGCCACGGCCTTCGCGTCCATGCCGCAGTCGGCGATCGTGGCCACGACGACCGCGATGAGGAGGGGCAGGACGAGGGCGAAGAGCCAGGGGGCGTCCGCGGCGTGGTCGGTGACGGCCGAGCCCGCGTCGGCGAACAGCGGCCAGCCGATGCCGACGAGACCCACGAACGAGACCAGGAGGAGGGCGGCGACCGAGCGGGGCCCGAGCCGGATGGGGCGGGACGTCATGCGCGCAGCGCCTCCTCGACCTGCTCGACCGTGAGCCACGGCTCCGGCGCGAGCACCTTCGCGACCTGCGGCGAGAACGCCGGCGACGACACCACGACCTCGGCCGTCGGCCCGTCCGCGACCACCTCGCCGCCCGCCACGATCACCACCCGGTGCGCCAGCTCCGCCGCCAGCTCCACGTCGTGCGTGGCAAGGACGATCGCGTGCCCCTCGGCGGCGAGCGCCCGCAGCCGGTGCACCAGGCGCGCCTTCGCCGCGTAGTCCAGACCGCGGGTCGGCTCGTCGAGGAGGAGCAGGGGCGGGCGCGCGGTCAGCACGACGGCGAGCGCGAGGGCGAGCCGCTGGCCCTCGGACAGGTCCCGCGGGTGCGTCTCGTCCGCGACCCCCGGCAACAGCTCCGACACCAGCTCCCGGCAGCTCCCGGGCGCCGCGCCCGCGTCGGCGTCCGCGGCCGCGCACTCGGCGGCGACGGTGTCCGCGTACAGCAGATCCCGCGGCTCCTGCGGTACGAGCCCGACATGGCGGATCAGCCGGCGCGGGTCCGTGGCGTGCGGGGTCAGTCCCGCGACCCGCACGGTCCCGGAGACGGGCGTGATCGTCCCCACGAGCGTCCCGAGCAGGGTCGACTTCCCGGCGCCGTTGCGCCCCATGAGCGCGACGGTCTCGCCGGCGGCGACCTGGAGGGTGACGTGGCGGAGGGCGTCGACGCGGGCGCGGCGGACGGCGAGACGGCGGATGTCGACGAGGGGGGTGGGGGCCGGGTCGGTGGGGGTGGCCGGTGCGGGTTCGGTGCGGCGCCGCTTGAACAGGGAGATTCCCCCACCCCGCCCCATCCCGGCTGTGACATATGCGGCTCCGCCGCGTGAGGGGGCGCTGCCCCCGGACCCCCGCGCCTCAAACGCCGGCGGGGCTGGATTTCCAGGCGCACCCGGCACCCGACCCGCAAGCCGCTCCTTCAGCGGCCCCGCCACCCTCCGCGCGTCCCGGACCGTCAGCGGCAGCGGCGACCAGCCCGCCGCGCGGCCGAGGGCGACGACCGGCGGGTGGATGGCGGAGGCGGCCATCATCTCCGCGGGCGGGCCCATGACGCCCTCCGGAAGGAGCAGCACGCGGTCCGCGTACTGGACCACGCGCTCCAGGCGGTGCTCCGCCAGGAGGACCGTCGTGCCCAGGTCGTGGACCAGGCGCTGGAGGACCGCGAGGACGTCCTCCGCCGCCGAGGGGTCGAGGGCCGAGGTCGGTTCGTCGAGGACGAGGACCTTGGGGTGCGGGGTGAGGACGGAGCCGATGGCGACGCGCTGCTGCTGGCCGCCGGACAGGGTGGCGATCGGCCGGTCGCGGAGCTCCGCGAGGCCCAGCAGATCCAGCGTCTCCTCGACGCGGCGCCGCATCACCGACGGGGCCAGGCCCAGGGACTCCATGCCGTAGGCGAGCTCGTCCTCGACCGTGTCGGTGACGAAGTGGGCCAGTGGGTCCTGGCCCACCGTGCCCACCACGTCCGCCAGCTCACGCGGCGGATGCGTGCGCGTGTCGCGCCCGCCGACCGTCACCCGGCCCCGCAGCGTGCCGCCCGTGAAGTGCGGGACGAGGCCGGACACCGCCCCGAGCAGGGTGGACTTGCCGACGCCCGACGGGCCGACGAGGAGCACCAGCTCGCCCTCGGGCACCGTCAGGTCCAGGTCCTTGAGCGTGGGCGCGGACTCGCCGTCGTACGTCACCGAGACGTTCTCGAAACGGATCACGGACGCGCACTCTCCTCCGGCACCGGGGCCACGAAGGCGGGCAGCAGGCCCACCAGCACAGACAGCGCCGGCCACACCGGCAGCTCGGGCGCCTCCAGCGGTACGACCCCGGGGCGCATCGCCCCGGGCACCGCCGCGCCCGTCCAGATCACCAGGGCGGCCACCGCGACGCCCGAGCCCGCGACCAGCCACGCCCGTGCGCCCCACCGGTCCGGCCGGTAGCGGGTGCGGACGGTGCGCCGGCCGCCGAGCCGCAGGCCCGCGACCGCCGCGGCGAGGCCCGCCACCAGCAGCGGCAGGCCGTAACCCGCGCCCTGCGCGGCCAGCAGGCCGTACGATCCGGCGCACACCCCGAGCAGCCCGCCCAGGGTGAGGACGTCGGTGGTGCGCCGCACCGCCGCAGGCACGCTCGCCGTACGCCCGTACCCCCGCGCGTCCATCGACGCCGCCACCGCCACCGACCGTTCGAGGGCGCCCTCGAGCACCGGCAGGCCGATCTGGAGCAGCGCCCGCACCCCGCCGGTGGGCCGCCCGCGCAGCCGACGGGCCGTGCGCAGCCGCACCACGTCCGCGACCAGGTTCGGCGCGAAGGTCATCGCGACGACCACGGCGACCCCGACCTCGTACAGCGCCCCCGGCAGCGACTTGAGCAGCCGCGACGGGTTGGCCAGTGCGTTCGCCGCGCCCACGCAGATCAGCAGGACCGCCAGCTTCAGCCCCTCGTACAGCGCGAACACCAGCTGCTCGGCGGTCACCCGGCCGCCGATCCGGATGCCCTGCGCCCAGTCCGGGAGCGGCACCTCGGGCAGCGTGAACAGCTCGTACGTGCCGGGGATCGGCGATCCCAGGAGCAGGGAGAAGAGGACCCGGATGCCGACGACCGCCAGACCCAGCTTCACGAACGCGCCGTACGAGCGGGACCACGGCGCGTCGGTGCGGCGCGCGGCCACCACGTAACCCGCGACGCCGACGATCATTCCGAGCAGCAGCGGATTGGTGGTGCGGGAGGCAGCGACGGCGAGGCCGAGCGCCCAGAGCCACCAGGCACCGGGGTGCAGTGCGTTCGCCCGGTCGGCGATCGGCGCGCGCAGGCGCGCGACGAGGCCGCTTCCCGGGGATCCCGCCGGGGTCATCCGCGCCGGCGGCGGGCCTGCCAGACACCCGCCGCGCCGAGCAGCAGCACCGCGGCGCCGCCCGCGACGAGACCCACGGACGGGCCGCCGGAGTCCTCGGTGCCGCCCGCCCGCGGCGCCCCGGTCGCCTGCGGCGCGGCAGAGCCGGTCGGCTGGGCGGAGCCGGTCGGCTGCTCCTCCGGCAGCGCGACCTGCTCGCCGCAGCCCTGCTCCGGGTACCCGGAGATGCCGCACAGCATCGCGTTCGCGTCGTAGCGCAGCGGCTTGGCGACGGCCGCCAGCGCCTCCGCCGCGGTGGCGTCCTCCCGTACCTGCGGGCAGTCGGTGCGCAGCGCCGGGGCCGGCGGCTGCTCGCCGGCCGGGGCGTCCACGGGGCGGCCGAAGTCGATGACGACGGCGATCCGCTTCGTACCGGCCTTCGGCTCGACGCCCGCGCAGATCCGGGTGAAGTCGGGGACGGCGGAGGGGCGGGTCGCGTCGGAGGCGTCACGGCTGACGGCGAAGCGGAAGCCGACCGTGTCGCCGTCGGCGGGCCGGGCGGTCGCCGGGCCCTGGGTGGCGTACGTCCAGTTCGTGCCCTGGTTCTCCCAGAAGGACCAGTAGCGGTAGCCGGACCCGGCGGCCTGGGCCGGGACGGCGGCGGCCGCCGCCACGATCGCGGCGCCGACCCCCGCGACGAGCCCGGTCCGGACCCGCCCGCTTCCGCTGCTCACGGCGTCCGTCCTCACTTCTTGTTGCGGCCGCTGAGCAGGAAGCCGATGCCGACGCCGACCACCATGCCGATGCCGATGATCCACCACAGGTCGAAGCCGCCCTCGTCCTCGGCGGCGCCCGCGGACGCCTTCGAGTTGTCGGGCGCCTTCGGGGCGGGGCCGGTGGCGTTCAGCTGCTCCAGGAGGTCGGTGCTGCCGAAGCTGCGCGGATCCGTGTCCATCGCGTGCGCGGCGAAGACCAGCTGGGCGTAGGCGGCGGGGCCGGCGCCCTTGGCCCAGGCCGCGGCGTTCTTCTCCAGCCAGGCGAGGGAGCCGGTGGCCTCCTTCTTCGCCCCGGCGGCGGCGAGCGCCACGACGGCGTCGGCGGTGTTGCCGTAGTCGGGCAGCTCGGCGGTCCCGGCCGCGGCGCCGGGCATCGGCGGGGTGTTCAGGTGGCCGGTCCCGGCGAGCTGCGCGGCGAGGTAGGAGGCGCCGTTGAGGGCGGCCCGCTCGGCGGTCGGCTTCGGCAGGTCGGTGCAGGTCGGCTGCTGCTCGGGCTGCGCGCCGCGCGCGGTGATGCCCTTGCCGAGGCCGGCGAGGGTCGCGGCGGCCGTCGCGTCGGCGTTCGCGAGGAGCTTGCCGGTCTTGTCGGGCTGGTAGGCGAAGGCTCCCGCGCCGCCGTCCTTCGCGGTGCAGGGGAGGGCGAAGGTGAGCAGCGCGTCGTACGGGTTCTTGCCGGCCGCGGACTTCACGTTCGCGGGCTGTGCACCGGTGACGACGAGCGCGTTGACGACGATCGCGGTGGAGTTGGCGTCGCTGGGGCCGCCGGGGGTGAAGCTCCAGCCGCCGTCCTCGTTCTGCACGCTCTTGAGCCAGGCCGCGCCCGCCCGCGCGACCTTGGCGACCTCGGCCGGGTCGGCCGACTGGCGCTCGACGGCGCCGAGCGCCTGTACGGCGACGGCGGTGGCGTTGCTGTCCAGCATGGTCGTGGCGTCGCAGGCCTTGGCCGGATCGGGGCGGTACGAGGCGAAGGCGCCGTTCGCGCACTGCTGGCCCAGCAGCCAGTCGACGGACTGGTCGGCGGGCTGGATGCCGGAGCTGCGCTGGGCGAGGAAGGCCAGCGACTGGCGCCAGACGCCGTCGTAGGTGGGGTCGGTCGTGCCGTACAGCCCGGCCGGGATCTTGACGGGGGAGGGGGTGGGCGAGGGCGCGGCGGCGGCCACTCCGGCGGCGGTGGTGCTGAGCACGGCACCGGCCGCGAGTGCGGCGGCGGCGCGGCGAACGCTGATCATGTGTCCCTCTCCTGCGGGCACCGGACACCGGCACCCCGGGGGGCCAGCCTCCGGCGCCGTATTCCTCGACGGTGCCGGCGCTCACGTCCCGTACCGGGCGTTCCGACTCACCGCCTGGGACGGCGGCTCACGGCTGCGGGTCAGTGCCGGATTCCCACCGGCTTCCCCCTGTACGGGCATGACGACGACCGCCCACTTTACCGGCCGGGCGCTTCCCGCTCCCGGAGCCGTACGTCACACCGCCGCCGTGCGTCACACGGCTACGTACTCCACCGGGTCCGTCCCCGGCACCGCCTCCGCCCGGCCGAGCTTCACCAGGCGCCGGACGTGCGCCTCGGCCTCGCTGACGGCGATGTTGCGGGAGCCGTACGGGATGCGGTCCCAGGGGCGGTTCCACTCCATGCGCTCGGCGAGCTGCCAGGGGGTGAGGGGCGTGGCGAGGAGGGTGAGCAGGCCGGTGAGACGTTCCTCGTGGTGGTCGAGGAGTTCGCGGACCCGGCCGGCGGCGTCGGCGAAGGCGTGCTGATGGGCCGGGAGGACCTCGGCGACGCCGAGCCGGCCGATGCGTTCGAGGGAGTCGAGGTAGTCGCCGAGCGGGTCGGTCGCGGTGGCGTCGTCGGGGTCCTCGTACAGGCCGATGTGCGGGCTGATCCCGGGGAGGAGGTGGTCGCCGGAGAAGAGCCGGCCGTGGCCCGGCAGGCCCGCGGGGTGGTCCTCCTCCAGATGGAGGCAGACATGGCCGGGGGTGTGGCCGGGTGTCCACACGGCGCGGAGCCGGCGTCCGGCCAGGTCGAGCAGTTCGCCGGGGACGATCTCCCGGTCGGGCAGCGCGGACCGCAGCCCGGGGAGGGTGCGCATCCGCCCGCGGGCGGCGCGGGCGGCGCGCAGCGGCGCGAGATGCTCCTCGGGGGCGCCGACGGCGGTGAGCTTGCGGGCCAGGTAGTCGAGCCAGGTGCCGGGCTCGGACTCGCGGGTGCGGCGGACGACGGCGATGTCGGCGGCGTGCATGGCGATCCAGGCGCCGGACGCCTCGCGCACCGCGCCGGACAGGCCGTGGTGGTCGGGGTGGTGGTGGGTGACGACCACCCCGTGCACGTCGGCGGGGGAGAGCCCGAGCGTGCCGAGCCCGGTGGTGAGCTCGGCCCAGGACGCGGGGTCGTCCCACCCGGTGTCGACGAGCACGGGTCCGCGGTCGGTGTCGACGACGTGCACCAGGGTGTGCCCGAGGGGGTTGTCGGGGATGGGCACCCGCAGGGACCAGACGCCCCCGCCGTGGGCGAGCACCTGCTCGCCGGACTGCGGCTCGGACTGGGACTGGGGCTGTGGCTCGGATTCCGGCTCGGGCTCGGTCATGGGGCCTCATCTCTCCACGACGGTACGGAGCTTGGTTGACCGAGGCCACTATAACGAGAGCTGACGTCCCGTCAGCCAGTCCCGGGTCTCGAGTCTGGTCAAGCAGAACTAGAACTGGTATCAGTTCTGAAACACAGTCAGATTCCGGAGTCGGCGTGCGGCCCCCAGGGAGGCAGTCGGTCATGACCGAGCTTGTGGAGCACGGAAAACTGTTCATCGGCGGCGAGTTGACCGACCCGCTCGGCAGCGACGTCATCGAGGTGATCTCCCCGCACACCGAGGAGGTCGTCGGACGCGTCCCGCACGCCTCCGAGGCCGATGTCGACCGGGCCGTCGCCGCCGCGCGGCGGGCCTTCGACGAGGGGCCGTGGCCGCGTACGACCCTGGAGGAGCGGATCGAGGTCGTCTCGCGGATCAAGGACGCCATCGCCGTCCGCCACGAGGAGATCGCCCGCTCCATCAGCGCGCAGAACGGCTCGCCCTACTCCTGGTCCGTCCTCGCCCAGGCGCTCGGCGCGATGATGGTGTGGGACTCCGCGATCACGGTCGCGCGGCAGTACGCGTACGAGGAGCGGCGCCCCGGCGTCCTCGGGCCGCTGCTCGTACGGCGCGAACCGGTCGGGGTGGTCGCGGCCGTCGTGCCGTGGAACGTGCCGCAGTTCACCGCCGCCGCCAAGCTCGGGCCCGCGCTGCTCGCCGGCTGCACCGTGGTCCTCAAGCCCTCGCCGGAGTCGCCGCTCGACTCGTACATCCTCGGCGAGATCGCGGCCGATGCCGGGCTCCCGGCGGGGGTCCTGTCCATCCTCCCCGCGGACCGCGAGGTCAGCGAGTACCTGGTCGGGCACCCCGGCGTCGACAAGGTCTCCTTCACCGGCTCGGTCGCGGCCGGTAAGCGCGTGATGGAGGTCGCGTCCCGCAACCTCACCCGGGTCACCCTCGAACTCGGCGGCAAGTCCGCCGCCGTCGTCCTGCCGGACGCCGACCTGGCGGCGGCCGTCGCCGGCATCGTCCCGGCCGCCTGGATGAACAACGGGCAGGCCTGCGTGGCCCAGACCCGCATCCTCGCCCCCCGCTCCCGCTACGAGGAGATCGCCGAGGCCCTCGCCGCGGCGGCCGGCGCGCTCGTCGTCGGCGACCCGCTCGACCCGGCCACCCAGGTCGGCCCGCTGGTCGCCCGGCGCCAGCAGCGGCGCTCCCTCGACTACATCGGCATCGGCCAGGCCGAGGGCGCCAAGGTGCTCACCGGCGGCGGCCGCCCGGCCGGTCTGGAGCGCGGCTGGTACGTGGAGCCGACGCTCTTCGGCGGCGTCGACAACTCGATGCGGATCGCCCGCGAGGAGATCTTCGGGCCGGTCATCTGCCTTCTCCCGTACGGGGACGAGGACGAGGCGCTGCGGATCGCGAACGACTCCGACTTCGGCCTGTCCGGCAGCGTCTGGACCGGCGACGTCGAGCACGGCATCGACTTCGCCCGCAAGGTCCGCACCGGCACCTTCAACGTCAACACCTTCAGCCTCGACATGCTCGGCCCCTTCGGCGGCTACAAGAACAGCGGCCTGGGACGGGAGTTCGGCCCCGAGGGCCTGTCCGAGTACCTGGAGCACAAGATGATCCACCTCCCGGCCGGGTACGGGGAGGCGTGATGGGCGACCGCTGGCACGTGGAGGTCGACCGCGGCGTCTGCATCGGTTCCGGTATGTGCGTCAACCACGCCCCGGACGGCTTCCGCCTCGACACCGCCCGCCAGTCCCACCCGCGCGAGCCCGAGTCGGACGCGAACGAGAAGGTCCTGGCGGCGGCGGAGGGCTGCCCGGTGGAGGCGATCACGATCACCCTCGCGGACGGCGGGGAGCCGATATTCCCTCCCGAGGAGTAGCGGAGCCGTGGAACACTCCTCCCTCGATCACGAGGGGCGCTCGGCCCCCCGTGACCAGGGAGGGGATCGTCTGTGAAGGGGACTGTGACAGGGCGCGCCGCGGTGGCCGCCGCGACCGTGACGGTCGTGCTGCTCGGCGCGGCGGGCTGCGGCACGGGCGACACCAAGGCCGGCGCCCCGGCCTCGGCATCGCCCGCCGACACCAGGCCGTTCACCAAGGACGGGATGCGGGCGGAGCTCGACGCCACGGCCAAGGACGCCGGGGCACCGCCCATGGACCCGGACGTGGCCGAGTTGGAGCGGAGGCACGCTCGGGCCGGTTCGCCGGCGGCGTGCGTGGTCAGGTACCGGGGCTACGGCACGGACGACGAGCCGCTCGACCTCGGTCGCTTCGATGCGACGGTGGACGAACTCCGCGAGCGCGGCTGGCAGCAGGCGGGCGAGCGGAGGGAGCGCAAGGACGCGGACGGAGCGGTCGGCGAGGTCCGGCAGGTGTTCAAGAACCGCGGCTGGACCCTGGTGGCGGAGTTCCGAGGCATCCCGGAGCCCGGGTACATCAACCTCGCGGCCGGGGAGGACACCTGCGTCCAGGTGAGAACCGATAGGTAGGGCTTCCCTTATGCAAAACTACTGCCTTGAACACGGGGGCAAGAAGCCTTCGTCCGCACGCGTTTGGGAGAATTGTGCGCAAGGCGAAGATGGTGGCCGCGGCTGCCGGTGTGTTGCTGCTGGTCGCGGGCTGCGGGAGCAACGGCGGGTCGGACAAGGGCGGTTCGGGCGGCTCGTCGTCCTCGGCGGGCTCGGCGTCCGCCGGGGCGGCCGGCGGTTCGGGCTCGGACGGCGGCGAGGCGCTGTCGGCGGACGACGTGAAGCAGGAGATCGAGACCGCCGCGACCGGCGCCGGCCTCCAGCAGGACAGCACCGCGGACCAGGTGCCGCCCGGCACCGAGCAGTGCATGGTCGTGTGGAACGCCGACGGCAAGAAGGCCGCCGACCCGAAGAAGTCCTACGACGAGACGGTCGCCGCCCTCGGCAAGGAGGGCTGGCGGACCGGCCAGAGCATCGACCAGGCCGGCACCACCATCAAGAGCCTCGACAAGGGCACGTGGATGCTGAAGGCGCACAACATGGGCGCGCTCAAGCTGGTCATGTTCATCGCGACCGACGCCAAGCCCGCCTGTGCCGAGGCGCTCAAGTCCGCGGGCCCGCCGAAGACCTCCTGAACCCGCCGCTCTCAGCCGCGCCCGCGCGCCGGCCCCTTCGCGGGCCCGGCCGCGGGCGCGGTCAGGTCGATCAGCCGGCAGACCGTCTCGATGTCGATCTTCACCTGTGCGATCGACGCCCGTCCCGACAGCCAGGTGATCAGCGCCGAGTGCCAGGTGTGCTCGATCACCCGCACCGCCGACAGCTGCTCCGGCGTCGGGTGCTCGGTCCCCATCGCGTCCAGGATGATCGCGGTGGTCAGCCGCGAGACCGTGTCCACCTCGGGGCTCACGCTGCGGTCCGCGAAGGTCAGCGCCCGCACCATGGCGTCGGCGAGCTGCGGCTCGCGCTGCAGCGCCCGGAAGGCCCGCATCAGCGTCTCGGCCACCCGCTGCGCCGCGTCGTCGCCGGCCGGCGGGCGCTTGCGCAGGGTCGTGTGCATGTGCTGGAGCTGGTCCTGCATGGTGGCGACAAGCAGATGGATCTTGGACGGGAAGTAGCGGTAGAGCGTGCCGAGGGCCACTCCGGCCGCCTCCGCGACCTCCCGCATCTGTACGGCGTCGAAGCCGCCCCGCCCGGCCAGCTGCGCACTGGCGCCCAGGATGCGTCGGCGACGGGCCTCCTGGCGTTCGGTCAGGGGCGGCGACGCAGGTCTGTCTTCCACGCTCATGAGGTCCCGTTCCGTGCGGCTTCCGTTCGGTGGGGGAGCGACAGTATGGCCGTGCGGCCGCCGTGGCGCGAATCACCTGTTCCGGATCTCACCACGGAGCTACCTGCCGGTAGATTCTGTGCTCCTCGAAGGATCGAGAACGATCAAGTCTGTAACTTGTTCTAGATTAGCGCGGGCGGTTACGCTCCCGCGAAAAGCACGCTCGAAGGGGGTCCCAGTTGACCGCGGAGGCCATAGAGGCAAGCCCCCGACAGGGTGCCGGCCCGGGCGGTGACGGTCCGTTGCGGATCGCTCTCCTCACGTACAAGGGGAATCCCTTCTGTGGCGGCCAGGGCGTCTACGTCCGCCACCTCTCCCGCGAGCTCGCCCGCCTCGGCCACAGCGTGGAGGTCATCGGCTCCCAGCCGTACCCCACCCTGGACGAGGGCGTCCCGCTCACCGAGATCGCCAGCCTCGACCTCTACCGCCAGCCCGACCCCTTCCGCACGCCGAAGCGCGAGGAGTACCGGGACTGGATCGACGCCCTGGAGGTCGGCACCATGTGGACCGGCGGCTTCCCCGAGCCGCTGACCTTCTCGCTCCGCGCCCGGCGCATGCTCGCCGCCCGCCGCGGCGCCTTCGACGTCGTCCACGACAACCAGACCCTCGGGTACGGACTCCTCGGCGGCCCCCGCGCGCTCGGCGCCCCGCTGGTCACCACGATCCACCACCCCATCACCGTCGACCGGCAGCTCGAACTCGACGCCGCCGCCGACTGGAAGCGCCGCGCCTCCGTCCGCCGCTGGTACGCCTTCACCCGCATGCAGAAGCGGGTCGCCCGCCGGCTGCCCTCCGTGCTGACCGTCTCCGGCACCTCGCGCCAGGAGATCGTCGAGCACCTCGGCGTCCGCGAGGACCGCATCAAGGTCGTGCACATCGGCGCCGACACCGACCTGTGGTCCCCGGACCCGTCCGTCGCCGAGGTCCGCGGCCGCATCGTCACCACCTCCAGCGCCGACGTCCCCCTCAAGGGCCTGGTGTACCTCATCGAGGCGCTCGCCAAGCTCCGCACCGAGCAGCCCGACGCGCACCTGGTCGTCGTCGGCAGGCGCGCCGAGGACGGGCCGGTCGCCCAGGCCATCGAGCGCTACGGCCTCGACGGCGCCGTCCGCTTCGTCAAGGGCATCAGCGACGCCGAGCTCGTCGACCTCTACCGCTCCGCCCAGGTCGCCTGCGTCCCCTCCCTCTACGAGGGCTTCTCGCTGCCCGCCGCCGAGGGCATGGCCACCGGCACCCCGCTCGTCGCCACCACCGGCGGAGCCATCCCCGAGGTCGCCGGACCCGACGGCGAGACCTGCCTCGCCGTGCCGACGGGCGACGCGGGCGCGCTGGCCGCGGCGCTCGGCCGGGTGCTCGGCGACGAGGACCTGCGGGTACGGCTGGGTGCCGCGGGGCGCGCCAGGGTGCTTGACCGGTTCACCTGGGCGCGCGCCGCCCAGGGCACCGCCGAGCTCTACCGCGAGGCGATCGCCGCCGCACCCCGCACCCGCGCCGCGGCCACCCGCTCCTGAACGACCGCGCCCCCCACGCCCCCGTAGCAGCCCCTGAAAGGCAGACGCCGTGCTGACCGTCGACTTCACCCGCTTCCCGCTCGCCCCCGGCGACCGCGTGCTCGACCTGGGCTGCGGCGGGGGCCGGCACGCCTTCGAGTGCTACCGGCGCGGCGCCCAGGTCGTCGCCCTCGACCAGAACGGCGAGGAGATCCGCGAGGTCGCCAAGTGGTTCGCCGCCATGAAGGAGGCCGGCGAGGCCCCGGCCGGGGCGTCCGCCACCGCCATGGAGGGCGACGCGCTCAACCTGCCCTTCCCCGACGAGTCCTTCGACGTCGTGATCATCTCCGAGGTCATGGAGCACATCCCGGACGACAAGGGCGTGCTCGCCGAGATGGTCCGGGTCCTCAAGCCCGGCGGGCGGATCGCGATCACCGTCCCGCGCTACGGCCCCGAGAAGGTCTGCTGGGCGCTCTCCGACGAGTACCACGAGGTCGAGGGCGGCCACATCCGCATCTACAAGGCGGACGAGCTCCTCGCCAAGATCCGCCAGGCCGGCCTCAAGCCGTACGGCACCCACCACGCCCACGCGCTGCACGCCCCGTACTGGTGGCTCAAGTGCGCCTTCGGAGTCGACAACGACAAGGCCCTGCCGGTCCGCGCGTACCACAAGCTCCTGGTCTGGGACATCATGAAGAAGCCCGCCGTGACCCGGGTCGCCGAGCAGCTGCTCAACCCGGTCGTCGGCAAGAGCTTCGTGGCCTACGCGACCAAGCCCCACCTCCCCGCGGACGCGGTCAAGTGACCTCTCCCGAGCGGATCGCGGAGCACCTGGTGCTCCCCGGTGTCCTCAGCGCCGAGCAGGCCGCCGCGACCGTCGCCGGCATCCTCGCCGTACAGCGCGAGGACGGCGCCATACCGTGGTTCCGCGGGCACCACCTGGACCCGTGGGACCACACCGAGGCGGCCATGGCCCTGGACACCGCCGGCGAGCACGAGGCCGCGCGGCGGGCGTACGAGTGGCTGGCCCGGCACCAGAACGCCGACGGCTCCTGGTACGCCGCCTACCGGGACGGCGACCCGGACGACGTCACCGACCGCGGCCGCGAGTCCAACTTCGTCGCGTACATCGCCGTCGGCGTCTGGCACCACTACCTGACGACCGGCGACGACGCCTTCCTCGACCGCATGTGGCCGGCGGTCTACGCGGCCGTCGAGTTCGTCCTCGGGCTCCAGCAGCCGGGCGGGCAGATCGGCTGGAAGCGCGAGGCCGACGGCACACCGGTCGACGACGCGCTGCTCACCGGCAGTTCGTCGATCCACCAGGCGCTGCGCTGCGCCCTCGCCATCGCCGAGGAACGCGAAGAGCCGCAGCCGGACTGGGAGTTGGCGGCCGGTGCGCTCGGCCACGCCATCCGCAGTCATCCGGAGCGCTTCCTCGACAAGTCCCGCTACTCGATGGACTGGTACTACCCGGTGCTCGGCGGCGCGGTCACCGGCGCGGCGGCGAAGGCCCGTATCGACGAGCACTGGGACGCCTTCGTGGTGCCCGGCCTCGGCGTGCGCTGCGTGCTGCCCAACCCCTGGGTGACCGGCGGCGAGAGCTGCGAACTCGCCCTCACCCTCTGGGCGATGGGGGAGTCCGACCGGGCCCTGGACATCCTCACCTCCATCGGGCACCTGCGGGCGGAGAACGGCAACTACTGGACGGGTTACGTCTTCGAGGGCAACCGGGCGGTCTGGCCGGAGGAGCAGACGACGTGGACCGCCGGTTCGCTGCTGCTCGCGGTGGCGGCGCTCGGCGGCGAGGAGGCGACGGTCGCGGTCTTCGGCGGCGAGCGGCTGCCGCGGGGCCTGGAGCCCGACTGCTGCGCGTGATCGCTTGTGTCATGCACGTAAGAGTGTCTGACCATCGACCTCTCGAACCTCCCCGCCCGGAACCGTCCCGGGCCGGTGATCCACTGTCCGAGCGGAGTCCTGGCCGGGGCCAGAGGCACCGCCGTCCCAGGGACGCGGAGGGACGTCCCACGCCTCTGACCTGCGGAGATGTGGAGGGAGACGGGGAGGAAGGGACGCCTGTGGCCAGGGGCGGTGGCCGTTGACCGAGGCGAGGGCGGAGGGGCGGACCCGTACGGGTCACCCCGCTGGCAGCCCGCCCGGCACCGGGCGAGGCTGGCGCCACAGCAACCAGGCCCTTCCCTGGGCCCAGGGAGGACTCACCGTGCCAAGCCTCATACGCGCGCGCCGCGCCGTCGTCGCGCTGTTCCTGTCCGGTGCGCTGCTCACGACCACCGCGGCCTGCGGCGGCGACAGCGCGCAGAGCCTGACGACGAGCGCCGACTCCACCGCGACGGCGGCCGCGGCGGCCCCGTCGGCCTCGGCGAGCTTCGAGCAGCAGAAGCTGGCCAAGACCCGCTTCGTGGCGAACGCGGGGCTCGCGGCCGGCGCCACCTACCAGTGGATCGTCAAGCCGTACCGCGCGGGCAAGTTCAAGAAGGGCGCCGACGGCCGTACCTTCGCCCTCGTCAAGGCCGGTCTCGCGGGCGCCTTCACGTACAACCGCCTCAAGGCCGCCGTGAACAACGCCAAGGGCGACCCGCTGCTCTCCAAGGCGGTGGCGCCGCTCAGCGCCGGCATCGAGTCGCTGAAGAACCTCGGCACGAAGCTCCGCAGGGGCGAGGTGACCGACGCGGACGTCGGCTCCTTCGAGAGCGTCATCAACGGCGTGAAGGACGCGGGGAAGAGTGCCGGCGCCGAGGTCGTCGACAAGGTCCCCAGCGCCTCCCAGCTCAGCGGAGGATGAGACCTTCCGGCCGACCCGCTAGCCGTTCAGCTCCGCGAGGGTACGGAGCGTCTCCGGGTCCGGTGCCGTGACCAGCAGGTCCGTCACCGGGCCCGTCCGCCATTCCGCGAGGCGCTCCGCGATCCGCTCCCGCGGCCCGACGAGCGAGATCTCGTCGGCGAAGGCGTCCGGCACGGCGAGCACCGCCTCCTCCCGCCGCCCCGCCGCGAACAGCCCCTGGATGTGCCGCGCCTCCGCCTCGTACCCCATGCGCGCCATCAGGTCGGCATGGAAGTTCCGGGCCGTGTGCCCCATGCCGCCGATGTAGAAGCCGAGCATCGCCTTCACCGGCAGCAGCCCGGCGGCGACGTCCTCGCACACCTGGGCGCGCACCATCGGCGCGACGGTGAAGTCCTCGGGAAGGGCGTCCGGCAGCGCGTACACCTCGGCCCAGCGGGTGGGCGACCAGTAGAGCGGCAGCCAGCCGTCGGCGATCCGCAGCGTCTGGGCGATGTTCTTGGGACCCTCCGCGCCGAGCAGCACCGGCAGATCCGCCCGCAGGGGGTGGGTGATCGGTTTGAGCGGCTTGCCGAGCCCGGTGCCGTCCGCGCCGGTGTACGGATGCGGGTGGTAGCGCCCGTCGAGCGCGACGGGCCCCTCCCGGCGCAGCACCTGTCTGACCACGTCCACGTACTCGCGGGTCGCGGTGAGCGGCGAGCGCGGGAAGGGCCGCCCGTACCAGCCCTCGACGACCTGCGGTCCGGACAGCCCGAGCCCGAGGATCATCCGCCCGCCCGACAGATGGTCCAGGGTGAGCGCGTGCATCGCGGTGGCGGTCGGGGTGCGCGCCGCCATCTGCGCGACGGCGGTGCCGAGCCGGACGCGCGAGGTGTGGGCGGCGATCCAGGTGAGCGCGGTGAAGGCGTCGGAGCCCCAGG
The DNA here is from genome assembly GCF_040681095.1 of Streptomyces sp. NPDC051909. Classification (NCBI taxonomy): domain Bacteria; kingdom Bacillati; phylum Actinomycetota; class Actinomycetes; order Kitasatosporales; family Streptomycetaceae; genus Streptomyces; species Streptomyces sp. NPDC051909. The sequence continues at coordinate 79,950 of NZ_JBFAYA010000007.1, read as the reverse complement.
CCTCGGCGGTCCACACGGAGTCGTAGCCCAGCTCCTCGGCCTCGCGGGCGAGGGCGAGGTGGACGGGGGAGGGGCCGCGCCCCCAGTAGCCGAGAGCGAGTCCGAGCCGCATGCCGCCACCTTTCTGACGATCCGTCAGCTGGGCTGGGTCGGTGCGCACTGTACGCCGACGGCCCCCGGTCCGGAAGAGATCCGGGCCGGGGGCCGTCGGGCGGGCGATGCGGAGAGGTGCCCGCCTCAGCCGCGCTGGATGCCGGTGGTGTCCTGCAGGACACCGCGGCGGCCGTCCTGCGTCTGCGCGATCAGCGCCTGACCGCGCTGCTCGACCGCCAGGTACCAGGCGCCGGGCGCCAGTTCGGCGATCGGCGCGGCCGAGCCGTCCTCCGCGTACAGCGGACGGGCCGCCGGGACGGCGAACCAGAACGGAGCGAAGTCCCCGGCCGGAGCCTGGGCGGCGGCCTGCGCCTGCTGCGGGGCGGCGTCCTGCGGACCCGGGGCCGGCTGCGGCTGCGCGCCGTACGGCTGGCCGCCGCCGAGCGACGGGTCGGGCTGCGCGCCGTACGGGGCGGCCTGCTGGGCGCCCGGGTAGCCGTAGCCACCGGGGACGCCCGGCTGACCCGGCTGGCCGGGCTGCATGCCGTACGGCTGCGGGGTCTGCGGCCTCGGCGCACCGAGCAGCGGGGCCTGCAGGGCCGGGACCAGCGGACCCGCGATCGCGCCGGCGGCACCGGCGAGCGAGGCGATCAGGCCGAGCACCAGGCCGGCGCCGACGTTCGTCGACTCGAAGACCCACATCAGGATGGTCCAGGCGGAGGCCACGCTGAAGGCCGCGCCGACCTGGCCGAGCTCCAGGCCGGCCACCTTGCGCGGCTGCGGCAGCGCGCGCGAGAGCACCACGAGCGCCGCGCCGGCGATGCCGAGCAGGAAGGAGCCCCAGCCGAGCGGCGAGAGCTCCCACGAGAACGCCGAGTCGAAGGAGTCGCAGTAGTTGCCCGGCGCGTCACAGCCGGAGATGCCGAGGAACGAGGCGATGAACAGCACCACCGCTGCGCCGATCAGCACGCCATCGCCTCGGGTGAGGGAGCGGATATTCACGTAAGAAGTCCTTCGTCGGGTCGTCTCGTCGGGGTGGCGCGAAGCACGGGGGGCGCCCCATCGTACGGAGCGAATCTATCGTTCGTCCGATCGCTCCTCGGTCCTACCCCTGGAGGTAGGCCGCGATGCCGTCCGCGATCCCCCGCGCCGCCTTCTGGCGCCACGCTGCGTCGGTCAGCAGCGCGGCGTCCTTCGGATCACGCATATTGCCGCATTCGAGGAAGACCTTGGGAACGGTCGAGAGATTGAGCCCCCCGAGATCGTCACGGACGTCCAACCCGGTGCCGGATCCGATGTAGTTGGCGGGTCGTGAACCGGTGGCGCGGGCGAATTCCGTGACGAGCTTCTCGCCGAGGGTACGGGACGGACCCACGATCTTCGCGGTGTCGGCGCCCCCGCCGCTCACCCGGGCGGGCAGGATCACATGGAAGCCGCGGTTGCCGGTGGCGGAGCCGTCGGCGTGCACGGAGACCACGGCGTCGGCCTTCGCGGCGTTGCCGAACCGCGCGCGCTCGTCGATGCAGGGCCCGTACGGACGCTCGGCGTCGTGCACCAGGAGCACCTTCGCGCCCTGCTTCTTGAGGAGATCGCGAAGACGGTGTGAAACATCGAGGGTGAAGGCGGCCTCGGTGTAGCCCGCGTTCGTGGAGGTGCCGGTGGTGTCGCACTCCTTGCGGATGGTCCCGATATTCACCTTCTTGTTGATTTCCGACGTATACCGGAAATTTCCAGGATTGTGCCCCGGGTCGATGACCACCGTCCGCCCGGCGAGCGGCAGGGCGGCGGAGGAGGGGGAGGGGGAGGCCGGGATGGGCGCCGTGCTCGGTGTGGCGGTCGGGGCGGCCTTGGCGTCTTCGGCGCGGGTGGCCTGCGGCGCAGGCGCGGCGGACCCGCCGCACCCGGTCAGGGTCAGGGCCAGCGGCAGGGCGAGCGGCAGGACGAGCGCGAGGAGCTTCCGGTGGTCGTTCGGCACCCCGCGACTGTAGGCGTTCCGGAGCCGGAATGCCCGCAGCGGAACCGAACGGCGGCCACGTGTGTGAGAGGTGGGTGAAGGGTAGGTGGGGGAGATGGCCGCGCCGCCCCGGGACCCCGATGCGGCACAAGGGTGATCGCCGCGCGACCATGAGACGAACCGTCAGACGACCACGAGGGGGGACCTGTGGCGGGGGAAGACCACGACCACCAGGGCACCGCCGGGAGACATCCGTCACCCTGGGAGTACACCGGCCCGGGAGCGTCCGCTCAGGGCCCGGGGCAGGTGCCGGACCCGAGACGGGCGCCCGACGCCGGGGAGCCGCGGGATGCCGCTGAGCCGCGGGATGCCGCAGAGCCTCAGGACGCCCGGCCGTCGGTGCCGGACCCCAGGGTCGCGCCGGAGGCGGGGCAGGCGCCCCAGCAGCCCCGGGCGCCGCTTCCTCCGCCGCCCGCGCACCCGCCGGTGTACGGCACCCCGCAGCCGACCATGCAGCTCGGCGCGATGCCCGGTCCGGGGGCCGGATTCGCCCCGCCCGGGTTCGCGCCCGTGGAGCCGCCTCCGCCGCCCCCGCCGCCGCAGCCCTGGCCGGCCGCCGTGGCCGCCGCGCTGCTCAACCTGTCCGGCCTCGGCCTCGGGTATGTCGTCCTGCGGCAGTGGATCGGCGCGGTCGTCTGCTGGGCGGCGGCCGTCGCGCTGATCGTCACGGCCCTGCCGGCCGACCCCGACGGCATCCCGGCCGGCGCCCTCGTCGCGTACGGAGCCTTCGTCGTCCTCGCCGCCCTGGACGCCCTCCGCCGCGCCCGCCACACGCCGCTCGCGCCCTGGGCCTCGGCTCGCCAGGGCCTCGTCCTGCCGCTGGCGCTCGTGCTGTTCGCGGTACCGGTGGGCGGCGGCTTCGCGTACGGCGCGGCCCGCGACGAGGCGCGGGAGCAGCGGCTCCTCGAACAGCTCGCCGCCGCCGACAAGCTGGTGAAGGACTCCGAGGGCCAGAGCTTCACCAGCGTCGAGGCCACGTACCGCTCCGTCCTCGCCACGTACCAGCGGATCGGTACGGAGCACGCCGGCTCGCGCGCCGGAAAGCTCGTCCCGGACCGCCTCCAGGCGTACTACACGTCGGTCTCCGCCCCGTACGAGAAGAAGGACCACTGCCGCGCCGTCCCCGCCCTCCAGCATCTGCGGGCGCTGCCCGGGAGCGTCGACAAGGCGCTGCTCGGCGGCCTCGTCGGCCGCGCCGACGAGCCGCTGGCGGAGTCCTGGTTCGAGTGCGGCACACGGACCATCGGCACGGCCGGCCAGGAGCGGTCGTCCGCCGACCACCTCAACGCCCTGCTGAGCACCTTCCCGCAGTCGCCGTTCGCGGCGAAGGTCCAGCCGACCCTGCGCGAGGTGCTGCGGGCCCGTGACCGGTCGATGGGCGTCTCGCCCTGCGGAACGGCCGAGGAGCTGCGCCGTGTCGACACCACGGTCGGCATGCTGCCGTCGGCGGCCTTCGCCTCCCTCGGGAAGGACGTGGACCGGTCGATCCAGCGCGGCGACTTCGCGTGCGGTGTCGACCAGTTCAAGAAGAAGGAGTTCACGGAGGCGCTCGCGACGATGAACGAGTACGTCAAGGCGTACCCGTCGAGCCCGCAGACCCCGCAGGCCCGCAATATCGCCATCGCAGCCGAGATCGCCGAGGAGACCCCGGCCGCCGGCAACAAGGTCCCGTCGGCCGCCACCGCCGACGGCTCCGGCATGACGATGGTGATCAGCAACGACGGCCCGGGCGAGGTCGAACTCCTCTACACCGGCCCCGTCACCGGCCGCATCACCCTCCCGGCCTGCGGCGGCTGCAAGGCGTACCCGGGCATCATCGTCCCCAAGAGCGGCATCAAGCCCTGCTCCGGGCCGTCGTCCAAGTACCCGAAGCGGACCCTGACGCTGCCCCCGGGTAACTACCAGATGCTCCAGAAGCGGGACGGCACGCGCAGCTCGGCCGAGGTGACGAAGGGCAGCACGACGAAGATCGAGTCGGGCTACAGCTACACGAACTGCCTGTACGTGACGTCGCTGTACTAGCCGCGTATCAGCCGCTGCATCAGCCGCTGCATCAGCCGCCGCATCAGCCGCTGTATGTGTCGCTGTATGTGGTGCTGTATGAGCGGCAGAGACGCGGGAAGGGCCCGGACGCCTGTCGTCCGGGCCCTTCGTCGTGCGGGTCAGCGGCGGCGCAGCACCCGGAGCGAGTCCGTGACCGAGATCTCCTCGAAGTCGCCGGACTCCAGGGCGCGCAGATAGATGCGGTACGGGGCCTGGCCGCCGTCCTCCGGGTTCGGGAAGACGTCGTGGATCACCAGCACGCCGCCGGGCGCGACCTTGGGCGCCCAGCCCTCGTAGTCGCCCGTGGCGTGCTCGTCCGTGTGCCCGCCGTCGATGAACACGAAGCCGAGCTGCCCGCCCCACACCGCCGCGACCTGCGGCGAACGCCCGACGACCGCGATCACGTGCTCCTCGAGCCCGGCCTTCCGCAGGGTGCGCCGGAAGGTCGGCAGCGTGTCCATCACGCCCACCTCCGGGTCCACCACGCTCGGGTCGTGGTACTCCCACCCCGGCTGCTGCTCCTCACTGCCCCGGTGGTGGTCGACGGTGACGGCGACGGTCCCGGCCGCCCGCGCCACGTCCGCGAGGAGGATCGTCGAACGCCCGCAGTACGTGCCGACCTCCAGGAGCGGCAGCCCGAGCTTCGCCGCCTCGGCGGCCGCCGCGTACAGGGCGAGCCCTTCCTTCACCGGCATGAAGCCCTTCGCGGCCTCGAAGGCGGCGAGGATCTCGGGGGTCGGCTCGGACATGCTGGCTCCTACTGACGAGTACGGACGTACGGGCGCCCATGGTGCCCCATGCCCGTGCCCCACGTCCCACCCGGAGCTCACCCGGAGCCCAGCCGGAGCCCAGCCGGAGGCCCACCCGGAGCCGACCTGGACTCCGCGAGGTCGTAGCATCGGGGCGTTTGCTGTGACGTGAACGCTTCGCAGGGGGGAACGGCGTGGACGACAACAGGCGGAAACGGCGGCGAGGAGTGCTCGCCGCCGTGATCGCGGGCGCGATGATCGCATCGGGCGTGGGGATCGGGCTGTGGGCCACGGACACCGGGCCGTTCCGGGCGGCCGACTACTGCTGGGGCGCCTGGCAGGAGAACAGCGGACCGGACTTCCTGAGCGGGGAGGCGCTCGGCGACTCCGGTGAGCGCTCGGCCACCGACTCCGCGCCCCCCGCCGCCGGCCGGCCGCGGGCCACCTGCACCGTGGAGCTGACCTCTTCGCCTGAGGACGGCAGGGTCATCCTGGAGTACGGTGCTGTGCCCGCCGGAGCCGAGGAACGCCGCCGGTGGATCGCCGAGAACCTCAACGGCTCCCTGTCCCCGCTGCCCGACGGCCTCCCGGGCCTTGTCGCGGCCGACCGGGGCGTGCTCGTCCTGCCCGCCGAGTGTGACGCGGACGGCAGGCCGGTGACGCTGACGGTCCGCAGCAGCGGTTTCTCCATGGCGCCCCGGTCGGGGGTCGGCCGGCTGCTCGTCGACGCGGCCGACGCGCTGATGGAGAAGGCGGGTTGCGCGCCGGAGCGGCCGCTGCGCCTCACCTCCCCGCTGGTGAAGGTCTCCGAGGAGGACCTCTCCGCGGGCACGCCGCTGTGCCGGATCCCCGGCGTGACCTTCGCCTACGGCAGGGACGCCCACTACCAGGAGCAGGTGGGCGTGGTCGGGGACCGGCTCCAGACCTGCTCGGCGTGGTTCGGCTCGCGCGGGGGCTCCGGGCAGCTTGTCGCCCAGTTCGTGATGGCGGGCGAACCGCGCCTGGTCGCGCTGTTCACGGGGCTTCCCGAGGGCGACGACAAGGGGCTGGTGCGCGCCAGGTGCGACGGGCGGGAGACGGTCTTCTACGGAGACATCCGTCCCGGCCTGCAGGGACACGGACAGCCGGACGACCGGCGGGTGTTCGGGAACTTCGTCACGTCCGTGAGCAAGCGCATCGGATGCGCGACCGAGGGAGGGACACGATGACCGAGGACAGCACGAAGACGGACGTCGATGCGAAGACGGACGACGGCACGAAGACGGACGACGGCACGAAGACGGACGACGGCACGAAGACGGACGTCGATGCGAAGACGGACGACAGCAGGAAGACCGCCGACGACGCGAAGACGGGCGTCGGCGACACGAGCGCGACGCCCGCCGTCCCCTCCTCCCGCCTGCGGCGCCTGCTGCGGAGCCGTACCGCCCGCACCGCGGCCGTCGCCGCCGTCGTGGGCGCGCTGCTCGGCGCCGGGACCGTCGCCTGGCGCACCGAGACGCTGCCCCTGGTGAGCGGCCACGCCCCCTGCTGGGACTCCTTCGACGAGGAGACGATGAAGGGGCTGTTCGGCGACCGTGAGGCCAAGGTCGAGGAGCAGGTCCTGGAGAACGACGGCCGCCCCTGGGGGCTGTCGTTCGGCGAGTGCCGGATCACCACCTACGAGGGCGATCGGATCAGGCGCCGGCTGAACGTCGACGTCCATGTCCTCGACGGCCTCTACGGCACCGACGCGCACCGGTGGCCCCAGGAGTTCCTGACGTCGAGGATGGTCCCGCTCGGGGACGGCCTGCCCGGCATGACCTCCGCCGAACGGGCCTGGCTGGCCCTGCCGGAGAGCTGCACGGGCCGGGTCGGCGACAACCGGGCGGCGACCGTGGTCGACCTGTCGATCGGGTCGGGGCTGGACATCCAGTGGGAGTACCAGGCCGAGGACCGGACCGATCTGACCCGCGCGCTGGTCGCCGCGGCCAACGGCGTCATGCGCGACTTCGGCTGCTCCGGCACCTACCGCACCCCCGACCGGCTCCCCGCCCTCCCCGAGCGGGGCCCCGTCTCGCCCACCGCCTTCTGCGGGATCGAGGGGCTGCGGCTTCCGGCCGGTTCCCGCGAGTCGCTCACGTGGTCGAGGTCGAGCGGCGACGGCGGCCCGGCGCGCGTGTGCGAGGCGGGCTACAAGAGCCTCGGGCCCTCGGTGCGGCTGACGACGGTGGTGGACCGCGGACTGACCGAGCTGTTCGGGAAGGACGTGCTGAACGGCGGGACGAAGGTCAAGGGCACCAAGGGCTACGGGTCGGTGAACGCGGCCCGGGCGGTGTACCAGGCGGAGTGCCAGACCGGGCGAGTGCTGTTCATGGTCGAGCAGGAGCATTCCTACGACGACGATGACCCGACCCGGCCCACGCGCGAGCTGCTGCCCGCGTACGTCGCGGCCGAGGCCGAGCGCATCGGCTGCGGGCCGGAGAAGGTGACGGAGAAGGCGACGGAGAAGGCGACAGACAAGGCGACAGACAAGGCGCCGGACGCCCGGTGAGCGACCTCCGCGGCGGCGGGGCGGAGGGCGGCCGTCCCTAAGCGGGCGCGCGGGCCGGCGCCCCCGCGCCGCCGATCCCGTCCAGGAGGCGCAGCTCGTCCTCGTCGAGCCGCAGCGCGCCCGCCGCCACGTTGTCCACGAGGTGGTCCGGGTCGCCCGTGCCCGGGATGGCGAGGACGTGGGGGCCCTGGTGGAGGATCCAGGCGAGCCGGATCTGCGCCGGTGAGGCCCCGCGGGCGCGGGCGACGGTGAGGATCGCGTCGTGCTCGGTGCGGGCGGCGGCGCCGGACTCGCGGCCCTGACCGGCGACGGAGAAGAACGGCACGAACGCGATGCCGTGTGCCGCGCACGCGTCGAGCACCGCCCGCCCGTCGGCCGGGGCGTCGACGCCGAAGGGGTTCTGCACGCAGACCACGGGCGCGATCGCCCGGGCCTGGTCGAGGTGTTCGAGGCGCGCGTTGGAGATGCCGAGCTGCCGGACGAGGCCCGCCTCCCGGAGCTCCGCGAGGGCGCCGAAGTGCTCGCTGACGTCCGGCTGGCTCATCACCCGCAGATTCACCAGGTCGAGGTGGTCGCGGCCGAGCTGCCGCAGGTTCTCCTCGACCTGGCCCCGCAGCCGGTCGGGCCGGGCCGAGGTGGCCCAGTCGCCCGAGGCGTCCCGGGCCGGGCCCACCTTGGTGGCGATGACGAGGTCGTCGGCGTACGGCGCGAGGGCCGAGTTGATCAGCTCGTTGGCGGAGCGCAGCCGGGAGAAGTAGAAGGCGGCGGTGTCGATGTGGTTCACGCCGAGTTCGAGCGCGCGCCGCAGCACGGCGAGAGCCTGGCCGCGGTCGCTCGGCACGCCTTCGTGGAAGGCGGCGCTGCCGGTCAGGCGCATCGCGCCGAAGCCCATCCGGTGGACGGTGAGGTCGCCGAGCGACCAGCTGCCGGCGTCGGCCGCGGAGACCGTGCTCGTGCGCGAGGACGTCATCGGTTCCTGAACTCCGTTCGCGAGGGTGGGCCCGAGAATCCGGCGGGCGTCGGATCCTACGGGAGGGCGCCATGAGCGCCCCGTCGAGCCCGACTTCGTATCCGGCCTCCTGTATCAGGCCTCCTGCATCCGACCTCCTTCCTGACCTTCCGTCAGATTGAAACGTGTTCTAGTCTGCGCGCCATGGGCATCGCCATCACGCACGAACAGCGGGAACTGGCCCGATCCGTCCGCGGCTGGCTCACCCGCGCCGTACCGCCGGAGCAGGTCCGCAAGCACCTCGACCTCCCCGGCCTCGCCACCGCACGCCCCGCCCACTGGGACGGCGCCGCCGCGCAGGGACTGCTCGGGGTGCACCTGCCCGAGGAGTACGGCGGCGGGGGCGGCGACCTCGTGGACCTGGCCGTGGTCCTGGAGGAGGCCGCGCGGGCCGTGCTGCCCGGGCCGTACCTCCCCGCGGTCCTCGCCGCCGAACTCCTCCACCGCGCCGGCCGCGGCGAGGAGGCCGCGGCCGTCGCCGCCGGCGAACGGATCGCCGCCGTCGCACTCGGCACCGGGACCCTCACCGCCGCGCCCGCGCCCACCGCCGACGGCCTCGTCCTCGACGGCCTCGCCCCGCCCGTCCTCGGCGCCGCCTGCGCCGACCTGCTGATCCTGCCCGCGCGGGCCGTGCACGGCACCGTGTGGCTCGCCGTCGACGCCGCCACCCTCGCCGTACGGCCCCAGGCCTCCGCCGACCCCACCCGGCCGACCGCCGAGGTGCGCGCCGACGGCGTCCTCGTGCCCGGTGGCCGCGTCCTCGGCCTCACCTCCGCCGCCGTCCGCGACCTCGCCGCCGTCCTCTTCGCCGCCGACGCCTGCGGCACCGCCGCCCGCGCCCTCGACACCGCCGCCGAACACGCCCGCACCCGCGTCCAGTTCGGGCACCCCATCGGCCGCTTCCAGGGCGTCAAACACCTCTGCGCCGACATGCTCGTCCGCCTCGAACAGGCCCGCGCCCTCACCTGGGACGCCGCCCGCGCCGCCCGCGAGGAGCCCGGCGGGCGCCCGACCGGGGCGCCCGACGCCGTACGGTCCCTGACCGCCGCCCTCGCCGCCTCGACCGCGCTCGACGCCGCGTACACCGCGGCCAAGGACTGCCACCAGATCCTCGGCGGCATCGGCTTCACCTGGGAGCACGACGCCCATCTGCTCCTGCGCCGCGCCCTCGTCGCCCGCCAGCTCCTCGGCGGGGGCGACAGCCATCGGCTCGCCGCCGCGGGCCACGCCGCCGCCGGCACACGACGCGAGCTGCGCCTCGAACTCCCGGCCGAAGCCGAGGAGTTCCGCAGAGCCGCCCGCGAAGCCCTCGCGCCCGCCGCCGGCCTCGACCCGCACGCCGCCCGCAAGGCCCTCGCCGCCACGGGCTACACCGCGCCGCACCTCCCGGAGCCGTACGGCCTCGGCGCGGGCCCGGTCCAACAGCTCGCCGTACAAAGGGAGATGGAGGCGTCCGGCATCCGGCTCAGCCCGCTGTCCATCGCCACCTGGGTGGTCCCCTCCCTCCTCGCGTACGGCACCCCGCAGCAGAAGGAACGGCATCTGCTGCCCACCCTGCGCGGCGAACAGCAGTGGTGCCAGCTCTTCTCCGAACCCGAGGCCGGCTCCGACCTGGCCTCCCTCCGCACCCGCGCCGAGCGGCGGGACGACGGCACCTGGCGGATCAACGGGCAGAAGGTGTGGACGAGTTCGGCCCAGAACGCCGACTTCGGCATCCTCCTCGCCCGCACCGACCCCGACGCACCCAGGCATCGCGGACTCGGCTACTTCGTCGTCGACATGAGGAACACCCCCGGCATCGACGTGCGCCCGCTGAAGGAGATCACCGGGGAGTCCCTCTTCAACGAGGTCTGGTTCGACGACGCCGTGCTCCCCGCCGACGCCGTCGTCGGCGAGGTGAACGACGGCTGGCGGGTCGCCCGCGACACCCTCGGCAACGAGCGCGTCCACATGGCCGACCAGGTCGCCTTCGACACCGGCCTGGAGGCGCTGATCACCGTCGGCGGCACCGAGACCGTCGACTCCTCCGTACGCGTCCGGGTCGGCGCCCTCGTCGCCGAGGCGCACGCCCTCGCCTGCATCGGCCTGCGCACCACCCTGCGCCAGGTGTCCGGGCTCGAACCCGGCCCCGGCCCCGGCGCCAGCGTCCGCAAGCTCGTCCAGACCCTTCACCAGCAGAAGGTCGCCGAACTGACCCTCGAACTCCTCGGCCCGGCGGGCGCGGTGGCCGAGGGCGCGGGCGAACGGGCCGTGCACGGACTGCTGATGTCCCGCTGCCTCACCATCGCGGGCGGCACCACGCAAGTGCAGCTCAACGTCGTCGCCGAGCGCCTGCTCGGCCTGCCGAGAGACTGATCCGAGAGACTGAGGGGGCCCGGACATGGGCAAGGCGTACATCGTCGGCGTCGGCATGACGAAGTTCGAGAAGCCGGAGACCCGCGACTGGCAGTACTGGGACATGGCGAAGGAGGCCGGCACCGCCGCCCTGGCCGACGCCGGCATCCCGTACGGCCTCGTCGAGCAGGTGCCGGTCGGCTACTGCTTCCAGGCCTCGACGGCCGGACAGCGCGCCGCCTACGAGCTGGGGCTCACCGGCGTGCCCGTCTACAACGTCAACAACAACTGCGCCACCGCCTCGACCGCGCTGATGATGGCCCGGCAGTTCGTGGCGGGCGGGCTCGCGGACTGCGTTCTCGCGCTCGGCTTCGAGAAGATGGCGCGGGGCGCCCTCGGCGGAGGCTCGGACGGCGGGGCCTTCAAGACCTCGCCGGTGGCCCGGCACTACGGGATCATGGCCGCCGGGCACGGTTTCGAGACGACCCCGCCCACCGCCCAGATCTTCGGCAACGCGGCCCGCGAGCACATGGAGCGGTACGGCACGACCGAGGTGCAGCTCGCGGCCGTCGCCGCCAAGAACCACCAGCACTCCTCCCGTAACCCCAACGCGCAGTTCCAGGACGTCTACACGGTCGACGAGATCCTCGCCGCCAAGACCGTCCACCGGCCGCTCACCAGGCTCCAGTGCTCGCCCACCTCCGACGGCTCGGCCGCCGCCGTGGTCGTCTCCGAGCGCTTCGTCGAGGCGCACGGGCTGCGCGACCGGGCCGTCGAGATCGCCGGCCAGGCGATGACGACGGACACCGAGGAGTCCTTCGCCTCCGGCTCCTGCATCGACGTCGTCGGCCGCCCCATGTCCCGGGCGGCGGCCCGGCAGGTGTACGAGGCGTCCGGGCTCGGCATCGAGGACGTGGACGTGATCGAGCTGCACGACTGCTTCTCGGTCAACGAACTCCTCACGTACGAGGCGCTCGGCATGTGCGAGGAGGGCGCCTCCGGCAAGCTCGTCGAGTCCGGCGCCACGACCTACGGCGGCCGCTGGGTGGTCAACCCCTCCGGCGGCCTCATCTCCAAGGGCCACCCGCTCGGCGCCACCGGCCTCGCGCAGGCCGCCGAACTGGTCTGGCAACTGCGCGGCGAGGCGGGCCCGCGCCAGGTGCCCGGCGCACGGGTCGGGCTCGCGCACAACATCGGCCTTGGCGGGGCGGCGGTGGTGACGATGCTGCGGACAGCCCGCCGCTGATCCGCGGGTACGGGCGGGGCAGGGCCGGTAGACCGCGGGTACGGGGCGGAGGCCGGGTGCGACCATGACACGCATGCCACGAACCGACACAGCGTCCCAGACCTCCGCCCCTCCCATACCCACCCCGCCGCCCCGCCTCTGGCTCGTCGTCCTCGTCGCCTGCGCCGGCGCATTCCTCGTCGTGCTCGACGTGTCCGTGGTGAACGTGGCGCTGCCGTCGATGCGGGAGGCGCTGGGCATGACGGCGCCCGGACTGCAGTGGGTCGTCAACGTGTACTCGATCGCGTTCGCCGGCTTCATGCTCCTCGGCGGGCGGGCGGCGGATCTCTTCGGCCGCAAGAGGATGTTCGTCGTCGGGCTCTCCCTCTTCACCCTGGCCTCGGTCGCCGGCGGCCTCGCACAGGAGGGCTGGCACCTGCTCGCGGCCCGCGCGGTGCAGGGTCTCGGCGCGGCGGCCCTGGCCCCGGCGACGCTCACCCTGGTCACCGCCGCCGTCCCGGCCGGGCCCGCCCGCACCCGCGCGGTCGGCACCTGGACGGCGGTCGGCGCGGCCGGCGGAGCCGCGGGCGGCTTCGTCGGCGGCGTGCTCGTCGACCTGCTGTCCTGGCGCTGGGTGCTGCTCATCAACGTGCCCATCGGCGCGCTCGTCCTCGCCGGCGCCTTCTGGTGGCTGAGCGAGAGCCGCGTCGAGGGCGGCCGGCGCCTCGACCTGCCGGGCGCCGTCCTGGTCACGGCGGGCCTGGCCACCCTCGCGTACGGCATCGTGCAGACCGAGGAGGCGGGCTGGACCTCCGCCGGGACCGTGCTGCCGCTGCTCGCCGGCGCGCTGCTGCTCGCGGCGTTCGTGCTCGTGGAGTCCCGGGCGGCGCAGCCGCTGATGCCGCTGCGGATCTTCCGTACGAGGGCGGTGTCGGCGGCCAACGTGACCATGCTGCTGTGCGGTTCGACGTCCTTCGGCATGTGGTTCTTCATGACGCTCTACGCCCAGAACGTCCTGGGGTACGAGCCCCTGGAGGCGGGTCTCGCGCTGGTCCCCAGCTCGGCCAGCGTCATCATCGGCTCCAAACTGGCCCCGCGCCTGCTGCCCCGCCTCGGCGCCCGCCCGGTCGCCGTCCTCGGCGTGCTCGTCGCGGCCTGCGGCTTCGTCTGGCAGTCCACGATGACCGCCGACGGCTCCTATCTGACGGAGATCCTGCTGCCCGGCGTCCTGATGATGTCCGGCATCGGCCTCGGCTCCACCCCGCTCGCCGTCCTCGCCACCACCCGCGTCCCCACCGCCGACGCCGGCCTCGCCTCCGGCCTCATCAACACCTCCCGCACCATGGGCGGCGCCCTCGGCCTCGCCACCCTCTCCACGGTCGCCGCCACCGTCACCTCCGGCGCCACCACCCCCGAGGCCCTGACCGCCGGTTACGCGGCGGCCTTCCGCGTCGCGGCATGCGTGCTGGTGGCGACGGCGGCGGTGATGGCGGTGTGGCTGCCGGGTGAGCGGGAGAAGCGAGGCGGCGGAGCGGAGGAAGGGTGAGTCGACATATCGATGAAGCATGTGACCCGCGCCACACTTGAATGGTGGATGGCAGCCATCGCTCTGTGCACATTAATTGGAATCTCATATTCCGGTAAGGCGTCACTGGCGCTCACTCGCCAGCAGGTGATGTCGGACCATGCCCTCGTCGCGGTCGACCGACGGCAAATCCCGTCACCCTGTGTGGCGGAAAACCATTCCAGGGCGGGCACCGATCCGGCGTCGGCGTATCGGCCTATGGCCGCATTTGCCCGGGCGGACTCCCAACTTTCAGACATGACATATCCCTTTGACGTGACAGGAAGGCATGCCGTTGGGTGACCCACCGACTGTGAACTTTGCGCAATGCAGGGGTGGGGATTGTGAAGAGACAGGGGGTGCTTCGGCGTGCCCGAAGCACTGTGATCGCTCTATCGGTCATGACCGTGGGCCTGGTGGTTCCGGTTCCGGCGGCGCAGGCGGCCGTGCCGGCGGCGGATTCGCCCGTGCTCGACGAGGCGCACCAGGCGCTCGACGAGGCCAGGAAGACCGGAAAGCGCGTCGAGGTCGAGGCCGAGCGGGGGGAGCGGACCTCGGTGTTCGCGAATCCCGACGGTTTCTCCTTCATGCTGGAGCAGCACACGGTGCCGGTGCGTGTCGCCAAGCCCGGTGGCGGGTGGCAGGCCCCGGACGCCACGCTGGAGCGCCGTGCGGACGGGACGGTCGGGCCGAAGGCGGCCTCGGCGGAGATGTCCTTCTCGGGCGGGTCCGACAAGGACCCGCTGGTCAGGATCTCCGACAAGGGGCGCTCGCTCGAACTGGACTGGAAGGGCCGCCTTCCGGCGCCCGAGCTCGACGGGGCGAACGCGGTCTACCGCAATGTGCTGCCGGACGTCGACCTCAAGGTGACCGCCACGGTCGAGAGCTTCCAGCAGGTCCTCGTCGTCAAGACGCCCAAGGCCGCAGCGAATCCGGCGCTCAAGAAGCTCACCTTCGGCCTGAGGACGGACGGCCTGGCCGTCCGCAAGGGCGCCGCGGGCAACCTCGCCGCCGTCGACGGCAACGGCAACACGGTGTTCCGTTCCCCGCCGGCCCAGATGTGGGACTCCGCCGGCAAGGACTCCACGGAGCCGAGCGCCGCCTCCGGCACCGCCCCGCAGATGCTCCGCGCCGCCCCCAGCACCGACAAGGCCAAGCCGACCCCCGCCGACCCGTCCGAGCAGGCGGCCTCCGGCACCGGTCTGGAGCCCGGCCAGGGCGACAACATCTCCCGCATGGGCGTCAGCGTCACCAAGGACAGCCTGTCGGTCGTCCCGGACACGCGCATGCTGACCGGTACCGCCTCGGACGCCTACCCGCTCTTCATCGACCCCACCGTCACCTGGGGCGAGTCCGAGCGCACGCTGCTGCGCTCCGACGGCTACGAGTCGTACGGCTGGGGCAACGGCGACGGCACGGGCCAGGGCGCGGGCAAGTGCGGCTCGTGGAACGGCTACTACTGCGGCCCGGGCTACGTCCAGAAGCTGTACTACGAGTTCGCGCCGGACAGCCTCAAGGGCAAGAAGATCCTGGACGCGACCTTCCGGGTGACCGAGCCCTGGGCCTTCCAGTGCGACCCGCGCTGGGTTGATCTCGTCCGCACGAACAACATCTCCTCGTCGACGACCTGGTCGAGCCGGCCCGCCGAGCTCGACTGGCTGGTCGACCGGTATGTCTCCGCAGGACGTGGTTCTCTCTGCGATCCGAACTCCCCGGACGCACCGATCGAGTTCAACGACAACCCGGAGGAGACCAACGAGAACCTCACCCCGACCGTCCGCGACTTCGCGGCGGGCAAGTTCTCGCGACTGACCCTCGAGATCCGCGCCCACGACGAGGCGGACACGTCGGCCTGGAAGCGGTTCAAGGACGACGCCGTGCTGGCCGTGAACTACGTCGCGCTTCCGGCCACGCCCACCGGTGTCGGTATCGTCACCGGATCCGCGTCGGTCTGCAGCACCAACGCGGCGGCTCCGACGATCACCTCCGACCCGACCCCCACCCTGACCTCCACGCCGCAGACCGCGGCGGGCGGCGAGGCCGGTGCCCGGCTGCACGCCTGGTTCCGGGTCGAGACGCAGACCAACGGCACCTGGTCGGGCTCGGGCATCAGCAGCCCCACCGGGACCAACTTCATCGGCGACAACGTCAAGGCCACGACCTCCTGGGGGACGAGCCTCGCCGAGGGGTCGCTGCACCGTTACGCCTCCCTGACCCAGGCGTTCTACGACAACGGCACGTACTCGCAGTCGTCCGGTTACGGCAACTGGTGCTACTTCAAGGTCGACCCGACGGCGCCCAAGCAGCCGACGATCACGTTCAAGGGCCCCTACACGGAGTGCCTGCCCAACAGCTGCGTGGAGGCCGGTGCCCCCGGCGTGACCGGCAGCTTCGGTTTCGGCCCCGCGACCGGTGACACCAACAAGTCGTACGAGTTCCGGCTCAACGGCGCCGCCGGCTGGAGCACCGCCGTCGGGGCGACCGCGACGGGCAATGTGACCCCGCCCAACAAGGGAACGTACGCACTCGAGGTACGTGCGATCGACACCCTCGGACGTCCGGGCGCATCCCGGACCGTCGAGTTCAAGGTGTCGAGTGGTGAGGCCGAGGTCGGCCGCTGGCACTTCGACGAGGATTCCGGCGCGGCGCTCGACAGTGCTCCCAACGGCGGTGCGTCCGACGCCACCTTCAGCGGCTCCGTGAACCGGGACAACCGCGGCCGTCTGGGTCTGATCACCCACGACAAGGACGGTCTGCCGCTGGAGACACCGCGGACGGACAAGAGCCTCATCGCCGCCGGCACGGACGGCTACGTGTCCACCGCGGGGCCGGTCGTCCAGACGGGTTCCTCGTACACCGTTTCCGCCTGGGTCCGCCTCGATGACGGCAACGCCAACTACACGGCGCTCTCGCAGGACCCGCGCATGACGTCGGACGGCTGGTACAGCGCCTTCTACCTGGGTTACCGGTCGGCCTCGAAGACGTGGGAGCTGCGTACGTCGCCCAAGGACGCCACGGACGGGGACATCAGCAACCAGATCGTGACGGCGAAGAAGCCCGCGACCATCGGAGTGTGGACCCACCTGGCCGCCGTCTACGACAACACCGCCAAGCAGATCAAGCTGTACGTCAACGGCGAGCTCCAGGGCGCGGACGCCGTCGCCCCCTCGTGGACGTCCACCGGCAAGTTCCAGGCCGGCCGCGCCTGGTGGCGAGGCATCTACTGCGACTACTGGAAGGGCTCCATCGACGAGGCCGCCGCATGGCAGCGGGCCCTGGTGGACTCGGAGATCGCCGACGAGGCCCGCGCGACGCTGCCCGGCGGCTTCCAGGCCGCCGAACTGGTCGCCGACTGGTCCCCCTCAGGGGTGTCGGGCACCACGGTGCCGGACGCGGCGTCGGGGTACGGCCGGGCGCTGACCCTGGCGGACGGCGCGACCCTCACGACCGACGGAATCAAGCTCGACGGCACGAACGACGCCGCGACCGCCGCAGGGCCGCTGGTCGACGACCAGGGATCCTTCACGGTGTCGACCGAGGTCGCCGTCGACGGTGCCGCGATGCTCGACAAGACCGACGGGTACGTCGGCCAGGTGGTCGGACAGCGCACGGCGGACGGCTCCGCCTGGGGCCTGTGGTTCAAGAAGACCGGCAAGAGGTCCCTTCCGAACCCGGACGACCCCGAGGCCCCGGGAGTGGAGGTCCCCGTCGGCTTCTGGCAGTTCGGACGCATCAACGCCGACGGCACGTTCGACTTCGTGGCGTCGACCACCGAGGCGGTGCTCGACACCTCCGTCCGGCTGACCGGCGTCTTCGACGCCCAGGACAAGAAGATCGTGCTGCGCGTCGGCACCTCGGTCGAGGGCGACAAGGAGTTCACCGGCGCCCTCGGCACCGGCGAGTTCGCGGTCGGCAAGGGCATGACCGGCGGCGCCTGGAAGCACTACCTGCCGGCGACCGTCTCGGAGGTACGTGTCTGGGTGGGCGCCATGAACAACGAGAACCAGATCGAGGCGCAGATCGGCTCCTGACCGAGCGCCCATGAACCGAGTCGGGTGGCATCGCGAGAGCGGTGCCACCCGACCGCTCTCCGGGGCCCTGCGCCTCCGCCGGGCCCCACAGCCATCACCGTCCACGCATTCTCAGAGGGTGGGGAAGAGTATCTGTGATATTCGCAAGAGGTAGTTCGGGCAGGCGGTCGGGCAGTGCCCGCCTACGGCGCCGCCGTAGGCTCGTGGTGCTGCCACTGGCCGTCGCACTCTCGGTACCGATCGGGCTCACACCCACGTCGGCAGCCGACGACGGAAAGGGCGGTCGGGGCCGCCTGGACACGCCGGCGGAGTACGTCACCGAGGTCAAGCCGTCCGGGCCGGGAGACAAGAAGACCCGCGAGCGGGTGGCGAAGGACCAGCGCGAGAACGCGGCGCAGGCGCAACGCGCCCGTGCCGAACGGCAGCGGGCCGCCTGGCCCAAGGCGGGCACCGCCGATGTGACGTTGACGGCCGGCGCGGCGAAGACGACCGCCGCCGGCGGCCTTCCGGTCACCGTTGTTCCCTCCGCGGCCAAGGCCGGTCTCCAGGCCGGTACCGATGCCACGATCACCGTCCTCGACCAGGCGGCCGCCGACAAGCTCGGCATCACCGGTGTCGTCCTGACCGCCGAGGCGGACAAGGCGGGCAAGGCCAGGATCAGCGTCGACTACGGCGCCTTCGCCTCGGCGGTCGGCGGCGGCTGGTCGGGACGCCTGCAGCTCGTCCAGCTGCCGGGCTGTGCCCTCACCACCCCGCAGAAGGCCGAGTGCCGGACGCGGACCCCGCTCGGCTCACGCAACGACGTCGATCAGCAGAAGGTCTCCGCCGACGTGCAGGTCGCCGAGACCGACGCGGGCCCGGCCACCCAGCTCACCTCCGCGTCCTCCGGCGCGACCGTGATGGCGCTGACCGCCACGGGCGGCGGCCAGTCCGCCAAGGGAACGGGTGACTACAGCGCGACCCCGCTCGCCGCGTCGTCGTCCTGGTCCGCCGGCAGCAACTCCGGGTCGTTCAACTGGTCGTACGGTTTCACGATGCCGCCGGCCGCAGCCGGCCCGGCACCGTCGCTCCAGCTCTCCTACGATTCCGGAAGCATCGACGGGCGCACCGCCACCACCAACAACCAGGGCGCCTCGGTGGGTGAGGGCTTCTCCCTCACCGAGTCGTACATCGAGCGTGCGTACGGCAGTTGCGACGACGACGGGCAGACCGACGTCGACGACCGCTGCTGGAAGTACGACAACGCCCGCCTGGTGCTCAACGGCAAGTCGTCCCGGCTCGTGAAGACGTCCACCGCCAACGTGTGGAAGCTGGAGAACGACGACGCCTCGAAGGTGACCCGTTCCACCGGCGCCGACAACGGCGACAACGACGGCGAGTACTGGACCGTCGTCACCAGTGACGGCACGAAGTACGTCTTCGGGCAGAACAAGCTCGCAGGCGCCACCACGCAGCGAACGAACTCCACCTGGACCGTCCCGGTCTTCGGCGACGACTCCGGCGAGCCCGGCTACAGCGCCGGCGCCACCTTCGCCGAGCGAGCGGTCGACCAGGCGTGGCGATGGAACCTCGACTACGTCGAGGACACCCGCGGCAACGCGGCCACGTACTGGTACACCCAGGAGAAGAACTACTACAACAAGAACAAGGCCACGAAGGCCGACACCGAGTACGTCCGCGGCGGCTACCTGACGGAGATCAGGTACGGCCTTCGCAAGGACGTGAACGGAAGCCTGTTCACGGACAACGCCGACGCGAAGGTGACCTTCGGCTACGCCGAGCGGTGCACCGCCGCGGACTGCACCTCGCTGACCAAGGACACCGCCGAGAACTGGCCGGACGTGCCGTTCGACGCGATCTGCGCCAAGGACTCCACGGAGTGCCTCTCGGTGTCGCCCTCCTTCTTCAGCCGCAAGCGCCTGACCGGCATCGACACGTGGTCCTGGAACACCGCGCTGACCAAGTACGACCCGGTCGACTCCTGGAAGTTCGGCGAGGAATACCTGGACGGCGGCGACATCGGCGATTCGTCCGACCAGGTGCTGACGCTGAAGACCGTCACACGGTCGGCGAAGGCAGGCACCACGGAGATCGAGGTGAAGCCGATCTCCTTCACCTACCACATGCGTCCGAACCGAGTGGACGGCACCGATGACATCCTGCCGCTGACCCGGCCCCGCATCGCCACTGTGACGACGGAGACGGGCGCCATCACCACGGTCACGACCTCGGGGCCCGAGTGCGTCCGCAGCCAGGTGCTCAGCGCGCCGCAGGACACCAACACCCGTAGCTGCTACCCGCAGTTCTGGAACATCAACGGTGCCCCCGAAGCGTCGGTGGACTGGTTCCACAAGTACCGGGTCCTCGGTGTCGTGACGACCGACCCGACGACTCCGAACGACGCCGTGGAGAACGAGTACGTCTACAGCGGCGCCGCCTGGCACTACAGCGACGACCCCTTCGCCCCCAAGGCGGAGCGGACCTGGTCCGACTGGCGTGGCTACCGCGAGGTCACGGTCTACAAGGGATCGCGGAACGCCCCCGTCCGCAGTAAGACCGTCTCCCTGTACATGCAGGGCATGAACGGTGACCCGAACAAGGACGGCACCACCAAGTCCGTCTCCATAGCGAAACTCGCCCAGCCGACGATCGGACTCGCCACCCTCACGGACAGCGATCAGTACAGCGGAACCCTCCGTGAGCAGGTCACGTACGACGGCGCTACCGCGATCTCGGCCAGCGCCACCGACCCGTGGTCGAAGGAGACCGCACGCCAGACGGACGTGCCCGACGCGGGCGACCACGTGGCGCGCTTCGTCCGGACGAAGAAGACGACCTCGTACACCTACCTCACCGCTGCACAGCAGTGGCGGTCCAGCGACGAGGACACGATCTCCTTCGACGCCAAGGGACGTCCCGTCAAGGTCGTCGGCAACGGAGACCTCTCCAAGACCGGCGACGAGACCTGCACGGAGACCTGGTACGCCGACAACGACGACCTGGGGCTCACGAATCTCGTCTCGCGTGTGCGGACCGTCGCGAGCAGCTGCACGTTCGCGGAGGCGGACCTGAAGCTGCAGAACGCCGACGGCACCCGTGGCAACGTTCTGTCGGACACGGCCATCGGGTACGACAGCCTCGCCTGGTCCGCGACGATGAAGCCGACCAAGGGCATGCCCACCTGGACCGGGCGTGCCACCTCGTACGGCACGACGCCGCCGGTGACCTGGCAGAGGGTCTCCGAGACCGCCTATGACACGCTCGGCCGTCCGACCAAGGTCACCAACGACGACGACAAGTCGACGAACATCGAATACACGCCCCCGGGCGCGGGTCCGCTGACCAGGACCGCCGCCACCAACGCCGAGACGCACAAGGTCTTCACGTACTTCGACCCGCGGCGCGGACTCACCCTGCGCTCGTACGATGCCAACCTGAAGAAGACGGAGCTGGCGTACGACGCACTGGGCCGTCTGACGGACGTCTGGCTTCCCGACCGTATCCGCGGCAGCCAGTCGCCCAACAGCACCTTCGCGTACTCCCTCAGCAACACCAAGCAGTCCTGGACTTCGTCCTCGACGCTGACGGGTGACGGTGCGGCGTACAACACCAGCTACGCGATCTTCGACGCACTGCTGAGGCCGATTCAGACGCAGTCGCCGACCCCGCAGGGCGGACGCCTGCTGACCGACACGCGTTACGACAGCCGTGGCCTCGCGTACGAGACGTACGCGGACATGTTCGACACGACCGCCACGCCGAACAGCACGTACGCGCGGGCCGAGTACGGCAAGGCGCCGAAGCAGGTCGAGACGGTCTTCGACGGTGCCGGACGGGCCACATCCAGCAGCCTCTACATCATGGGCGTGAAGCAGTGGACCGCCGGCACCACCTACACCGGTGACTCCACCGCCACCACCGCCCTCGACGGCGGTTCGGCGACCCGCACGATCGTCGACGCCCTCGGCCGGACCACGGAGACCCGCGAGTACGCGGGGGTGAACCCGACGGACACGCAGTACGGCGCGACCCTCGGCACCGCGTACACGTCGACGCGGTTCGAGTACACACCGGACGGCATGCAGAAGAAGATCACCGGTCCCGACGGTGCCGAGTGGACCTATACCTACGACCAGTTCGGACGCCAGAAGACCGCGACCGACCCGGACAAGGGCATCACCGAGACGGAGTACGACAAGCTCGACCGCGTCTGGAAGACGACCGCGGGCGGGAAGTCCGTCCTCAGCACGTACGACAAGATCGGCCGCCCCACGGACACCTGGGCGGGCACCGAACTCTCGACGGCGACGCTGCTGACCCGACGTACGTACGACAGCCTGCTGAAGGGGCTCCCGACCGCGTCCACGCGCTACGTGGGAGGCGAGACCGGCACCACGTACACGAAGGAGGTCAAGGCCTACGACGCGCTGAACCGTCCCACGACGACGGAACTCCGGCTGCCGGACACGGACGACCTGGTAAAGGCGGGCCAACCCGCGACCCTCACCTTCTCCACCGACTACCGCGTCGACGGCGCTGTCGGCAGCACCAGCGAACCCGCCCTCGGCGGCCTGCCGGGCGAGAAGGTGGAGTACGGCTACGGATCCCTGGGGCAGCTCACCACCCTCAAGGGCCTCAACAACTACCTGCTGGCGGCCGACTACACCGCGCTCGGAATGGTCGGGCACCTCACCCTGGGCAGGGGCGGCAGCGGCGACCGCAGCGTCTACATCGCCAACTCCTACGAGCTCGGCACCGACCGGCTCACCAACAGCAACGTCACGGACGACACCCGCCCGTACATGCTGCAGGCCCTGGCCTACACGTACGACCAGGCCGGCAAGGTGCTGTCGATCGCCGATCCGACCACCGTGGGCGGCACCGGCAAGGCCGAGACCCAGTGCTTCGCCTACGACGGCCACAGCCGTATGACGGAAGCCTGGACCCCCGCGTCGCAGAACTGTTCGGACGCCCGTTCCGCGAGCACGCTCGGCGGTCCGGCCCCGTACTGGACCTCGTACGCGTACAACCAGGGCGGCCAGCGACTGCAGGAGACGCAGCACGCGGTGGGCGGAGACGCCACCACGTCCTACTGCTACGACCCGGCCAGGCAGCCGCACGCACTCCGGTACACCACGACCCGCACGGACTGCGGAACGGCCGCCGACCCGGCGAAGGACAAGGTCTACGACTACGACACGTCCGGCAACACCATCAAGCGGCCGGGCGCGACGGGTCAGCAGGACCTGACCTGGTCGGACGAGGGCCGGCTCGCCAAGCTCGCTGAGAACACCGAGTCCACGGAGTACCTCTACGACGCCGACGGCGCGCTGCTCATCCGCGACACGGAGGGAGGCGAGCGCGTCCTCTACGCGGGCGCGACGGAACTCCACCTGCGGGCGGACGGATCGAAGTGGGCGCAGAGGAGCTACGGCGCCTTCGCGGTCCGCACCAACGAGTCCGGGACCATGCAGGTCCAGTACCTCGCCGGCGATCACCACGGCACGGCCAGCCTCGCGGTCAACGCGGACGCCGAGCAGAAGTTCACCAAGCGCTACATGACGCCCTTCGGGGCGGAACGCGGCGGTTCGATCGGCGCGTGGCCGACGGACCGAGGCTTCCTGGACAAGACGGCCGACAAGACCACAGGCCTCACGCATGTGGGTGCCCGCGAATACGACCCGCTCATCGGCCAGTTCATCAGCGTCGACCCCATCCTCAGCCTCGACCGGCACCAGTCCCTCAACGGCTACGCCTACGCCAACAACGCCCCCGTCACCTACAGCGACCCCAGCGGCCTCGAGATCGGCTCCACCCCGGGCACCTGCTCGTACGACATCAAGTACTGCACCCCGGACCAGGCCTCGGGCAAGGACACGAACAACGGATCGAGGGACAACAGCCCCGGCAGCTGCTACCAGACCGGCTCCTGCGGGGGCACGACTCCCACGGGAGACGATCCCTCGACCGAGAACGCAAAGCCCACCATTGGCGGCGAGCCGATTCCCACCCCCAAGGAGATGCTGGGCCGGGGAATCATCACTTCGAACTACGAAGACGCCATCCACCAATGGGCGCTCCAGAACTGTCAAGGCAGTGCAGCTTCGAGCCACGAGTCGTTCTGCGCAGTGGCCTCCGACATCGGACTCCTCGACCCGGAGCAGCCGTGGATCGGAGCCGCCATTGCCGTGATCGGTGTCTGTGCGCTGACACGCGGGCAATGCGTCAACCTTGCGATTGAAGCAGCAGCCGGCGAGATCGATTTCGCCGCAGGAGGATCGCTCGGCGCAGGTGCTGCGGTGGGCCCGATGCTGGAACGTCTCGGCGGGAAGCTGAGAGGTCTGTTCGCCGGACGAGAAACGGTATGGGATGGCATCAAGGCGACCCAGCCGAATTATCCAGGAAGCGATCTTCCGCGATCGTTTGAGCTCGGCGCCGGTGACACCAGAGTGTGGGTGCACGGAAATGCGTCAGAACACATGGCGGAATACCTCTCGGGAATGGCGCAGCGTGGGGCAACCAAGGCGCAAATTGATATGGCAACTCAGGCACAGCTTTTGAGTCTGCAAGCCGCAGTAGCTGAGGCTGGGAGGGGTGGGCTTCCATTTGATAAGATGGTGAATGTCGGAGGCTGGGAGTTGAAATTTGGCGCGCCGCGAAGTCCAGGGCAGCTCCCAGTCCTATTCCATGCCATGCCTGCAGGATGATGGGGAAAGCCTGTGATTCGAGTACTTGATTCGGTGGACTGTGAAAGGGCGGTTGTCGAGAGCGACCCCTGGATCCCCATGAAGGTCACTTGGGCGCCTCGACCTGCAGGTAGGCCGCTGTACCTCAGGGTCTCCGGAGCTGACGGCGGAGAGGTCGAGATGAAGATCGATCCACTCACTGGAATGCTTGTCCAGGTGATTGTTGTCGAGTCGCCTCCGAAATTGGAATCGAAATCCCGGGTCCCCGTCAATGCTGAAATGAAGGCCCAGTCACCGGTCCTCGATCGATCGCCCTGGGGGTGGTCGGTTGATCCAGATGCAATGACGCCTGATGAATCTGTCGCGTCCATCGTGGAGAGTCTTAGATTCGTTCAGACGGAAGATCGAATTAGGCTGATGTATTCCGAACGGGAACCCGCTCGATATGTGCACTGTGAAAATGTTACGGTGGCAATTTCGAGCGAAGGGGAATTGGTTGAGATTGCGGCGCTTCTCTAGCTCTCTCAATACCTGAGATTATGGCGCAGTAGAATCTTGGGTCACGTTTGGATAACTTCAAGGTGCAGCCCCGCCGGATTGGCTTTCGGCGGGGCTGCGTGCGTGTCTGACGCCAGTGGTTGGCAAGTTCGGCGGGCGGCCCGGGTGCGAGGATCTGCACGGCGCGTGCACTCGGATCGAGGCTGTACCGTCGCCTCACACGGTCGAGATCGTGCCCCTATGGCGTTGCGCCTGGCGGGCCTGCCGAGCGCCAGCGGGCGCCTCAGAGGTGACGAGGGGAGGGCTGTCCGCTGCCCGCTACGGCAGCCTGTCATGCCACCGGGGCCGGTGTTCGGGTATCACCTCACGCACCCCCGCGCTAGGACCAGCCGCTTCACCTTGGGCAAGTCCCACCTCCTGATGGCGCGGGCACCAAGCAGGTCCTTCCTTCATAGCCAACCCTGTTGGCGGGCCGCGCGGACCGCTTCCATGCGGTTGCGGGTGCCGGTTTTGCCGATGGCCGAGGAGAGGTAGTTGCGGACCGTGGACTCGGAGAGGTGGAGCTTGGTCGCGATGTCGGCGATCGTCGCGCCGTCCACGGAGGCGCCGAGGGCATCGCGTTCGCGGGCGGTGAGGGGGTTGGGCCCGGCGCTGAGGGCGGCGGCTGCGAGGGCGGGGTCGATGACCGTTTCGCCGCGCAGGGCCTTGCGGATGGCCTCGGCCAGGTCCTCCACGGGGCCGTCCTTGACCAGGAAGCCGGCCGCGCCCGCCTCCATCGCGCGGCGGAGGTAGCCGGGGCGGCCGAAGGTGGTGAGGATGAGGACCCGGCAGTCCGGGACCTCGTCGCGGAGTGTCGCCGCCGCGTCGAGGCCCGACATGCCCGGAAGTTCGATGTCGAGCAGTGCCACGTCGGGCCGGGCCGTCAGGGCGGTGGACACGATCTCGTCGCCGCGGCCCACCTGGGCGACGACCTCCAGGTCCGGCTCCATCCCGAGCAGCAGCGCGAGCGCGCCGCGCATCATGCCCTGGTCCTCGGCGAGGAGAACGCGTACGGACTTGGCGGGGCGGTGGTCCCGGGGCATCTCGTTCACGGGGACAGGGTAGGCCGCATCGGTGCGCGGGGGCTCGTCGTTGGAGGGGCATGGACAAGACCAGGAACAGGATCGCCGCCGCTGTCGTCCTCGCGGGGGCCGTGCTCGGGACGGTGACGATGGGGAGCGGGGCCGCCCAGGCCGCCGCCGACGGACCCGTCGGCGGGCTCGTCGGGGTGCTGGGGATCGGCGGTGGAGGCGGTGGCGGGGGTGATCAGGTGTCCGGGACCGTGAGCGGGAACAGCTCGGTCGCCGAGATCGGCGGGCAGACGACCGAGCAGAGCACCCCTTAGCCGCCGGCTACGCGGCGGTCGCCGCCGTGTCGAAGGTGTAGTGGCGGGTGTGGTCGAGCATGTCGGCCGGGGTGACGTCGTTCCACGGGCGCATCGTGTCGTGGAGGTCGACGACGTTCGCGGTGCCGGCGGCCGGGAGGTAGGGCGAGGCGGGGTGGCGGGCCTGCCAGTCGGCCCACAGCTTGTCGACGAAGGCGTGGTGCAGCCAGAACACCGGGTCGTTGGGGGAGACGCCGGTGGCCATCTGGCCGCCGACCCACACATGGACGCGGTTGTGGAGGTTCACCCCGCGCCAGCCCTCCAGATGGTTGCGGAAGCCGTCCGAGGCGCTGTTCCACGGGGCCGTGTCGTACGTCTCCATCGCGAGCACCGAGTCCACCTCGGCGCGCGTCGGCAGCGGGCGGCCGCTCGCGCCCAGGTCACGGCGGAGGTAGTCGCGCCCGTCCACGCGCACGGTGATCGGCCAGCGGTTGCCCGAGCGGGCGAACGGCCCGTCGACGACCTGCCCGTCGCGGGCGCGGCCGGTGCCGCCGAGGAAGTCGGGGGCCCAGAGGGAGGAGCGGGAGGTGCGGTCGGCCGTCCAGTCCCAGTAGGGGAGCGTGACGGCCGGGTCCACCGAGCGCAGCGCCGCCTCGAACTCCAGCAGGAAGCGCCGGTGCCAGGGCAGGAACGACGGCGAGCGGTGCCCGACGCGGTCGCCGCCGTCGGTGTCGCCCATGATGAAGGCGTTGTGGGTGGTGACGAAGGCGTCGTAGCGGCCGGTGCGCTTCAGTTCGAGCAGCGCGGCGACGAAGCGGCGCTTCTCCTCGGCGGTGAGCGTGGCCTGGTTCTTGCGTACGTTCATGATGCGATCGACTCCGGGACGGGCGGTCAGACGGCGGGCAGGGTCAGCGGGACGAGCGGTGCGCCCTGCAACTCGCGTACGGCCGCGCGGGCGGCGGCTCTGGGCGTGGCGACGGGGTCGTAGTGCGTGATCACGCTGATCCAGGTGCCGTCGGCGTTCCGCATGACGTGCAGTTCCGCGCCGTCGATCGTGACGGTGTAGCCGCCCCCGTGGCCCTCATGGCCTCCGTGGCCCCCGTGGTGACCGCCGTGTGCGGATGAGCCGCCCTTGATGTGGCGGCCCAGGTAGACCTCGTCGAACGAATCGGGCGCGGCGGCGCCGGTCGGCGCGGAGGCCTGCGCCGGGGCCGCCGCGGCCGGGCCGGCCAGGGCGAGGCCCGCGGCCGCGCCTGCGGCGCCGGCGGCGACGCCCAGGGCCTTGCGGCGGGTGATGCTGGACATGGAGAAACCCCCTCGTGCGTGGTGCACCGGGGGTTGGTCATATGCCCCCGGTGCTTCCCATCGGTACTCGGGGGGTTCGGCGGGGCGGAAATCGCCGCCGGCCGGTTGGGCGCTATACGGACAACCTCCCGCGAAAAGTGCAGACTTGAACGAAGTTGATCTTGCTGTACGGGGCCGATGCGGCAGCCGTGGAACGAAACCCTCCGCCGGGAACCGGCCCTTCGTCCGGATGATCTTTCGCGGCGGGGGCGCGCATGTGGCGGGTCCCACCTGCGGAAACTGACCGGATCCGGTCAGCAGTCGACCCCGAAGCGGGACGCGCCCGCCGCCTCCACCGGCAGCTCCGCCTCCAGCCGGAACCCGCCGCGAGGGCCCGGGCCCGAGGTCAGCGTGCCGCCCGCCGCCGCGACCCGCTCCCGGAGGCCCCGCAGGCCACTGCCCGGCGCGCCCCCTTCCGTACCGTCGATGCCACGGCCGTCGTCCGAGACCGTCAGGCGGACGCGTTCCGGGGCGCCGCCGAG
The DNA here is from genome assembly GCF_040681095.1 of Streptomyces sp. NPDC051909. Taxonomy (NCBI): domain Bacteria; kingdom Bacillati; phylum Actinomycetota; class Actinomycetes; order Kitasatosporales; family Streptomycetaceae; genus Streptomyces; species Streptomyces sp. NPDC051909. Next base: position 51,982 of record NZ_JBFAYA010000007.1, on the reverse strand, counting down.
CTCGATCTCGCAGCGGGTGGCGCCGGAGTGCCGGACGACGTTGGTCGCCGACTCGCGGACCACCCAGCTGAGCAGCGCCTCCGTCTGCGGCTCCAGCGGCGGGCCGGACTGGCGGACCACGGGCTCGATGCCGGCCGACGCCAGGACGTCCCGGGCGCGGTCGAGTTCGGCCGTCAATGAGGCCTGGCGGTAGCCGGTCACCGCCTCCCGGATCTCCGTGAGTGCCTGCCGTCCCACCGTCTCGATGTCCGCGACCTGCGCGAGCGCCGCGTCCGGATCGCGCGGCCCGAGCCGCCGGGCCGCCTCCGACTTCACGACGATGACGGACAGGGTGTGGCCGAGCAGGTCGTGCAGGTCGCGCGAGAAGCGCAGCCGCTCCTTCTCGACCGCCGTGCGGGCCAGTTCCTCACGGGTCTCGCGCAGCTCCTGCACGGTCTCGTTCAGGGCGAGGATCGTCGCCGTGACCATGATGGAGATGAACGTGCCGTACACGATCCCGAGCGAGTCCCAGCCGTCCCGCCACAGCGTCACCACCCCGACCGCCGCGACCAGCGGGAACACCGTGAGCCGCTGCGTCCGCCCGCGCCGTACCACCGCGCCGACCGCGAGCCCCAGGAGCGGGAAGAGCAGCAGCCACTCCCGGCCGTAACCGGCGGCGAGCGCGAAGGTCAGCACGGCGAGGGCGCCGAGCAGCCCCCAGGTCGGCGGGGACTCGCGCCGCCCCGGGACGAAGGCGCGGATCACGACGGCGATGTAGAGGGTGTTGAAGGCCAGCAGGCCGAGCCCGCCGATCCAGGGGTTCGCGGCCTCGCCCGAGACGAGGTGGGACAGCGCGCCCATGCCCATCAGCAGCCACGGCAGCAGGCTGAGCCCCGTCAGCCGGCCGCCCCGCGCGCTCTCCGCCCCGCGCCGCAGGAACCTTCTCATCGCTCCGCACCCCCAGGTTCACACCGTCCGTGCGGAACGACGGTACGAGACGGCCGCATACGTTCCGAAGAGCGCCGCCCACGCCAGCAGGACCGCGAGCGGCGTCAGGCCCGGCACCGTGCCCTCCGTCACCGACACGCCCAGCTCCGAGAAGCGGTTGGTGGGCGTGAACCGGGAGACGGCCGCCAGCCAGTGGGGGAACAGACCGACCGGGAACCACAGGCCGCCGACCACCGCGAGGCCCAGGGTGCAGGCCACGTTCACGACGCCCGTCGTCTGCGCGGTGAGGCGGTAGCCGTTGCCCAGGCCCAGCAGGGTGAAGGGCAGCGAACCCGCCCACAGCACGAGCGCCGTCACCGCCCACTGCCAGGCGTCCAGCCGTACGCCGTTGAGCAGCCCGCCCGCGAGCAGTACGACCGTGATGGCGGGCAGGACCACGACCGTGCCGGTAAGGGCCCGGCCGGTGACCACCTGGCGCGGGGTCATCGGGGTGATCCGCAACTGCCGCAGCCAGCCGGCGGACTTGTCCTCGGCGACCCCGGTGCCCAGCGACAGGGCGGCGCCCAGCGCGCCGTACGCCGCCATGCCGACCATCATGCCGGTCTTGAGGGCGGCGTCGTTCTGGCCGCCGAGGTTGGTGAAGAGCAGGTACATCGCGACCGGCACGGCGATCGACGAGATCGCGAACCCGATGTCGCGCAGGGTGCGGCGGACTTCGAGGCGGACGTACGCGGTGATCATCGGGACGTCTCCAGGGAGTCGGCGGTACGGGCGGGGGCGCCGGGGGCCTTACGGGTCAGCGTCAGGAAGGCCTCGCTGAGGGACACCGGTGCGACCTCCAGGCCGCGGACCAGGTCGTGCGCGGCCAGCGCGAGGACCGTCGCGTCCGAGTCGGAGCTGCGCAGCAGCGCGCGGTCGCCGCGGACCTCGACGGAGGTGACGCCGGGTAGCGCGGTCAGGCCCTCGGTGGGTCGGCCCGCCAGGTCGAAGGAGACCGTGGTGCCGCCCGCGGCCCGCTTCAGCTCCTCGGCGGTGCCGTCGGCGAGGACCCGCCCGGAGTCGACGACCACGATCCGGTCGGCGTTGGCGTCCGCCTCCTCCAGATAGTGGGTGGAGAAGAGGATCGTGTTGCCGCGCTTGGCGTAGCCGCGCATCGAGTGCCAGAAGGCCTCGCGGGCCTCGACGTCGAGCGCGGCCGTCGGCTCGTCGAGCACGATCAGCTCGGGGTTGCCGGCCAGCGCGACCGCGAACCGCACCCGCTGCGCCTGCCCGCCGGACAGGCGGTCGACCCGGCGGCCGGCGAGGTCGGTGAGCCCGGCGAGGCCCAGCGCCTCGGCCACGGGCAGCGGGCGGGGGTACGTACGCGCCACGAACTCGACCAGCTCGCGGACGGTCACCCGGGGGACCGGGCGGGCGTCCTGGAGCATCGCGCCGACCCGGCCGGCCTCGACCGCGCGGACCGGCGCGTCGCCGAAGAGGCGGACCCGGCCGCTGTCGGGCTCGTCGAGGCCGAGGAGGAGGTTGACGGTGGTGGACTTGCCGGCGCCGTTGCGCCCGAGCAGCGCGACCGTCTCGCCGCGCCGGATGCCGAGGTCGATGCCGTCCACGGCGCGGACGGCGCCGAAGGTCCTGGTCACGCCCGTGAACGCGACCGCTGCCGTGTCCGCTGTGCCTGCCGTGTCTGTTGTCTCTGCCGTGCCTGCCGACTCTGCCGTCTCTGCAGTGCCTGTCGGCGCGGTCCCCGTTGTCGTCTTCATGGCCACGAAGCTACGGAGCGGGGGCAGCTGCGCGGCAGGCTCAGGCGTACGGACCCGGCCGTGACAAATGTCCTGGACGCCCTGCTCCGGTGGCGGCCCCCGTCCGTCCCCGTCCCGCAATCTGACATGCCGTCAGCAGGGTTCCCAACTCCCCACCCCTCGGCTATACATGGGGATCGCCGTTCTAGAACGCGTTCTACCCGGCGTCCGGGAACGGTCCCGCACGGCCTCGGCGCGGTCGACGGTGCGGACGACCGCGCCGAGGTCTCCACCTGCCACATGTGCCACAAGGAGCAGCAACGCGATGCCCATTGACGCCGCCAAGGCCGTCGCCGCCGAGCCCCGCAGCGCGGAGATCGCCTGGGACCACAAGGACGTCCAGCTCTACCACCTCGGCCTGGGCGCGGGCGTCCCCGCGACCGACCCCGACGAGCTGCGCTACACCCTCGAATCCCGGCTGCACGTCCTGCCCAGCTTCGCCACCGTGGCGGGCGCCGGCATGGGCGTCGTCGGCGGGCTCTCCGCCCCCGGCATCGACATCGACCTCGCCGCCGTCCTGCACGGCGGTCAGTCCATCACCCTGCACCGGCCCCTGCCGGTCAACGGGCGGGCGGTCTCCACCTCCCGGGTCGCCGCCGTCTACGACAAGGGCAAGGCCGCCGTCCTGGTGCTGCGCTCCGAGGCCGCCGACGACGACGGGCCGCTGTGGACCAGTGACGCCCAGATCTTCGTACGCGGAGAGGGCGGCTGGGGCGGCGACCGCGGGCCCTCCGAACGCCTGGAGGTCCCCGAGCGCACCCCCGACGCCACCGCCGAGCGGCCGATCCGCGAGGAGCAGGCCCTGCTCTACCGGCTCTCCGGCGACTGGAACCCGCTCCACGCCGACCCCGAGTTCGCCAAGCTCGCGGGCTTCGACCGGCCGATCCTGCACGGCCTCTGCTCGTACGGCATGACCCTCAAGGCGGTCGTCGACACCCTCCTCGACGGCGACGTCACCCGCGTCCGCGGCTACCGCACCCGCTTCGCCGGGATCGTCTTCCCGGGCGAGACCCTGCGGATCCGCATGTGGCGCCAGGACGGGCACACCGTCCAGGTCACGGTCACCGCCGCCGAACGCGACGACGCCCCCGTACTCGCCGACACCGTCGTCGACCACTCCTGACGACAGCCCGACAGCCCGACAGCCCGACAGTCCGACAGCCCGACAGCAGACCCCGAGGGGAGCCGCACCATGCGCGCAGCCGTACTGCACGAGATCGGCCAGGACAAGCTGGAAGTCCTCGACGACGTCGAGGCGGTGGGCTTCGGTCCCGGCAAGGTGAGGATCCGGGTCCGGGCCACCGGCCTGTGCCACTCCGACGTGTCCGCCATGAGCGGTGTCCTGCCCCAGCCCGCGCCCTTCGTCCCCGGACACGAGGGCGCGGGCGAGATCCTCGACGTCGGTGACGGCGTCACCGGCCTCACCGTCGGGCAGCGGGTGCTGCTCTGCTGGCTGCCCGCCTGCGGCGCCTGCCCCGCCTGCAAGCGCGGCCAGACCCAGCTCTGCCTGGCCGGCTTCATGAACGCCGGCACCCCCAACTTCAGGCGTTCCGGCGGAGGTTCCGCCGACGTCTTCGGCTTCGCCGGTACCGGCACCTTCGCCGAGGAGGTCGTGGTCGACGCCGGCTGCGCCGTCCCGATCCCGGACGACGTGCCCTTCGACATCGCCGCGCTCATCGGCTGCGGTGTGACCACCGGCCTTGGCGCGGCCATCAACACCGCGAAGGTGGAGGCGGGTTCGTCGGTCGCCGTGATCGGCTGCGGAGGCGTCGGCATCTCTGCGATCCAGGGCGCCAGGCTCCAGGGCGCCGCGCAGATCGTCGCCGTCGACCCGGTCGAGTCGCGCCGCGAGGCCGCGCTGCGCTTCGGCGCCACCGAGGCCGTCGCCCCCGACGCGCTCGCCGACGCCAGGCAGCGGATCACCGGCGGCGAGGGCTTCGACTACGTCTTCGAGGTCGTCGGCCGGTCCGCCACCGCCCGGACCGCGTACGAGACCACCCGGCGCGGCGGCACCCTCTGCGTGGTCGGCGCGGGCGCCCTCGACGACTTCCTCCAGCTCAACATGTTCGAGCTGTTCTTCGACGAGAAGCGGATCCTGCCGTCGATGTACGGCGGCGGGGACGTGCTGCGCTCGTACGAACGGGCCATCGCGCTCTGGCGGGCCGGCCGCATCGACCTGGCGTCCCTGATCACCCACCGGGTGCCGCTCACCGGGATCAACGAGGCGCTTGAGCAGATGCGGACCGGCGTGGCCCTGCGCACCTGCATCGAGATCTGAGCACCGAGATCTGAGCACCGAGATCTGAGCATCGAGATCTGAGCATCGAGATCTGAGAGAGGACTCCGACCCATGTCACTGCCTCTTGAGGGGCTGAGCGCGATCGTCACCGGCGCCGGCCGCGGCCTCGGCAGGGCCGAGGCCCTGGAACTGGCCCGGCTCGGCGCGGCCGTGGTCGTCAACGACTACGGGCAGCCCGGCCGCGACGGCTCCGGTGAGGCCTCCGCGGCCCCCGCCGAGGAGGTCGCCGCCGAGATCCGCGCGGCGGGCGGCCGGGCCGTCGCCCACCTCGGCGACGTCGCCGACTTCGAGACCGCGCGCGGTCTCGTCGACCTGGCCGTGGCCGAGTTCGGCAAGCTGGACGTCCTGGTCAACAACGCGGGCATCCTGCGCGACCGGATGATCTTCTCGATGGGCGAGGCGGAGTGGGACTCGGTCGTCCGGGTCCACCTCAAGGGCCACTTCAACACCACCCACTTCGCCGCCGTGCACTGGCGCGGCCGGGCCAAGGCGGGCGAGAGCGGCGTCTACGGGCGGATCGTGAACACCTCCTCCGAGGCCTTCCTCGCCGGTTCGGCCGGGCAGCCCAACTACGCGGCGGCCAAGGGCGGCATCGTCGGCCTGACCACCTCAACGGCGCTCGCGCTCGCCAAGTACGGGGTCACCGCCAACGCCATCTGCCCGCGCGCCCGCACCCGGATGACCGAGGACGTGTTCGCGGCCATTCCGACAATCAGGAGGGGCGCCGAGCCGACCGCCGAGGACGAGCTCGACCCGCTGTCGCCGGAGCACGTGGCGCCGCTCGTCGGCTATCTCGCGTCTCCGGCGGCGGCCGGCGTGAACGGCCAGCTGCTCGTCGTCCACGGCGGCATGGTGGCGATCGTGGACCGGCCCAGGGTGGCCGCCAAGTTCGACACCGCCAAGGACGTCTTCACGTACGAGGAACTGGACGGGCTGCTCACGCCGCACTACGCGGCCCGCCCGGCGGGGGAGACCTTCGCCGCGGCGGAGGTGCTCGGCCTGAAGAAGGGCTGAGCCACGCGCGGGGGGAGACGAAGGGCCCCCGGACGCGTCGCCCGGGGGCCCTTCACATACTCACCGTTCGCTCACTGCGCCTCGGGTTCGCGCCGGTGGCGGCCGTGCGGGGAGGACGAGGAGTCCTCCGCCGGCGCGGCCGGTCCGCGGTGCCTGCCCGAGTTGTCGTGGTCCTGTCGGTCCGTGTCGCTCATGGTGGAACTCACCCCGTAAACGTCGCTCTTGCTGATGCGGCTCGGAGAGTCTAATCAGCGCGTTCGGTCGGCTTGTTTACGGTCCGTCAGCGGCGCTTCCTGGAGCGGCACCGGAACGCACACCTTCGGCTCCGGGGCGGCCGCCGGGGCCATCGGTTCCAGTTCCGGCTCCGGCTCGGCCGGCTCCTCCAGGGCGGCGAGGCCGCAGGGCGCGGCGGGCGTCGCGTACGGCAGGCGGAGCACGCCGGACGGCGTCCACAGGCCCGTACCGGCCAGCCAGCCGAAGGGCGCGGCGAGTTGGTGCATCCGGCGGGAGGACGGCCGCCACAGACCGACCCAGCTGCCGGCCGCCGCGTCGATCCGCAGCGCCACCCCGCAGCTCTCCGGCATCAGCACCTGCCCCGGCTGGACGGCGAACGGGGTCACCGCGGCGTCGTCGAGCCGCAGGCACTCGGGGAAGCGCACCGGCAGCAGACTGCCGAGCACGCCCCAGCCGAGGCGTTCGTGACCGGGGGAGGGCGCGTCGGAGCGGATGAGGAGCAGTCCGCTGTCGGGGTCGGCGAGCAGCAGCCGGTCATGGCTGTCCTCGGTGATCTGGAGCAGTGGAGTGACCTCGCCACCGCGCTCCAGGTCGATCGCGACGGCCTTGACCGGGCCGTCGTCGAGCTGTCGGTCGAGCGCCAGCATCCGGCCGGTGCGGTCCAGCCACACGCCGCCGCTGCACCGGCCCTTGATCTCGGCGACCCGCTCGGGGCCGAAGGCCCCGCCCGCGACCAGCCACAGCGTGGTGGTGTCCGGGCCGACGCACATCGCGTACGCGCAGATGCCGTCCGGCGAGGGCGGCAGCAGGGTCAGGGCGCCGGGGGCGGGGGCCTCGACCGAGCCGAGGGAGAGCTCGCCGGTGTCCGGGCCGGTCGGGTAGAGCAGCGAGAACGTGTGGCGCTGTCCGTCCACGGCGCGGCCGATCAGGACCCGCCCGTCCGCGAGCGGCAGCAGCATCGCGCCGGGCTCCTCGGGCTGGGCGAGCGGGAGCGGTACGGCGTAGGGCTCGGGGCCGTCCAGGGTCCAGCGCTCCACGAACAGGGCCTCGCCGGAACCGGCGAGCCGCGCCGCGTAGGCGCCGTTCGCGGTGATCGTGAATCCCGTGGGCCACACCGCGTCACCTTCTTCTGCGGGGGCCTCGATGGCACAGGCTGTCATCAGCTCGTCACCTCCGGCTACGAAGCTAGTTTTCGCACTTCCAGCCGAACAACACGAGTCGACTCACTTCACCCCAATGGGTGGCCGTCCGGGGAATCCGTCGATCGCCGGGGGCGGGTTGTGCTGGTGAGGTCAGAGGTAGGTAAGGTAAGGCGACCCTAAGTGGAAGCTGCGAGTCCGCTGACGGGTCGCCGGCTGCCGTTCCGCGGCGGCGTCGTCGTTCACCCCGTACGCGTACAGGAGACCCGCCATGTCCCTCCGCCGTCCCGTCCGCCGCGGCACCGCGGCCGCCGCCCTCAGCCTCGCCGCCGCGCTCGCTCTCGCGGCCTGCGCGGGAGGTGACGGCAGCTCGGACGGTGCCGAGAAGGACGAGGGCGGCAAGAAGAAGGACGTCGCCGTCGGCGGCAAGGACTTCGGCGACGCCGCCGCCAAGACGGCCGCCCTGGGCACCGACGCGAAGCCCGGCCGGTTCCCGCGCACCCTCACCCACGCGCTGGGCAGGACGGAGCTCAGGTCCGCCCCCAAGCGGGTCGTCGTCCTCGACGTCGGCGAGCTCGACAACGTGGTCTCCCTCGGCATCAAGCCCGTCGGCTTTGCTCCGTCCGAGGGGGACGATGGCATCCCCACGTATCTGAAGAAGGACGCCGGGGAGCCCAAGTCCGTCGGCACCATCAACAATCTCAACCTCGAGGCCATCGCCGACCTCGAACCCGATCTGATCCTCGGCAGCCAGCTGCGCGCCGCCGACAAGTACGACGAGCTGTCGAAGATCGCGCCCACCGTGTTCTCCATCCGCCCGGGCTTCACCTGGAAGGAGAACTACCTCCTCAACGCCGCCGCGCTCGACAGGACCGACGAGGCGAAGGCGAAGCTCGCGGCCTACGAGACCAAGGCGAAGCAGCTCGGCGCGGACATCGGCCCGAACAAGCCGAAGGTCTCGATGGTCCGCTACCTCCCGGGCAAGATCCGCCTCTATGCGAAGGCCTCCTTCATCGGCACCATCCTTGAGGACGCCGGCCTGCCGCGCCCCGCGAACCAGCAGGTGAACGACCTCGCCGTCGAGGTCAGCCCGGAGAAGATCGACCAGGCCGACGGCGACTGGATCTTCACCGGCGTGTACGGCGACCCCAAGGCCACAAAGCGCGACACCGCCCAGGCCAACCCGCTCTGGAAGAACCTCAGGGCGGTCAGGGCCGGCCAGGCCAAGGACGTGCCGGACGAGACCTGGTACCTGGGCCTCGGCGTGACGGCGGCGAACAGCGTCCTCGACGACCTGCGCGCGGACCTGGTGAAGTAGCGGGCGGCGGGTTGACGGCAACCGTCGATCGAGGAACCCCGACGGCGGCCCGCCACCTCCGCGGGAGCGGCGCCGGTTCAGGCGCAGAGAGGGGGCAGGTAGCCTTTCCCTCGTGCCCCGTCTGTCTGAAGTCATCGCCGAGCTCGACGCCCTCTGGCCACCGGAGCGGGCCGAGGCCTGGGACGCCGTCGGCACGGTCTGCGGTGACCCCGACGCCGAGGTCACCCGTGTGCTGTTCGCGGTCGACCCCGTCCAGGAGATCGCCGAGGAGGCGATCCGCCTCGGCGCCGACCTGATCGTCACCCACCACCCGCTCTATCTGCGCGGTACGACGACGGTGGCGGCCGGCCACTTCAAGGGCCGGGTCGTGCACACCCTGATCAAGCACGACATCGCCCTGCACGTGGCGCACACCAACGCCGACACCGCCGACCCCGGCGTCTCCGACGCCCTCGCCGGCGCCCTCGACCTGCGTGTCACCGGACCCCTCGTCCCCGAGACCGGGCTCGGCCGGATCTGCGAGCTCGACCAGCCCGAGACCCTGGCCGAGTTCGCCGCGCGCGCCGCGAAGCGGCTGCCCGCCACCGCGCAGGGCATCCGGGTCGCCGGCGACCCCGAGCTGCCGCTCCACCGGGTCGCCGTCAGCGGCGGCTCCGGCGACAGCCTCTTCGACGTTGTGCGCGCCGCCGGGGTGGACGCCTTCCTCACCGCCGACCTGCGCCACCACCCGGCCTCCGAGGCCACCCAGCAGTCACCCCTCGGGCTCGTCGACGCCGCCCACTGGGCCACCGAATGGCCCTGGTGCGAGCAGGCCGCCGCGCAGCTCGACACGATCTCCGACCGCCACGGCTGGGACCTGCGGGTCCATGTCTCGACGACGGTCACCGACCCCTGGTCCTCCCACCACACCTCTCCTGGAGCCCCCAACTGAACGCCGCGCCCGCCGACCAGATCCGACTTCTCGACGTCCAGGCGCTTGACGTGCGCCTCCAGCAGATCGCGCACAAGCGCAGGTCGCTGCCGGAGCACGCCGAGATCGAGTCGCTGAACAAGGACCTCACCCAGCTGCGCGACCTGCTCGTCGCCGCGCAGACCGAGGAGAGCGACTGCGCCCGCGAGCAGACCAAGGCGGAGCAGGACGTCGACCAGGTGCGCCAGCGCGCCGCCCGCGACCAGCAGCGCCTCGACTCCGGTGCCGTGTCCTCCCCGAAGGACCTGGAGAACCTCCAGCGCGAGATCACCTCGCTCGCCAAGCGCCAGGGCGACCTGGAGGAGATCGTCCTCGAGGTCATGGAGCGCCGCGAGTCCGCCCAGGAGCGGGTCGCCGAGCTGACCGGACGGGTCGCCGCCGTCCAGGCCAAGGCCGACGACGCCACCGCCCGCCGCGACGCCGCCCAGGCCGAGCTCGACGGCGAGGCCGCCTCCGTCGCCAAGGAGCGCGAGCTCGTCGCCGGTTCCGTCCCGGCCGACCTGCTGAAGCTGTACGAGAAGCTGCGCGAGCAGCAGGGCGGCGTCGGCGCGGCCCGGCTCTACCAGCGCAAGTGCGAGGGCTGCCACATCGAGCTCAACATCACCGAGCTCAACGAGGTGCGGGCCGCCGCCGCGGACGCGGTCGTGCGCTGCGAGAACTGCCGCCGGATCCTGGTCCGCACGTCGGAGTCCGGCCTGTAATGCGCGAGCTCGTGGTCGAGGCCGACGGCGGCTCCCGGGGCAACCCGGGCCCCGCCGGCTACGGCGCGGTGGTCCTCGACCCGGCCACGGGCGAGACCCTGGCCGAGCGCGCCGAGTACATCGGCGTCGCCACGAACAACGTGGCCGAGTACAAGGGCCTGGTGGCCGGCCTGCGGGCCGCCCTGGAGCTCTTCCCGGACGCCACGGTGCACGTCCGCATGGACTCCAAGCTGGTCGTCGAGCAGATGTCCGGCCGCTGGAAGATCAAGCACCCCGACATGAAGCCGCTCGCCGCCGAGGCCGCCCGGGTCTTCCCGGCCGGCCGCGTGCGCTACGAGTGGATCCCGCGCGAGCGCAACAAGCACGCGGACCGGCTCGCCAACGAGGCGATGGACGCGGGGCGGCGCGGCGAGCAGTGGTCCCCGTCCGCCTCGACCGCGGCCCTCGACCTGACCGCCGACCTCGCCGCGGCCCGCGCCGCCGCGGGCGACGCGACGGCCGGTGCGGCCCGCGCGCGAGCCGCCCTCACGGGCGCGGCAGGCGGCTCCCCGCCCGAGCCCGAGCCCGAGGGCCTGTTCGCCCCCGACGAGGCCCTGGCAGCCCAGGCCCGCGCGTCGCTCTCGGCGGCGGCGGAGGCCGACCGCGAGGCGGCCACGAGCGGCGACTTCGAGGCGGAGGCGGGCCGCAGGGCGCCGACGGGCCATACGGCCCGGGCGCGGGGCGCGGGCGGCACTGCGACGACCGCTGGACCGGCCACGGCGGCCGGCGCGACAGACACCCCGGCCGGTGCCCGGGCCGTCGCCCCGCAGGGCGCCCAGGCGCCTGGCGCGCTCGCCCCGCAGGCGCCCGCCGCCCCCTCCACCCCCGGCTGGTCCGGGCCCGACATGGGGGCGCCGGCGACGTTCGTGTTGTTGCGGCACGGGGAGACGGCGCTGACGCCCGAGAAGCGGTTCTCGGGGAGCGGGGGGTCGGATCCGGAGCTGTCGGCGGCCGGGCTGCGCCAGGCGGAGGCCGTCGCGGCGGCGCTCGCCGCGCGCGGGACGATCCAGGAGATCGTCAGTTCGCCGCTGACCCGCTGCCGCCAGACCGCGCAGGCCGTCGCCGCCCGGCTCGGCCTGGACGTGCGGATCGAGCAGGGGCTGCGGGAGACCGACTTCGGCGCGTGGGAGGGGCTGACGTTCGCCGAGGTGCGCGAGCGGTACAAGGACGACCTGGACGCGTGGCTCGCCTCGCCGAAGGCCGCGCCGACCGGCGGCGGCGAGAGCTTCGCGACCGTCGCCCGCCGGGTCGCCGCGGCCCGGGACCGGCTGGCCGCCGCGCATGCGGGCCGCACGGTGCTGCTCGTCACCCATGTCACCCCCATCAAGACCCTGGTGCGGCTCGCCCTCGGCGCCCCGCCGGAGTCGCTGTTCCGGATGGAGCTGTCCGCCGCCTCGCTGTCGGCGGTGGCGTACTACGCGGACGGCAACGCGTCCGTACGGCTCCTCAACGACACCTCCCACCTGCGGTAGCCCGGGCCCAGGCAGCCGCAAAAGCGCTGGACCCGGGCCCCGGGCCGTACCAACATCGCGGCATGAGCTGGCACTTCACCACCGACCCGGCCGCCTTCCCGGACACCGCCCGGGCCTGCGTGGCCGCCGAACCGGAGCGGAACACCGGGCTCCTCACCCTGCTCGACGCCCCCGGCACCACCGGCATCACCCGCGGCTGGTGGACGGCCGGGGAGGCGTCGGTGACCGGGGCCTGTCTGCTCGTGCCCGGGCCCGGGACGCTGCTGCTCGGTGCGATGCCGGACGCCGCCGCCCGCGCGCTCCCGGCCGCACTGCCCCGTACCGTGCGGGAGGCGCGCGGCGAGGCCGCGACGGTCGAGGCGTTCGCGGCGCCCTTCGCCGCCGCCACCGGCCGGAAGGCGCGCACGTCCGTGCGGCTGCGCCTGTTCCGGCTGGGCGAGCTCACCGCGCCCCGGCCCGCACCGCGCGGCGCCGCCCGGGCCGCCGGCCCCGGGGACGTACCCCTGCTCCTGTCCTGGATGAGCGCGTACGCCGGGGACGTCGGGGAGGACCCCGACGCCGACTACTCCGCCCACGCCGAGGCGATGGTCCGCGAGGACCGGCTCCGCTTCTGGGAGGCGGACGGCGTGCCCGTCGCGATGGCGAGCTTCTCGCGGCCCGCCGCCGGCCGGTCCCGGGTCTCGCTCGTCTACACCCCGCCCGCCCACCGGGCCCGCGGCTACGCCGGAGCCGTGACCACCGAGGTCAGCCGGGCCGCCCGCGCGGCCGGCGCCGCACAGGTGCTGCTCTTCACCGACCTGGCGAACCCGACCAGCAACGCCCTCTACCAGCGCCTCGGTTACCGGCCGATCGGCGACCACACGCGGGTGGCCTTCCACGAGAACACCGACGAGAACGAGGACCGCGCCGGGGCGTCAATACGGGGTTAAGGGCGCCCCGGCGCCGACCATGGGCAGGCAACGGACCGATCCCCCCCACCCGTGGAGAACCATGGCCCCCGCGACCCCCCGGCCCGCCGGCGTGCTCGTCCGCGACCCCAAGCTCTGGCTCGTGCCCACCGTCCTCAGCGTGCTCGTCACCATGGTCCTCGCGCTGCTCTATCTGGGCGGCATCCTGAGCCCGAGCGACGACCTGCACCGGCTGCCGATCGCCGTCGTCGACGAGGACCGGGGCCCGCTGGGCAAGGAGATCACCGCGTCGCTCGACAAGGCCGCGCGCCCGGACAGCGTCGAGTGGCGGATCGTCGGACGCGCGCGGGCCGAGGACGACCTGACGTCCGGGAAGGTGTACGGGGCGCTGATCGTGCCGCCCGGGTTCAGCGCCGACGCCCAGGCGCTGACGACCCGTCGGGCCACCGCCCGGCCGACCCTGACCGTGCTCACCAATCCCGGCGTCGGCAGCCTCGGCTCCTCCATGGCGGCCCAGATCAACCAGGCCGTGGCACAGCGCGCCTCCACCACGATCGGGCAGCGGCTCGCCGCGTCCGCCCCCGACCCGACGACGAAGGTGCTGCTCGCGGACCCGGTCGAGGTGACCACCCGGATCGGGAACCCGATCGGCCGGCACAGCGGACTCGGCCTGACCGCCTTCTACTACACCCTGCTGCTGGTCCTCGCCGGCTTCATCGGCGGCAACGTGATCAACGCCGGCATCGACACCGCGCTCGGCTACGCGGACAGCGAGATCGGCCCCTGGCACACCCGCCACCGGACCGTGCCGATCAGCCGCACCCAGACCCTGGTCCTGAAGATGGTGATGACGGCCGGGATCGCGCTCCTGACGACCTCGGTCCTGATGTTCTCCGCGGTCACGATCCTGGGCATGGACGCGGACCACCTCGCCCTGCTGTGGATCTTCTCGTACTGCGCGACGGTGGCCGTCGGCCTCGGCGTCCAGGCCATCAACGCGGCCTTCGGCGGCATCGGACAGCTGGTGTCGATGTTCGTCTTCATCGCGCTCGCGCTGCCCTCCTCGGGCGCCACCATCCCGCTCCAGGCGACCCCGTCCTTCTACCGCTTCCTCGCGATCTTCGAGCCGATGCGGCAGCTCACCGACGGCGTCCGCGCGATCCTCTACTTCGACGCGCGCGCCGACGCCGGACTCGCCCGCGCCTGGGCGATGATCGCGATCGGTCTCCTCGGCGCGCTGGTCTTCGGCTTCGCCATGACGCACTACTACGACCGCCGGGGCCTGGCCCGCTTCACCCCGCAGCCCGAGCCGCCGCGCCGGCCGGAGACCGTGCCCGAGGCCGCGTGACTGCCGGATCGACAGGGGCCCCAGCCGGCCGGCTCCTCAGCCCGCCAGTGCCGCCGCCGCGCGCGCCAGCGACTCGACCCGCGCCCAGTCGCGGGCCGCGAGGGCGGCGGCGGGCAGCATCCACGTACCGCCGACGCAGGCGACGTTCGGCAGGGCCAGGTAGGACGGTGCCGAGCCGGGGGAGATGCCGCCGGTCGGGCAGAACCGGGCCTGGGGGAGCGGCCCGGAGAGGGACCTGAGGTACGGGACGCCGCCCGCCGCCTCCGCCGGGAAGAACTTCATGTCGGTCACCCCGCGTTCGAGCAGCGCCACGACCTCCGAGGCCGTCGACACACCCGGCAGGAACGGCACGCCCGAGCCGCGCATCGCGTCGACCAGACCGTCGGTCCAGCCGGGGCTGACCAGGAAGCGGGCGCCCGCGCCGGCCGCGTTCGCGACAGCGGCGGCGGAGACGACCGTGCCCGCGCCGACGACCGCCTCCGGGACCTCCGCGCCGATCGCCCGGATCGCGTCGAGCGCGGCAGGGGTACGCAGGGTCACCTCGATCAGCGGCAGACCGCCGGCCACCAGGGCGCGGGCCAGCGGCACCGCGTCGGCGGCGTCCTCGATCACGACGACCGGGACGACGGGGGCGGCGGGGGCAAGGTCGAGCACGCTCGTCATGCGCTTCATCCTGCCGACGGCGAGCGAAGCACGCAACGAGCGTTGCGTATGCTGCAACAGGACCTTGGTGGCCCGTCAGTGGATCTCGTCGACGAGCACGTCGAGGGCGCCCGGCTTCCCGGTCTCCTCCACCACGTAACCCAGGTCCCGCAGCGCCGTCACCAGCTCCGGCACCCCGCCCGGCGCCGCGCCCGCCTCAAGCAGACTGCGCACGATCCGGCCCTTCGTCGCCTTGTTGAAGTGGCTGACCACCTTCCGGGTCGGCGCGTGCAGCACCCGCACCGTCGCCGTCCGCGCCGCCACCTCGCCCTTCGGCTTCCACGCCGCCGCGTACGCCGAGGAACGCAGGTCCAGGACCAGGCCGTCGCCCGCCGCCTCCGGCAGTACGGAGGCCATGGCGCCGCGCCAGTGCGCGCCGAGCGCGCCGAGGCCGGGCAGCTTCACACCCATCGAGCAGCGGTACGACGGGATCCTGTCGGTCACCCGGACCGCGCCCCACAGCCCGGAGAAGACGAGCAGCGAGCGCCCGGCGCGCCGGCGGGCGGCCGCGTCGAGCGTGGCCAGGCCGAGGGCGTCGTAAAGCACCCCCGTGTAGACCTCCCCGGCGGGGCGCGCCCCGGCCGTCCGCAGCTCGGCGTTCTTGGCGACCTCGCCGCGCAGCCCCTCGCTCAGGCCGAGCACCTCGCGCGCCTTCTCCTCGTCGGAGACGCACAGCTCGACCAGCTCGTCGAGCACGGCCGCCCGCGCCTCCGCGAGCCCCGGCAGCGACAGCCCCTCCGGCTTGAGCGGCGCCCCGCGCCCCGAGGAGGCCTTGCCTTCGGAGGGCGGCAACAGGACGAGCACGGCGGTTCTCCTTCGTACGTACGGGGGTGGGGGTGCGGCCCCAGGGGCCCAGCGTACGAGGTGACCCGCCCCGGGCCGGACGAAAGCTTTCGTCGTGTGGTGCCGATCCGGCCGGATGTCCGGAGATTCCGGTGTCGTCCGGGGGCCACCTGTCGGGCGAAGGGGCTGGGCAGGGCCACGAGCGGCCCAAACCCACCTGCTCGAAACTTTCGTGCCATATGTCGAAAGTGTTGACATCGGATGACGGGAGCCGGATATTCCTCGCTGGCGGATCCCGCCACGTACTCACGTTGATGTCCTTCACCCCGCTCTGTCCCGTCCAACGGCGCACATGAGGAGGCAACATCACCATGCGGAAAACCAGGCCCGGGGGTCCCGTCACCCTCGCCCGAGCCGCCTGCGCGCTCGTCCTTTCGCTCCTGACGGCGTTACTGCTGCCCGGCACCGCCAGCGCGGACACCGTCGTCACGACCAACCAGACCGGCACGAACAACGGCTCTTACTACTCTTTCTGGACCGACAGTCAGGGCACGGTGTCCATGAGCATGGGCTCCGGCGGCCAGTACGGCACGCAGTGGAACAACACCGGGAACTTCGTGGCCGGCAAGGGCTGGGCCACCGGCGGCCGCCGGGCGGTGAACTACACCGGCACCTTCACCACCTCCGGCAACGCGTATCTCGCGCTCTACGGCTGGACCACCAACCCGCTCGTCGAGTACTACATCGTCGACAACTGGGGCACCTACCGGCCCACCGGCACGTTCAAGGGCACCGTCACCTCGGACGGCGGCACGTACGACATCTACAGGACCACCCGCTACAACGCCCCGTCGATCGAGGGCATCAGGACCTTCGACCAGTACTGGAGCGTGCGGCAGCAGAAGCGGACCGGCGGCACCATCACCACCGGCAACCACTTCGACGCCTGGGCCCGGGCCGGGATGCAGCTCGGCACCATGAACTACATGATCATGGCGACCGAGGGATACCAGAGCAGCGGCAGCTCCAACATCACGGTCGACGGCGCCGGTTCCGGCGGTGGCGGGGGTGGCACCTCCTGCTCTGCCGGATACGTCGGGCTCACCTTCGACGACGGCCCGTCCGCCACCACGCGCCAACTCCTCGACGCCCTGCGGCAGAACGGCCTGCGGGCCACCATGTTCAACCAGGGGCAGTACGCCGCGGCGAACCCCGCCATGGTCAAGGCGCAGGCCGACGCCGGCATGTGGGTGGCCAACCACAGCTACACCCACCCGCACATGACGACCCTGAGCCAGGCGCAGATGGAGTCGGAGATCTCGCGCACCCAGCAGGCCCTCACCGCGGCCGGTGTCCCCGCGCCCACGCTGTTCCGGCCGCCGTACGGCGAGACGAACGCGACGCTGAAGGCCGCCGAGGCCGGATTCGGCCTGCGCGAGATCATCTGGGACGTCGACTCCCAGGACTGGAACAACGCGAGCACCGACGCGATCGTCCAGGCCGTGGGCCGGATGACCGCCGGCCAGGTCATCCTGATGCACGACTGGCCCGCCAACACGCTCGCCGCGATCCCGCGGATCGCGCAGACCCTGGCGAGCAAGAACCTGTGCGCCGGGATGATCTCGCCGACGACCGGCCGGGCCGTCGCCCCCGACGGTGGTGGCTCCGGTGGCGGTGGTGGCGGTGGTACGGGCAGCTGTACGGCGACCCTGTCGGCCGGGCAGTCGTGGAGCGACCGCTACAACCTCAACGTCTCGGTGAGCGGCTCCACCGACTGGACCGTCACCGTCAACGTGCCCTCGCCCGCCAAGGTCCTGTCGACCTGGAACATCACCGCCTCCTACCCGAACGCCCAGACCCTCGTGGCCAGGCCCAACGGCAGCGGCGACAACTGGGGCATGACCATCCAGCACAACGGCAACTGGACGTGGCCCACGGTCTCGTGCAGCGCAGCCTGACCCGTAACCGACGGC
This sequence comes from Streptomyces sp. NPDC051909, assembly GCF_040681095.1. Classification (NCBI taxonomy): domain Bacteria; kingdom Bacillati; phylum Actinomycetota; class Actinomycetes; order Kitasatosporales; family Streptomycetaceae; genus Streptomyces; species Streptomyces sp. NPDC051909. Next base: position 34,359 of record NZ_JBFAYA010000007.1, on the reverse strand, counting down.
AGTGAGGCCGGCCCCGCTCAGCGGGGCCGGCCCTTCACCGCCTGCTCTCCCTCAGCGGATCTCGAAGTCGGCGTGCAGCCGCCGCAGATGGTCCAGCTCCCGCACCGGGCCCGTCAGGGTGACCCGCGCGGTCAGCCGCGGCTCGGTGCTGGACGCGCTGAACCGCAGTTCAAGCGCTCCCGGCTCCACGATCCGCGTCCCCGCCGCGCCGGTGAACGACGCCAGGTCCGCCGGGACGACGACACCGATCCGCCGCCGCTCTCCCGGCGCCAGGTCGAGGCGTACGTACCCGATGAGCCGCTGCACCGGCTGGACCACGGAGGCCACCGGATCGTGCAGATACAGCTGGACGACCTCGGTGCCGGCCCGCCCGCCCGTGTTCTCCACGGTGAGGGCGAGCCGGAAGGCGCCGTCCGTCGGTATTTCGGCCCGCTCCACCTCCGGATCGCTCCACGCGAAGGTCGTGTACGTCAGACCGTGCCCGAAGCCGAACGCCGGCGTCGGGTCGATGCTGGACACCTCGCTGCTGTGGCCGAGCCGGGCGGACAGATACGTGGACGGCTGGGCCCCCGGCCGGCGCGGCACGCTGACCGGCAGCCGGCCGCTCGGTGCGGTCCGCCCGCCGATCACGGCGGCGAGGGCGCCCGTCCCGGCCTCGCCCGGGAAGAAGGACTGCAGCACGGCGGCGGACTCGTCGGCCGCGCGCCCGAGCGCGTACGGCCGGCCGGCGATCAGGACCGTCACCACCGGCGTACCGCTGTCGAGCAGCTCGTCGAGCAGTCGCTCCTGCGCTCCGGGCAGGACGAGGGACTCCACGTCGCAGCCCTCGCCGCTGGTGCCGCGCCCGAAGAGCCCGGCGCGGTCGCCGAGGGCCGCGATCACGAGGTCGGCGTCGCGCGCGAGCGCCACGGCCTCCGGGAAGCCGTCCGTCGCGGAGTCGTCGATCCCGGTCCCGGGGGCCACGAGGATCTCCGCGTCGGGGAACTCGGTCCGCAACGCCTCGGCCAGGGTGGGCAGTTCGATGCCGAGGGGCGTCTCGGGGTGCTGCCCGCCCACGTGCACCGGGAAGGAGTAGCAGCCGAGGACGGCCGTGGGGGCGTCGGCGTTCGGGCCGATGAGCGCGATCCGGCGGGGCACCGGCGGCTGGGCGAGCGGCAGGATGCCGTCGTTGCGGAGGAGGACGATCGCCCGCTCGGCGACCCGACCCGCCAGCTCGCGGTTCGCGGCCGGGTCGAGGTCGACCGTGCCCCGCAACACACCGGGACCGGCCGTGGTGTCGGCCTCGCGCAGCACCGCGGGGACCGGGCTCCAGTCGGGGTCGAGCAGCCCGAGCCCGGCCTTCTGCAGCAGCACCCGCCGGACCGCGCGGTCGACGAGTTCCTCGGGCACGCGGCCCGCCTCGACCGCCTCGTAGAGCGGGGCGCCGAAGGCCTGGACGGTGGGCAGTTCCACGTCGACACCGGCGGCGAGCGCGGTCCCGGCCGCCTCACCGTACGTGCCGGCGACACCGTGCAGGTTCTTCAGGAACGCGATGCCGAAGTAGTCGGCCACCACCGTGCCGGCGAAGCCCCAGGTGTCCCGGAGCAGGCCGGTGAGCAGCCGCTCGTCGGCGGCGGAGGGGATGCCGTCGGTGTCGGTGTAGGCGTGCATCACCGACCGTACGCCGCTCTCCCGTACCGCCATCTCGAACGGGGGCAGGATCACGTCCGCGCGTTCCCTGGCGCCCATGCCGACGGGGGCGAGGTTGCGGCCCGCCCGGGAGGCCGAGTAGCCGGCGAAGTGCTTGAGGGTGGCGACGATCCCGGCGGACTCCAGGCCCTGGACATAGGCGGTGGCGACGGTCCCGACCAGGTACGGGTCCTCACCGATGGTCTCCTCGACCCGTCCCCAGCGTGCGTCGCGGACGACGTCGAGGACGGGGGCGAGCCCCTGGTGCACGCCGACGGAGCGCATGTCCCGGCCGATGGCCGCGGCCATCTCCCGTACGAGCGCGGGGTCGAAGGTGGCGCCCCAGGACAGCGGGACGGGATAGGCGGTGGCGCCCCAGGCGGCGAAGCCCGCGAGACATTCCTCGTGGGCGAGGGCCGGGATGCCGAAGCGGTTCGACGCGGCGATCCGGGTCTGGGTCCGCATCAGGGACAGGGCGCCGAGGGCGGGGTCGACGGGGACGGTGCCGAAGGGGCGGGTGAGCTGGCCGAGACCCTCGGGCAGCAGTGCGTCGAGGTCGACGGTCTCCTTCATGTCGTGTTGGTGCGGGGCGACTTCGGCGCCCTCGTCGGAGGCGCCGACCCACACGCCGAAGAGCTGGGCGATCTTCTCCGCCAGGGTCATCTCGCGGATCAGCGTGTCGACCCGGGAAGTCATGTCGTCGGTCATGGGAACGGTCACTTTCCTCCGACTCCCATCAGGCCCTGGACCAGGGCGCGTCGGGCGAACAGGTACACGAACAGGACGGGGAGCATGGACAGGACGACGGCGGCGAGGAGGCCGGGGATGTCGACGCCGTGCTCGGTCTGGAAGTCGTACAGGCCCATGGTGATGACCTTGTTCTCCGTGGACTGGGTGAGCACCAGCGGGAACAGGAAGCCGTTCCAGGCCTGGAGCGAGGAGAACACGACGACGGTGGACAGGCCGCCCTTGGAGAGCGGCACGACGAGGCGGAGGAAGATCCGCCGGGGGGAGGCGCCGTCGAGGGTCATGGCCTCGTAGAGCTCGGGGGAGATGTCCCGCATGACCCCGGTGAGGATCAGGGCGCAGACGGGCATGGCGAAGGCGGCGGTGGGCAGCACGACGCCGATGAGACTGTCGTACAGACCCGCCTCGTTGATCAGGTAGAACATCGGGACGATCACGGCCTGGGAGGGGACGGCGAGGCCGAGCAGGAAGAGCCGGAAGACCCGGCCGGTGGCCTTGCCGTCGCTGCGGACGATGGCGTACGCGAGGGGCGGCACGAGCAGCAGGACGATGCCGACGACGCAGACCGTGACGATCACCGTGTTGAGGAAGTACTGCCCGAAGCCGTCGTTCAGGTCGTTGACGTAGTTGTCGAGGGTGAAGTGCTGGGGGAAGGACAGGGGGCCGTTCGCGGCGTAGTCGGCGCGGGTCTGGAAGGTGGCGACCAGCATGATGTAGAGCGGCAGGCCGACCACGAACAGCCAGATGAGCGAACCGAATCCGGCGAGGTGGTTGGGGCGGGTCGTGGGGCGGGCCTTCGGACGGGGGCTCGGTATTCGGCTCACACGCCCTCCATGGTGCTGCGCATCTTGTCGTAGCCGGTCAGGCGGACCATGACCAGGGAGACGAGGGTGGCGACGAGGACGAGGAGCAGTGCGATGGCGGAGGCCGCGCCGAAGTCGAAGTTCTTGAAGCCCTTTTGGTACATGTAGTAGGCGCTGTTGGTGGTGTCGGTGCCGGGGCCGCCCTGGGTGAGGATGAGCACCGTGTCGAAGGTGGTGAGTCCGCCGACGACCATGAGGATCACCGAGGTCACGATGCTGTTGCGCAGCTGCGGCAGGGTGATGTGGAAGAACTGGCGGACGGTGCCCGCGCCGTCGATCTGGGCGGCCTGGTAGAGCACCTGCGGGACGGCGCGGGCGGCGCCCTGGTAGATCAGCGTGTGCAGCGGGGTGAACTGCCAGGTGCTGACGAAGACGAGGACGCCGACGGCGCCGGCCTGCATGCCGAGCAGATTGCCGTCGCCGAACAGCCACGTGGCCTGCGAGGGCACGCCGAAGTTGGGGTCGAGCACGGCGCGCCACAGGACGGAGACCGCGGTGATGGACAGCAGGAGCGGGACGAAGTAGATCGCGGAGAGGACGGCCCGGTTGCGCTGGTGGCCGGCCGCCCAGACCCCGAGCAGGATGCTGATCGGGGTCTGGACGAGGACGCCGAGCACGGTGAGCAGCAGGCTGAGCCAGAGGCTCTGCACCATCACCGGGTCGTCGAGCAGTCTGTCCCAGTTCTCCAGGCCGGCGAACTCGGGGGAGCCGAGGCCGTTCCAGCGGGTGAAGGAGAGCACGGCGACCAGGGCGAGCGGTACGAGGGCGAACAGGGCGAAGAAGACGGCGGCGGGCGCCGCCCAGGCGAAGCCCGGGCGGCCCACGGGGGTGGTCATCTGAGGCGTCCCGGTGGTCAGGCCGCGGGCAGGCTCTGCATGGCGGCGATGAAGGCGTCCGCGTCCGACTGCCTGTTGAAGAACTGCTGGACGGCCTGGTGGATCGTGGTGGAGGCGGCGGGCGGGTAGGCCTGGTCCCAGGAGAGCTGGAAGGCGGGGGCCTTCGCGACCAGGTCGTACTGGTACGTCGAGTACGCGGGGTTGGCCGAACCGGCCAGGAACGTCGGGGTGTTGGTGGTGGTCGGCAGGTTGCCGATGCCGAGCTGGGCCTTGACGAAGTCGTCCGAATACATGAGCTTCAGGAACTCGGCGACGGCCTCGGGGTGCCGGGTCTTCTTCAGGACCGAGTAGAAGTTGTTGGTGTTGCCGGCGAGGTTGTCCGGGCTGCCCTTGCCGCCGGTGAGGGTCGGGAAGGAGCCGTAGCCCAGGTCCGTCTTCACGAAGTCCGGGTGGGCGTCCTGGAGGGTGGAGTACTCCCACGAGCCCATGAGCTCGAAGGCGGCCTTGCCGGTGGCGAGGAGGGTGGGGGAGCCGCCGTCGGTGAACTTGACCGAGTCGTAGTTGGTGCCGAAGGCGCCGGCGTCGACCAGTTCCCTGATCATGCCGAGGGCCTTCTTGCTGTCCGGGCTCGCCCAGGCGTCCTTGTCCCCGTTCACGGCCTTCTGGAAGAGCTCGGGCCAGGCCACCCGGTCGTAGAGGTACTGGAACCACATCTGGGTGGGCCACTGGTCGGCGCCGCCGAGGGCGATCGGGGTGATCTTCTTGGCCTTGAGCGTCCGCACGGCGGTCAGCAGCTCGTCCCAGGTGCGCGGGGCGGTGAGGCCGGCCTCGGCCAGGACCTTCTTGTTGTGGAACAGCAGCACGGGCTGGGTGCCGCGCATGGGGACGCCGTAGGGCTTGCCGTCGACGACCGCGGTGTTGAAGACCGAGGGCAGGAACTTGGACTTCAGGCCGGGGTCCTTGGCGATGAAGTCGTCGAGCGGCATCAGCAGACCGGCGTCGACGTAGGGCTTGATGCTGCCGCCGCCCCAGTTGAAGAAGAGGTCGGGCGCCTGCTTGCCGCTGATGACGGTCTGCAGCTTCGTCTGGTAGTCGGCGCCGGGGATGGTGTCGAGGACCGCCTTGACCTTCGAGGTCTTGTTGAAGGTGTCGACGAGCTGCTTCTCCACCTTGTTGGTGGCGTCGCCGTACACCAGGACGTGGATCGTGTCCGCGTCGCCGCCGGCCGAGTCCGAGGAGCCGCCGCCGCAGGCGGCCAGGGACAGGGTCATGGCGAGCGACGCCCCGCCGACGACGGCGGTTCTCAGGAACTGTGCGCGTCGCTGTCGCTTGATCGGCTCCATGAGCTGCCGCCTTTCGAAAGTGTTTCGCTCCGGTTTCCGAAATTTCATGTCGGCCGGGACGCTAAGGTCGGGCCGTCGGGCGGGTCAACCCTTCGGTCACGCGTTATCAAAGCGTGACTATTCGGGGGAGGTTGGGGGCGAAGAGCGGTGCCTATGCTGCTCGGATGCGAGATGGTGACGCTGGTGAGGCGAAAAGGCGGATCACGCTGGCGGAGGTGGCGGAGAAGGCCGGCGTGTCACTTTCGACAGTTTCGAAGGTCCTCAACGGCCGGCAGGACGTGTCACCCGCCACGCGCGGCCGGGTGGAACGGCTCCTGGAGGCCCACTCGTACCGGCGCACCACCCGCGCCGCCCGGGAGGCGCCGCTCATCGAACTCGTCTTCCACGAGCTCGACAGCGTGTGGTCCATGGAGCTGATCCGGGGCGTGGAGAACCTCGCCAAGGCGCATCAGGCGAGCGTCGTCCTGACCGAGAGCGGCACCCGGCACGCCCCCGCGCCGGACTGGATCGAAGGGGTCCTCCAGCGCCGGCCGATCGGCGTGATCCTGGTGTTCTCCTCCCTCCCGGACGCCGTCAAACAGCAGCTCGGCGCGCGCTCCATCCCCTTCGTGATCATCGACCCGGCGGGCGACCCCGCACCGGACGTGCCGTCCGTCGGCTCGGCCAACTGGTCGGGCGGCGTCGCCGCGACCCGGCACCTCATCGACCTCGGCCACCGGCGCATCGGCATCGTCACCGGCCCCGAGGACATGCTCTGCTCCCTCGCCCGCCTCGACGGCTACCGCTCCGCCCTGAACATGGCCGGCCTCGACCACGACGCCTCCCTCGTCCGCTTCGGCGACTTCCACGTCGAGGGCGGCTACGCCCGCGCCATGGAGCTCCTCCAGCTCCCCGACCGCCCCACGGCCGTCTTCGCCGGCAGCGACCTCCAGGCCCTCGGCGTCATGGAGGCCGCACGCGTCTGCGGCCTGCGCGTGCCCGAGGACCTCTCCGTCGTCGGCTACGACGACGTGATGATCGCCCGCTGGTCGAGCCCCGCCCTCACCACCGTCCACCAGCCCCTGCGCGAAATGGGCGAGGAGGCCGTCCAGATGCTCCTGCGCCTGCGGGCCGGCGAGCCCGCGGTGACCCGCCTGGAACTGGCGACGAGCCTGGTCGTCCGCAAGAGCACGGCCCCGCCGTCGGCCCGGACGGTGACGGCGACGGTGCCGCCGGGGCAGGGGGTGGAGTGAGGGGACGCCGCTCGCCGGGGCGCCACACCCGCACCGGCCGGGTACCCGGGTCGCGCTGAGGCACCGGGCACGCGCTGAGGCACCGGGCTCGCCGAAGGCCGAGCGGTGCCGCACACCGCCGGATGCCGGCCCGCACCGACGTGCCGCGGCCCGGGCGGGCGCGCGGCGCGCCGAGGCGAGCCGGGCTCCCGGCGAGGCCGAGGGCCGGGCGGGTACCCGCCCCGGGGTACCCGCCCCCCGGGGTGCCGCGGCACCGTCCCCGCCCTACGCTCGGTCCATGCCCCGCCGCCACATTCGCGTGACCGGCGCCGCGGAGGCCCCGCTGCGGGCCGCGCTGCGCGCACTCCGGACCGAGCTGGGGGTTCCGGACGAGTTCCCGGCCGACGTGCTCGCCGAGGCGGAGGCCGCGGCCAAGGCGCCCCGGCTGCCCGGGCGGGACGCCACCGACCTGCCGATGTTCACGATCGACCCGCCGACCTCCACGGACCTCGACCAGGCCATGCACCTCGCGCGACGGGCCGGCGGCGGCTACCGCGTGCACTACGCCATCGCCGACGTCGCCGCCTTCGTCACCCCCGGCGGCGCGCTCGACGCCGAGGCGCACCGCCGCGTCCTCACCCTCTACTTCCCCGACGGCAAGGTCCCCCTCCACCCCGCCGTGCTCTCCGAGGGCGTCGCCAGCCTCCTCCCCGGCGAACCCCGCCCCGCCCTCCTCTGGCGCATCGACCTCGACGCCGACGGCCGGCGGGTCGCCACCGACGTGCGCCGGGCGCTCGTCCGCAGTCGCGCCAAGCTCGACTACGCGGGCGTGCAGCGGCGGATCGACGCCGGCACCGCCGAGGAACCCCTCGCGCTGCTCCGCGAGATCGGCACCCTGCGCGAACGCCTCGAGGGCGAACGCGGCGGGATCTCCCTCAACGTCCCCGAGCAGGAGGTCGTCGAGCACGACCACACCTACTCGCTCGCCTACCGCGCCCCGCTGCCCGCCGACGCCTGGAACGCGCAGATCTCGCTGCTCACCGGCATGGCCGCCGCCGACCTGATGACCGCGGCCGGCACCGGCATCCTGCGCACCCTGCCCACCGCCCCGGACGGCGCCGTCGCCCGCCTGCGCCGCTCCGCGCAGGCGCTCGGCGTGGACTGGCCGCACCACGTCTCGTACGCGGACGTGGTCCGCTCCCTCGACCCCGCCGAGCCGCGGCACGCCGCCTTCCTGCAGGAGTGCACGACCCTGCTGCGCGGCGCCGGCTACACGGTCTTCACCGACGGCGACCTGCCGATCCCGGCCATGCACGCGGCGGTCGCCGACGAGTACACGCACTGCACGGCGCCGCTGCGACGGCTCGTCGACCGGTACGCGGGGGAGCTGTGCGTGTCGGCGGTGGCCGGGCAGGAACCGCCGGAGTGGGCACGGGCGGCGCTCCCGGCCCTGCCCGACGAGATGGCCTCGGGCTCGCGCCGCGCCAACACGGTCGAGCGGGAGAGCGTCGACATCGTGGAGGCGGCGCTGCTCAGCGGCCGGATCGGCGAGCTCTTCGACGCGTACGTGATCGATGTGAAGGAGCGCGAGCCGGCCGTCGGCACCGTGCACCTGGAGCGGCCGGCGGTGGTGGCGCGGATCGAGAGCGGCGAGGGGCGGCTGCCGCTCGGCGAGTGGCTGCGGGTCAGGCTGACACAGGCGGATCCGGGACGGGCGAAGGTGCTGTTCGCGCCTGCGTGAGGGTCTCGGTGAGGGCCCGATGCATCGAACGGGCGTCGTCCGCGTGAAGCCGCACGACGCGTACGGGACGCGGTGCGCCGAGCAGCCGGGGCGCGTCGACCGGCTCGCCGAGCTCCAGGGTGAGCGAGGTCTGGGACCCGACGGCCAGGTTCAGCTCGCCGTCCCTCTTCTCGTGCGAGAACAGCGACTCGCGCCGCACGGCGGCGATCCGCTCCAGCGGGACGCGCACGTCGACGTGCCCGGCCTGCCGGACCCGCAGCGCGTCGGCGGTCAGCAGATGCGGGCGGGTCGCGGAGGCGGCGTGCAGGCCGAGCACGAACAGCACGGTGTAGACGTCCAGGACGAGGACGACGGCGTGGACGACGGGCCAGGACGCGAGCAGGTACGACATGCCGACGCTCTCGACGACGCAGACGAAGGCGAAGCCGTACATCAGGGCGGCCTGGTCCCGGGCGTGCCCGAACGCGGCCACCGTGTCCGGCCCGCCCCGGTCCGGGCGCCGGGCGACCCACCGGCCGAGGCTCGCCAGGAGCCGCAGCTCGTGCGCGATCAGCCGCAGCGCCGGCTCGGGCACGAGCGCGTGCAGGGCCTCGCGGGCGGTCAGACCGCGCCGCCGCAGCCGGAGGAAGGCTGGGGCCTGTCCGGCGGATCTTGGCCGGGTCCGCGACGCCTGGCACGGCACCTCGCCGCGTTGCCGAAGCGTCTCGATAGCGGAGCTATCGAGACGCTCCGGCGCCTTGCGATGTACCGCACCAGACCCCGCGGCCTGTCCGGCCCTGATCCCCCGGACAGGCCCCAGACCGTTCGCGAGCAGCAGCAGGACGAACGCCGCCTCGGCGCCGGTGAGGACGGCCGGGGGTATCCGTACCCCGGCGACGAGACAGACGGCGAGGACGAGCTCGGCGGGCAGCAGCGCGTACACGAGGTACCTCCGCATGCTCTGCGCGATCCTCATGCCGCACGCTCCGCGACGAGCCGCAGCGCCTGCCGTACGACGGCGGCCTGGGCGGGCGCGAGGTCGCCGAAGAACGTGTCGGCGAGCCCGCCGTCGGGCACCTCCACGGCGAGCCCGTCCGGCAGGACCCGGGCGAGCGCGGCGGCGGCCTCGGCGACCCGGGGGTCGTCGGGCGCGGCGTCGGCGAGGGCGTCGAGCCGGGCGTACAGCTTGGGGGCGTGCGGGGCGGCCCCGCGCATCAGCTCCATGAAACGGTCCCGCTCCTCCTCCGGGACGACCGTGTCGAGCAGGGTGAGGATCTCCCGGTCCTTCGCCGCCATCGGCGACCCGGCCCCGCTGTCCCCGAGGTCCGCGAGTAGCCCTGCGAGCTGCGGCGACACGGGCCCCTCGGCTCCGAGCCGCCCCTCCCGCGCCTGCCCGAGCAGCTCCGCGAGCCGCGCCCGCCGCTCCCGGATCACCCGCTCCTGCCGCCCCAGATCCGCGTCCAGCTCCTCGAGGACCTCCACCAGCTCCCGCCCCGCGTCGTCCGCGATCACGTCCCCGACCTCGTCGAGCCCCAGCCCCAGCTCGGTCAACCGCCGAATCCGCGCGAGGAGCACGGCGTCCCGCACCCCGTACTCCCGATACCCGTTCGCCCGCCGCGCGGGCTCGGGCAACAGCCCCGTCCGGTGGTAGTGCCGCACGGCCCGCGGGGTCACCCCGACGAGCGCGGCGATCTCGCCGATTCGCATGCGTCCAGTAGAAACCTTGACGCTGCGACAAGGTCAAGCGGTCTCCGAGGCGGCTCGCGGATCATGTGCCACGATCGAGGGAACGACGATCGATCCCAGGGACGGCGGGTGCCTCGATGTCCGACGATCACGACATGACTGCCATGACGCACGAACCACTCACGCAGGCCGACGTCCTGCTGAAGGGCTTCCTGGCGCTGGGCACGCCGGAGGGCTTCCGAGCGGAGTTGATCGAGGGGGAGATTGTCGTGACACCGCCGCCGGACGGGGACCACGAGAAGTACATCAGCCGGATGGTCAGGCAGGTCCTGCGGCTCGCACGGACCGATATGGACTTCTCGGGCAACAAGGGCCTGAAGCTGGAGAGCGCCCCGGATCTTCCCAGGAACCACTTCATCCCGGATGTCACGTTCGCCCCGGCCAATCGTGATCTGTTCGGGGGCGCGGACTCCTGGATGCCCTGCGACGGCGTCGCGATGGTGCTCGAAGTCACCTCCCGTCGCGCCGAGATCGACCGAGAGACCAAGCGCCGCTGCTACGCCCGGGGCGGCATCCCGATCTACCTCCTAGTGGATCGGGATGCTTCGGCCCTGACACTCTTCACGAACCCGAAGAACGGCGACTACCGAGAGGCGCACACCGTGCCCTTCGGTAAGCCCCTCCCTCTCCCCGAGCCCTTCGGCTTCGACCTGGAGACGGCCGACTTCCTCTGACCGGCTCGGCCCGCCACGCCAGGTAACATGGTCGGCACGGCAGACGAGCCGGGCGGGCGGCCGCGTGGGGATCCTCGGATCCTCCCGAGGAACGTCCGGGCTCCACAGGGCAAGGTGGTGGCTAACGGCCACCCGGGGTGACCCGCGGGACAGTGCCACAGAAAACAGACCGCCGGGGACCTCGGTCCTCGGTAAGGGTGAAACGGTGGTGTAAGAGACCACCAGCGCCTGAGGTGACTCAGGCGGCTCGGTAAACCCCACCCGGAGCAAGGTCAAAAGGGGACACCTCGGTGTCCCTGCGCGGACGATCGAGGGCTGCCCGCCCGAGTTCGCGGGTAGACCGCACGAGACCGGCGGCAACGCCGGTCCTAGATGGATGGCCGTCGCCCCGACGACCGCGAGGTCCCGGGGTACAGAACCCGGCGTACAGCCCGACTCGTCTGCCTCTTTCTCTCCCCCCGGGACCGACCGGGGTTCAACGGGCCGGTACGGCTCACTTCTCCGGCAGTCGCCCGCCGCCGCTCTGGAGCCGTCGACGAATCCCGGCTTCGGACCGCCGGCCGGGAAGGGTCAGCTGTCGCAGGCGATGCCGTCGCCGTCCCGGTCGAGGCCCGAGCGGTAGCCGGGCTCGTCGCGTCGGATCGGGGCGGCGCCGGCCGCGCGGGCGGCGGCGCAGTTCGCGTAGTAGGCGGTGCCGTCGTCGTCGGAGCCGCCGGAGCCGCCCGTCGAGCCGTCGCCGCCGTCGTACGTGGGCGTCGGCTTGGGGGTCGGCTTGGGCTTCGGGGCCGGGTGGAGGCGGGTTTTCGGGGACTGGGGGCAGGGGGTGCCCGGGGCCGCGAGGTGGAGGCGGGCCGTGGTCGTCGTCGCGGACTCGATCGGGGTGGCCGGGGCCGGGGACTGGAGGCAGACGGTCCAGTCGTCGGCCGTCGCGGGGAGCGGGACGTCCGTGTAGGCGCTGGCGGGTTCGACCGACCGCAGGGCCAGCGGGGCCAGCGTCTCGGAGGCCGTCGCGAAGGTCTGCTCGGTGACCTTCGGCATCTTCGGGTACGGGACGGGGTCGCCGTCCCGCGCCGGGCACGGCGCCTCGGTCAGGACCACCGCGAAGTCGAGGGCGGGGCGGGCGGCCGAGTTCTGCGCCGCCGGGGCCTGGAAGCAGACCTTCCAGGCGCTGTCGTCCGCCTGGCCGGCGTCGGCCTCGGACGCGTCGTGCGAGACGGTGGCGAAACCGGCGGCCTGCGCCGCCGCCTTGGCCGTCCGCAGGTTCTGGCCCACGAAGCTGGGCGGCGCGCTCGGGGCCGCCGGGGGTGCGGTCGTGGGCGTGGCCGAGGCCGGCGCCGCGGTCTTCGGCTTCGCGTCGTCCTTCGGCGGGTCGCCGAGGAACGGCGCGAGGAACCACAGGCCCGCCAGGACCGTGGCGACGATCTTCGGGCCCCGGGCCCAACGGCTCAGCCATGCCAGCGCGATGCCGCCGGGCGGGAACACCACCAGCGCCGTGATGACCACCGCCGGATGCTGCCACCAGCGCCGCGCGGGCGGGGGCGGGGAGAAAGGCGCGTACGAGTGCGGGTACGGCGGTTGCGTCATGGCGGGACTCCACGGGCCGTGCGGAGGATCGAGCGTCGCTCAACATACACATGACGTCCACACTCTTCACCGTTTACTCGGGAATTGGTCCTTCCGGTCCCAGCGCCCGCCCCGCCACCCGGCCTCGTCCTATACCGTCGCCCCCGTCGGTGCCGCCGGAGGGCTGAACCCCCGGCCAGGTTCCGCCGCGACCGGGACCGGCCGGTGTACCGCTGGGGGCATGACGATTCCCGTGGAGCAGCTCGCCGACCCCGTCGTGCGCGCCTTCGTGACCGCCCTCAACGCCAACGACAAGGACGCCTTCTTCGGCCTCCTCACCCCCGACGCGACCATGTCCGACGACGGTACGGAGCGGAACCTCCGCGACTGGACCGAGCGGGAGGTCTTCTCCTCGAACGGACGCATGGAGGTGGAGGACGAGACCGACGGCGGCCGGACCCTCGTGGCCACCTACACCAACGACACCTGGGGCTCGATGCGCACCGCCTGGCGGTTCACCGTGGAGAGCGACAGGATCGCCCGCTTCGAGACCGGCCAGGCCACCCCGTAACCATCCCCGGGGCGGGGCTCTCAGCCCCGCCCTCAGCCCCGCCCGATGTACGGCATCGCCGTCGCCATCACCGTCGCGAACTGCACGTTCGCCTCCAGCGGCAGCGCCGCCATGTGCACCACCGTCGCCGCCACGTCCGCCGCGTCCATCACCGGCTCCACCGCCACCTCGCCGTTGGCCTGCAGGATCCCGGTCCGCATCCGCGCCGTCATCTCCGTGGCCGCGTTGCCGATGTCGAGCTGGCCGCAGGCGATCCGGTACGGACGCCCGTCGAGCGACAGCGACTTCGTCAGGCCCGTCATCGCGTGCTTGGTCGCCGTGTACGCGATCGAGTGCGGGCGCGGCACATGTGCCGAGATGGAGCCGTTGTTGATGATCCGGCCGCCCTGCGGCGACTGCTCCTTCATCGCCCGGAACGCGGCCTGCGCGCACAGGAACGCGCCCGTGAGGTTGACGTCCACGACCGCACGCCACACCTCGGGGTCCAGGTCCTCGACCGGCACCCCGCCGCCCGCGAACGTGCCCGCGTTGTTGAAGAGCAGGTCGACCCGGCCGAAGCGGTCCCGGGTCGCCTCGAAGAGGGCCGTCACCTGCTGGGGGACCGTCACGTCCGTGGGGACGCACAGGAACCGGTCGCCCGGAAGGCCGGCCGCCGTCTCCTCCAGGGCCGCCGCCCGGCGACCTGCGAGCGCCACCGACCAGCCCGCCTCCGCGAGGGCCCGCGCCACGCTCCGCCCGATGCCCGAGCCGGCTCCCGTCACCACTGCGATGCCCGCACCGTCTGCTGTGCTCATGGGCGGGCAGCGTACGGCAGACCTGTGTCCCATGAACTCATCCGTCCGACACGTGGATGTTCTGTACCCGACAACGTGGGGTCGTCCCGCCCCCCTCGAATACCCGACGGACAACAACCGCCCGGGGAGGGGTACATGACTCGTACAACGGCCCACACCGACGCGTACGCCCACGAACTGCGCGCCGTCGCCCGGCACTTGGGACGCCGGAGGTTCCTCACCGCCACCGCTGCCGCCGCCGCGCTCGCCTTCGCCGTGAACCTGCCGTCCGCCGGCACGGCCGCCGCCGCGGAGCTCGACGGCCGCAGGATCACCGAGAACCCGTTCACCCTGGGGGTGGCATCCGGCGACCCCCAGCCCGGCTCCGCGCTCCTGTGGACCCGGCTCGCACCCCGCCCGTACGAGACCGGCGGCGGGCTGCCCGCCGACGCCCGGGTCACCGTCACCTGGGAGCTCGCCCACGACGAGCGGTTCCGCCGGGGGCTCCGGCGCGGCACCGCCCTCGCCCACCCCGAGTTCGACCACACCGTCCACGTCGAGGCCGACGGCCTCGCGCCCGGCCGCGACTACTTCTACCGCTTCCTCGTCGGCGACTGGAGCAGCCCCGTCGGACGCACCCGCACCGCGCCCGCCCCCGGGGCCCGCCCCACGAGCCTGACGTTCGCCGCCGTGTCCTGCCAGGCGTACCACGACGGCTACTTCACGGCCTACCGCCACCTCGCCGACGAGGACCTGGACGTCGTCTTCCACCTCGGCGACTACCTCTACGAGTACGCCGTCAACGCCACCGGCGGCGCCCGCGCCTACACCGACCGCCGGCTGCCGGACGTCTTCGACCGGGAGACCCTCACCCTCGAGGACTACCGGCTGCGCTACGCCCTCTACAAGACGGACCCCGACCTGCGGGCCGCGCACGCCGCCCATCCCTTCGCCGTCACCTGGGACGACCACGAGACCGAGAACAACTACGCGGGCGGCATCCCCGAGAACGGCGTCCCGCCCGAGGAGTTCCTGATCCGCCGGGCCGCCGCCTACCGCGCGTACTGGGAGAACCTGCCGCTGCGCCGCCCCCAGCGGCCCGCCGGGCCCGACATGAGGCTCTACCGGCGGCTGCGCTTCGGGCGGCTCGCCCAGTTCGACATCCTCGACACCCGCCAGTACCGCTCCGACCAGGCGTACGGCGACGGCTGGCGGACGCCCGGGCCCGAGTCGGAGGATCCGGCACGCACCCTGACCGGCGCCACCCAGGAGCGCTGGCTGCTCGACGGCTGGCAGGCCTCGCGCGCCACCTGGAACATCGTGCCCCAGCAGGTCGTGTTCTCCGAGCGCCGCAACCTGCCCACCGCCGCGTACAAGCTCTCCATGGACTCCTGGGACGGCTACCCGGCCTCCCGCCGGCGGATCCTCGCCGGAGCGGAGGCGGCCGGCGTCGAGAACCTGATGGTCCTCACCGGGGACGTGCACGTCGCCTACGGCCTCGACATCAAGGCGGACTTCCGCGACCCGTCCTCCCGGACCGTCGGCACCGAGCTCGTCGCCACCTCCGTCAGCAGCGGCAAGAACGGCTCCGAGCGCCCCGCCAACTACGACAACCTCACCCGGGCCAACCCGCACATGAGGTTCTACGACGGCCGGCGCGGCTATGTGACCGTCGCCCTCGGCGAGGACAGCGCCCGCGCCGACTTCCGCACCGTCTCCGCCGTCACCACCCCGGGCGCCCCGGTCACCACCGCCGCGTCCTTCGTCACGGAGGCCGGAAGTCCCGGGCTCGGGCCCGCCTGACCCACGTAACCTGGGAAAGGTTTCAACGAAACGGAGCAGTCGATGCCGGAGAGCGGCCGGGCCACCGCCCAGACCGAAGAGCACATAGCCCCCACACCGACTGCGACCTCCGCCCGGCGGGCCGGGCTGCTCGTCACCCTCGTCCTCGGCGGGCTCACCGCGCTCCCGCCGCTCTCCATGGACATGTACCTGCCGGCCCTGCCGGAGGTCACCAGGGCACTGCTCGCCCCGGCCGCCACCGTCCAGCTCACCCTGACCGCCTGCCTCGCCGGCATGGCGCTCGGCCAGCTCGTCGTCGGCCCCATGAGCGACAGATGGGGCCGGCGTCGCCCGCTGCTCGTCGGCATGATCGTGTACGTCCTCGCCACCGCCGTCTGCGCGCTCGCCCCCACCGCCGGACTGCTCATCGGCTTCCGGCTGCTCCAGGGCCTGGCAGGCGCCGCCGGCATCGTCATCGCGCGCGCCGTCGTCCGCGACCTGTACGACGGCGTCGAGATGGCCCGCTTCTTCTCCACCCTCATGCTGATCTCCGGCGTCGCCCCGGTCGTCGCCCCGCTCATCGGCGGCCAGATCCTGCGGGTCACCGACTGGCGCGGCGTCTTCTACGTGCTCACCGTCATCGGCCTCGCCCTCACCCTGGTCGTCCGGCGCTTCCTCCACGAGACCCTGCCGCCCGAACGGCGCCACGCCGGCGGGGTCGGCGAGGCCCTGCGCACCATGCGCGGACTGCTCGCCGACCGCGTCTTCACCGGCTACATGCTGGCCGGTGGCCTCGCCTTCGCCGCCCTCTTCGCCTACATCAGCGCCTCGCCGTTCGTGGTGCAGGAGATCTACGGCGCCTCCCCGCAGACCTTCAGCCTGCTCTTCGGGCTCAACTCGATCGGCCTCGTCGCCGTCGGCCAGATCAACGGCAAACTGCTCGTCGGCCGGGTCAGCCTCGACAAGGCGCTCGGCTGGGGCCTCGGCATCATCCTGCTCGCCGCGACCGCGCTGCTCGTGATGACCAGCGGCGTGTTCGGCGACCCCGGTCTGGTGCCGGTCGCCGCCGGGCTCTTCGTGCTGATGTCGGCGATGGGCCTCGCCATGCCCAACACCAACGCCCAGGCCCTCATGCGCACCCCGCACGCCGCCGGCTCCGCCTCCGCGCTGCTCGGCACCTCCTCCTTCCTCATCGGCGCCGTCGCCTCCCCGCTCGTCGGCATCGCCGGCGAGACCACCGCGGTGCCGATGGCCGTCGTCCAGGTGAGCTGCGCCGTCGCCGCCCTCGCCTGCTTCCTCCTGATGTGCCGCCCCTGGCGCCGGGCCGTCCGACCGGTCCCGGAGACCGCCTGAGCCGCCGGACAGCCCTAAAATGTGGCGGTGAACGTCTCCGCCCCCTCCGCCGACACCCTGCGCGCCGCCCTCGGCGCCGTACTCGACGGGCTGCCGCCGCGGCAGGCCGCGCAGGCCGTCGAGCGGCTGATCGCCAACTACCGCGGGGCCACCCCGACCCACGCGCCGGTGCTGCGCGACCGCTCCGACGTCGCCGCCTACGCCGCGTACCGGATGCCCGCCACCTTCGAGGCGGTACGGGCCGCGCTGTACGCCCTCGCGGACGCCGCGCCCGACTGGACGCCGGCCACCCACACCGACGTCGGCGGCGGCACCGGCGCCGCGAGCTGGGCGGTCGCGGAGGCCTGGGACGGCGCCGCACGCACCACCGTCCTCGACTGGGCCGAGCCGGCCCTCGCGATCGGCAAGGAGCTGGCCCGGGGCGTGTTCGAGGCCGAGTGGCGCCGCGAGCGCGTCGGCACGGCGCTGAAGCTCGCCGACAGCGACCTGGTGACCGTCTCGTACGTCCTCAACGAGCTCACCGAGGCCGACCGCACCGTGCTCGTCACCGAGGCCGCCCGCGCCGCGCGGGCCGTGGTGATCGTCGAGCCCGGCACCCCCGACGGCTACGAGCGGATCATCGCCGCCCGCACCCTCCTCGTCGAGGCCGGCTTCACCGTCGCCGCACCCTGCCCGCACAGCGGGACCTGCCCGATCGTGCCGGGCAGCGACTGGTGCCACTTCGCGGCCCGGGTCAGCCGGTCCTCGCTGCACCGGAAGGTGAAGGGCGGCTCGCTGCCGTACGAGGACGAGAAGTACGCGTACGTCGCCGCCGCCCGCTTCCCGGTCACCCCGGCCCCGTCCCGGGTGACCCGCAGGCCGCAGATCCGCAAGGGCCAGGTGCTGCTCGACCTCTGCGGGCCGGACGGACTCGCCCGGGAGACGGTGACCAAGCGGCACGGCCCGCTCTACAAGGAGGCCAGGGACGCCGACTGGGGCGACCCCTGGCCCCCGGAGGCCGACGAGGACCGACGAGGACCGACGACGACCGACGAGGACTAGGGCCGCAGCTCCTGCGTGCAGCACTTCACGCTGCCGCCGCCTTTGAGCAGCTCGCCCAGGTCCATGCCCATCGGCTCGAAGCCGCGCGCCCGCAGCGGCTCGAACAGGCCCACCGCCGCCTGCGGGAGCAGCACGTGCCGGCCGTCGCTCACCGCGTTCAGGCCGAGCACGGCGGCGTCCGCGGCGTCCACGAGCAGGGCGTCCGGGAACAGCCGCTTCAGCACGGCGCGGCTGCCGGGCGAGAAGGCGTCCGGGAAGTACATGATCTCGTCCCGGGCGTCGTCCAGGACGCACAGCGCGGTGTCCAGGTGGTAGTAGCGCGGGTCCACCAGCTCCAGGCCGATCACCGGACGCCCGAAGAACTCCTGGGCCTCGTCGTGCGAGAGCGGGCTGGAGCGGAAGCCCCGGCCGGCCAGGATCCACGAGGCGGTCACGGCGAAGTCGCCCTCGCCCTCGTTGACGTGCTCCGGCACCCGGACGTCCGCCTCCGGATAACCGTTTCGCCGGAACCAGTCCAGGTGCGCCGCCGCCTCGGCGGAGCGTTCGGGGAAGGCGAACCGGGCTCCGAGCACCCGGCCGTCCACCACGGTCGCGCCGTTCGCGGCGTAGACCATGTCGGGCAGGCCCGGGACGGGGTCGAGCAGCTCGACGCCGTGGCCGAGCGCGCGGTAGCGGTCGCGCAGGTCCTCCCACTGCGCGAGGGCCAGCGGCAGGTCGACCGGCTTCCTGGGATCCATCCAGGGGTTGATGGAGTACGTCACCTCGAAGTGCGCGGGTGGGCACATGAGGTAGCGGCGGGGCGAGGGCTCACGCGGAGTGGTGCGCAAAGAGGGCTCCTCTGCTGTTGTCGATCTGTGAGCCCATGGTGCGCTTTCGGGGCGTCCCGCGCAGTGGACCGTTCGGGTGGTTCGGATGAAGATCAGTCGACGAGACGACGCGTCTCGTCGACTGCTAGATTGGACGCATGTCCGACACCGGGGTCCCCGGCCCGAAGTCGCCCGAGACCAAGGCCCCCGACGCCTCGCGGCGCAGCGAGCGCTCCCGGCGCGCCATCTGCGCCGCCGCCCTCGCCCTCGTCTCCGAGCACGGCTACGCCAGGACCACCGTCGAGGGCATCGCCGCCCGCGCCGGCGTCGGCAAGCAGACCATCTACCGCTGGTGGCCCGCCAACTCCAAGGCCGCCGTCCTCCTGGAGGCCTTCCTCGACCTCGCCGAGAGGGCGGCCGACGGCGCCGCCGGGAGTGAGATCCCCGACACCGGCGACCTAGCCGCCGACCTCAAGCCCGTCCTCCGCGCCACCGTCGACGAGCTCAACGACCCCGCCTTCGACCGCCCCACCCGCGCGCTCGCCGCCGAGGGAGTCGTCGACCCGGACCTCGGCGCCGAGTTCACCGCCCGACTCCTGGAACCGCAGCTCCGCCTGTACGCCCGCCGTATCGAGGCCGCTCAGGCGGCCGGCCAGGTCGACCCCGGGATCGACCCCCGCATCGCCCTGGAACTCCTCGTCGGCCCGCTCCACCACCGCTGGCTGCACCGCACCGAGCCGCTCACCCACGCCTACGCCGACACCCTCGTCGACCTCGCACTGCGCGGGCTGCTCGTCCGGAAATGAGACCCCGGTTCCCGACTCCGGTCACCCGGGGCGCAGGATGGTGGGACCATGGAGTGCCGGTCGGGTGAACCCCGGCCAAGGACCGGGCGACCACCGGGCGAGCATGAGTGTGAGGGGATAGATGGGCGACGGCATCGGCCGCTACCGCGGCACGGAGAGCAGACTCGCACAGTGGTTCCGCAGGCGCCCCAAGCGCTCGGCGGCCGAGCTCGAGAACGAGCGCGAGAAGTCGCTCCTGGCCGTCGCCGCCGCGGGACTGCCCGTCGCGCCCGCCGCCTACCCCGTCGGATACCGGTGCTCCTGTGAGCGGATCGGCTGTCCCACCCCCGCCCGCCACCCCGTCTCCTTCGCCTGGCAGACCCAGTCGACCACCGACCGCGCCCAGATCGAGCGCTGGGCCCGGGCCCAGCCCGAGGCGAACTTCATCACCGCCACCGGCATGGTCCACGACGTGCTCGACGTGCCCCTCGCCGCAGGCCGCGCCGCCCTGGAGCGGCTGCTCGCCGAGGGCGTCGAGGTCGGCCCGGTCGCCGTCTCCGAGGCCGCCGAGGACCGGCCCGACGCCGGCCGGATGTACTTCTTCACCGCCACCCGCGGCACCCCCGAGGACGAGGACGAGTGGTGGCCCTGCGAGCTGGACTGCCATCCCGAGACCATGGACGAGCACCCCGGCCTGCGCTGGCACTGCCGCGGCTCCTACGTGCTCGTCCCGCCGTCCCGGCTCCCCGGTGACGAGGGCAGCCAGCCCGTGCTGTCCTGGCTGCGCGGCCCCGAGCACGCCCTGCCCGAGCCGCTGAACCTCCTGGAGGCGCTCACCGACGCCTGCGCCCGGCACGCCGCCGAGCGGGCGGAGCAGGGCGAGTCGGCCGACCACGAGATCGCCTGGCGCTGAGCCCGGGCCCGCCCGGCAGGGCGCACCAGGGGCGTACCGGGGGCGTACCGGGGGCGTACCGGGGGCTTACGAGCCCTCCGCCGCCGTCACGCCCTGCAGCCGGCCCAGGATCTCGACCCCGTCCGCCTGGGTGCCCGCCGGCTTCACCAGGGCCGCCTGGCTGGACACCCACCGCTTGGTGATCGTGTTCTTGATCTCGCCGGTCATCAGCGCCCGTACCTCCTCGCCCACCTTCGGCCGGTAGCCGGGCGCGGCGGTCTGCCGCTCGAAGTAGCGGGTGGCGAAGAAGACGAGCGCCCCGCCGTCCTGCGTCGCGAGGGCGAGCGGCGCGAAGTCGCCCCGGTTCTCGGCCTGGTCGACGTACTGCGTGGCGAGGCCCGGCCGGCTGGCCGCCTTCTGGCGCTCCTCGCGCCAGCCGGTGGTGTGGGTGCCGGGCGCGAACGGCCCCTGCTGCCCGTCCTTGAGGTAGGACACGTACCGCTCGCCGAGCTGCCGCGGCGCGACCGCGAGCTCCGCGCCGTCGGCGGCGACCGGCACCGCGTACCCGTCCGCGGTGCGGAAGGCGGGCACCTCGTCCGGGGAGAGGATCGACAGGTAGGCGACCTCCCACGGCTCGGCGGCGCTGCCGCGCACGAAGACGAGCAGCCAGCGGGTGTCGTTCGGGCCCTTGTCGGTGTCCCGGTTGGAGTCGGTGTCGGCGACGAACCAGCGCGGCCAGCCCGCCTTGCGCGGGACGACGAACCTCGCGTCGGTCAGTTCGAGCGGCGTGTGGTTCTTGTTGCCGCCGGGGCTGGTGACCTGGCGCGAGCGCAGCCCCGCCTGGTTGATCTCGCCCAGCGGACCGGTGACCTGGTCGGCGTCGAGGGCCGGGTCGTAGGCCTTGTCGGCCTTGTTGTAGGCGTCGGTGAAGTCCTTGAGGGCCTGTGCCGCCTCGGTCGGGCCGGCCGCCGGGATCAGCGCCTGCTCGCCGTGCACGGTCACGCAGCCGCTCGCGGCGAGCGCGAGCACGGTCGCGCCGATCACCGCCAGGCCCGTGCGGCCGGACAGCCGGCGGCCCGGCAGTGTGTCAGCCGGTCGCCTCGGCCTGGTTCGCCCGGTTCGCCTCAGCCTTCTCATCGCTCTCGGTCGCCCTCTGCCTCTCCACCCGCCTGGACGGACCCGACCCTACCGGGGCCAGGAAGATCGCGAGCGTGGGGATCAGATACAGCGCCCACACCGTGACCTGAACAACCGTCGGATCCGGCTGGAAGTTGAACACGCCCTTGAGGAGCGTGCCGTACCAGCTGTCCGGCGGGATCGCCGCGGAGATGTCGAAGGCCTTGTTCTCCAGGCCGCCGAGGAAGCGGGCCTCCTGGAGGTCGTGCACGCCGTACGCGAGGACGCCGGCCGCCACCACGACCAGCATGCCGCCGGTCCAGGTGAAGAACCTCGCCAGGTTGATCTTCAGGGCGCCCCGGTAGAACAGCCAGCCGAGCAGCACCGCGGTGAGCAGGCCGAGGACCACACCGGCCAGCGGCGCGTACGTGCCGTCCGAGGAGGCCCGTACCGACGCCCACACGAACAGCGCGGTCTCCAGGCCCTCCCGGCCGACCGCGAGGAACGCGGTCGCGACCAGCGCGCCGGTGCCCATCTGCAGCGCGGCGTCCAGCCGGCCGTGCAGCTCGGCCTTCAGATGCCGTGCGGTGCGCCGCATCCAGAAGACCATCCAGGTCACCAGGACCACGGCGAGGATCGACAGCGAGCCGCCGAGCAGCTCCTGCGCCTCGAACGTCAGCTCCTGGGAGCCGAATTCGAGCCCGGCGCCGAACGCGAGCGCGAGCCCGACGGCGACGCCGATGCCGATCCAGATCGGCCGCAGGGCGTCACGACGCCCCGTCTTCACCAGATACGCGATGAGGATGCAGACGACGAGGCTGGCCTCCAGCCCCTCGCGCAGGCCGATCAGATAGTTGCCGAACACGTCGGACTCCTCCTTGGATGACGTCCGTCGATTACGAGAACAGCGCCCGACCCCACCAGTCGTCCTTGCCGCGGACGCCCGGCGGGACCGCGAAGATCGCGGAACCCACGTGCTGGATGTACTCGTTGAGCGCGTCCTGGCGGGACAGCGAGGTCTGCACCGGGATGAAACCGGTGCGGACGTCCCGCTGGTACGCGAGGAAGAACAGGCCCGCGTCGAGGCGGCCGAGGCCGTCGTCGCCGTCCGTGAAGGAGTAGCCGCGGCGCAGGAGCGTCGCCCCGGCGTTGGAGTCGGGGTGCGCGAGGCGCACGTGCGAGTCCGGCTTCATCGCCTTGAGGAACGGCTCGTCGTGCTCCTTGGCCTTGCCGACCGGGGCGCCTTCCTTCTTGTCGCGGCCGAAGATGTCCTCCTGCTCCGCGAGCGGGGTACGGTCCCAGGTCTCGATGTTCATGCGAATGCGGCGGGCGACGAGGTACGAGCCGCCGGTGATCCAGGCCGCCTGGCCCGGCGCGTCCTTGGCCGCGACCCACACGTGCTTGTCGAGCCGCGCGGTCTCGGTGCCCGCGATGTTCCGGGTGCCGTCCTTGAAGCCCATCATGTTGCGCGGGGTCTGCGCGTCCGGGGTGGTCGAGGAGGTCTTGCCGAAGCCGAGCTGCGACCAGCGCACCGCGACCTTGCCGAAGCCGATCCGGGCCAGGTTGCGGATGGCGTGCACGGCGACCTGCGGGTCGTCCGCGCAGGCCTGCACACACAGGTCGCCGCCGCTGCGGGCCGGGTCCAGGTTGTCGCCGGGGAACTTGGGCAGGTCCACGAGGGCGCCGGGCCGCTTGTCCGTCAGGCCGAAGCGCCCGTCGAAGAGCGAGGGCCCGAAGCCGATGGTGAGGGTGAGCCGCGAGGGCTTGAGGCCGAGCGCCTCGCCGGTGTCGTCCGGCGGGGCCTCCGCGAGACCGCCGTAGGCGCCGTCGCCGACCTCGTGACCGGCGGTCATCCGCTCGGCGGCTCGGGTCCAGTCCTTCAGGAGCTGGATCAGCTCCGCGCGGTCCTTCGTCTTCACGTCGAAGGCCGCGAAGTGCAGCCGGTCCTGAACGGCGGTCGCGATGCCGGCCTGGTGCGCGCCGTGGAACGGGACGGCCGCGCCGACCTCGGCGACGGGCACGGTGGTGTCGCTGGCGCCCCGGGTCAGGGCCACGGCGCCGCCCGCGGCGGCGGCACCGAGCGCGAGCCCGGCGCCGCCCCAGCCGATGACCGCGCGGCGGGAGGGCGCGGAGCCCTCCGGCCGCCCGGCGACCCGGGTGTCCTCGGCGGTCGCCGAGTCGGCGACGGCCTCGGTGGTGGCCGTGGTGGCGGCCTTGGTGTCCTCGCTCATGTCCGGTGCCCCTTCCCCTTCGTTCTCTGCCTCTGCCTCTGCTACTTCACGACCGCGGCGGCGAGCTTGGAGAGCGGCTCGGCCAGCGCGTTGACGCCGTCCGACAGCTCCTTGCGCTCGGGCTCGCCGACCTTGTCGTACGAGGTGAAGACGTAGCTCGCCTTGTCCGTGCGGTACTTGTCGAGCAGGGTGTTCAGGGCGGCGAACTGCTTGTCGAGTTCGGCGACCAGCTTGGGGTCGTTCTTCTGCGCGACCGGCTTGAGCAGCTCGTAGGACTTCTGGGCGCCCTCGACGTTGGCCTTGAAGTCGACCAGGTCGGTGTGCGAGTAGCGCTCCTCCTCGCCGGTGACCTTGCCGGTGGCGACCTCGTCCAGGAGCTCCTTGGCGCCGTTGGCCATCGAGGTCGGGGTGATGTCGGCCTTGCCGACCCGCTTCACCCAGTCGGCGAGGTCCTTGTCGAGGAGGTCGGCGAGCTGCTTCTCGCGGTCGCCGATCTTCTTGTCCTGCCACAGCGCCTTCTCCAGGCGGTGCCAGCCGGTCCAGTCCTTCGCCGGGTCCTGGCCGGCCTCCAGGCCGTCCTCGCGGACGTCGACCTTCGGGTCGATGTCGCCGAAGGACTCGGCGACCGGCTCGGTGCGCTCCCAGCCGATGCGGGAGTCGGCGTAGGCCTTCTTCGCGGCCTCGACGTCACCGGCGCGGACGGCGTCGGTGAAGGCCTTCACCTTGGGGAGGGTCTCGTCGGCCTGCGCCCGCACGTACTGGCGGTAGGCGGCGACGGCGGCGTCCATCTCGGGGGAGCGCTTGGCGCCCGCACCGGTTCCGGTGGCCTTGACCTGCTGGCGGATGCCGTCGCCCTTCATGCCGGGCTTGCAGGCGATGAGGTAGTCGCCGGCCTTGATCTCGGCGGTGATGGTGGCCTTGGTGCCGGGGCCGATGTTCTCGCGCTCGGTGACGATCCGGTCGTCCGGGAAGAGGACGTAGACCTCGGTGACCTTGTCGCCGCGGTTCTCGACGGCCAGCTCGACGTGGCCGGCGGGGAACTCCTTGTCCGACACCTCGCAGGAGTCGTCCTTCGCGATCACCTGGATCGCCCCGTTGCTGTCCGACGAGGCGTCGCTTTTCTGCGCGCATCCCGTGACGGCGGCCAGGGCGGCCGCGGTCGCGGCGGCGGTGACGACGGAGAGGCGGACGGCTCGCATGAGTGCTCCACTCGGGGACGGATCAGTGGGACGGGGTGAGGCGGACCTAACTTAACCGAGGCTTACCTCAGTAGTACCCACCCGTCCAGTGATTCAGCTCTCAGGCCCGGCGCACCGGACACGGTGCGGTCACGGCGGACTCATGGCTGATTCACGGCATGGTCAAGGCGAGGTCAAGCAGGGTGATTTGCCCGATTCGAGTTATGGGTCGGTAGTCGGAGCTCACCGACCCCAGCCCCGCCAGGCCCTCTAACCTGGCGCGCATGCGCCGAGACACCGTGTCCGGATCTCCCTCCCTCTTCCTCGCCGACGACGGCCCGCTCCGGCCGCCACCGCTGCGCTGGGAGGCCACCGAGGACGGGCGCCGCGTGCTGCTCCGGCAGGGCGGCCGGCCGGTCCTGCTCGCCGAGTCCGACGCGTACGGGCGTGCCGCCACCGTGCGCCGCCGGAGCGGCTACCGCTCGCCGCTGGCGCCGCTTCGCGTCGACGAGGCGCGGCGCGCGCCCGACTGGCGGCACCGGTTCGCCGACGAGCTGGTGCGCTCCGATCGCGGACCGCTCCATGCCGGCCGCTGGTTCGTCGGACGGCGCGCCGTCTTCCCGCCGTACGTCTGGCGCGGCGACTTCGTCCTCGACTGGCCCGAGGCGCGCCTGGAGTTCGACGCCGACGGCTGGAACGGGGTCGTCCCGCTGCGCCCGCCGTCCGCACCCGACGCCCCGCGGGTCAGCGCCTACCGACGCCAGGCCCGCGAGGGTGTCCTGCCGCCCGTACTGCTCTGGTGGCACCGGGACTTCGACGGCTGGCTGCTCCTCGACGGCCACGACCGCGCCGTCGCCGCGCTCGCGGAGGGCCGGGATCCGGAGGCAGTGACGCTCGTCCGGGTCCCGGACGAGGCGGCGCTCGCCCGGGAGATCGCGGCCGTGCTCGACGGGGCGCCGCCCGAGGCGGACGCGGGGCGGCTGAGCGAGGTCGTCGGGTCGCTCCCGTACGACGAGATCCGCAACCACACCTGGCCGATTCCCGGCGGACCGGCGGAATGGGACGCGTGGATGCTTGAATTCCGCCATGAACACGACTGACATCGACGTCCTGCGGGTCTTCTGCGCGGGCGACGGACGCCACGGCAACGCCCTCGGCGTCGTGCGCGACGGGCGCGCGTACCCCGACGAGGCGGCGCGGCAGGCGCTCGCCAAGGAACTCGGGTTCAGCGAGACCGTGTTCGTCGACGACCCCGAGCGCGGGGTCGTGGACATCTACACGCCCGGCGTCCGGCTGCCCTTCGCCGGGCATCCGCTCGTCGGCACCGCCTGGCTGCTCGACCTGGAGCTCGTGTGCCCGCCGGCCGGCGAGGTGTGGGTGCGCGGGGACGGGGAGTTCACCTGGATCGAGGCCCGCGCCGAGTGGGCGCCGCCGCGCACCCTGCGCCAGTACGGCTCCGCCGCGGAGGTCGACGCGCTGACGGTGCCCGAGCCGGGGGAGTGGATCTACGCCTGGGCCTGGGAGGAGGAGGCCGCGGGCCGGATCAGGGCGCGCGCGTTCCCCGGGCGCGGCGACGGCATCGACGAGGACGAGGCGACCGGCGCGGCCGCGCTGCTCCTCACCGCCGAACTCGGCCGCGCGCTCAACATCACCCAGGGCCGGGGCTCGCAGCTGCTCACCGCCCCCGGCCCCGACGGCATCATCGAACTCGGCGGCCGGGTCCGCCTGGAACGGACCATCGCACCGTGAGGCGGCGGCTCAGGCCGCGCTGAGCGGGAACTCGCCCGCCAGCTCCCGGAACACCGCGCCGTTGAAGTCGAAGGCCCGCCTGCACTCGTCGACGATCCGCTGCTTCTCCAGGTCGTCGGCGTCCACCGCGTCGAGCAGCTCCCGGTAACCCCGCTTGAACGCCGCCGGGTTGGCGATGCCCTCGAAGACGTAGAAGCGCACTCCGTCGCCCTTGCGCGCGAAGCCCCAGGTGCGCTCGGCCCGGTCGCGGATGATCTGGCCGCCCGACAGATCGCCCAGGTAGCGGGTGTAGTGGTGGGCGACATAGCCCGCGGGCCAGACGCGGGCGCACTCGGCGACCCGCGCCGCGTACGCCTCGGTGGCCGGCAGCGCGGAGACGCCGGACCGCCAGTCCGGGCCGCGCAGGTGCGCGAGGTCCTGCTCCAGGGCGGCCGTGCGGAACAGCTCCGGCTGTATGAAGGGCCCGGCGACCGGATCGGCGCGCAGCGCCTCCGCGCCGTCCTCGAGCGCCCGGTACACGAACCACAGCTGCTCCGTGTAGCGCGCGTACGCGTCCACGGCCAGGCGCCCGCCGAGGAGGTCGCTCATGAACGTCGACGACTCCGCCTCCGTGTGCTGCTGGTGCGAGGCGGTGCGGATGAGCGTCGAGAAGGACGTGGTCAAGGCGTGCCTCCGGGACCGTCGGGACCGTGGGGTGACCGCAGGGGTCGGGAACCACCTCGATCGTGCCGACTTAGGCTTGCCTAAGTCAACCGGTTCCCGACGTCCTGTCGGTAAAGACGCTACCCCTCGAACGGGTCAGGGCAACGTGAGGATGTCGGCCCCGGTCTCGGTCACCACCAGCGTGTGCTCGAACTGCGCCGTCCGCTTCCGGTCCTTGGTCACCACGGTCCAGCCGTCGTCCCACATGTCGTACTCGTGGGTGCCGAGCGTCAGCATCGGCTCGATCGTGAAGGTCATGCCCGGCTGCATCACCGTCGTGTGGTGCGGCGAGTCGTAGTGCGGAATGATCAGCCCGGAATGGAAGGACGAGTTGATGCCGTGCCCGGTGAAGTCCCGCACCACGCCGTAGCCGAAGCGCTTGGCGTACGACTCGATGACCCGCCCGATGATGTTGACCTGGCGGCCCGGCCGGACCGCCTTGATGGCGCGGTTCAGCGCCTCCCGGGTGCGCTCGACGAGCAGCCGGGACTCCTCGTCGACGTCGCCGCACAGGTAGGTGGCGTTGTTGTCGCCGTGGACACCGCCGATGAACGCGGTCACGTCCAGGTTCACGATGTCGCCGTCCTTCAGGACGGTCGAGTCGGGGATGCCGTGGCAGATGACCTCGTTGACCGAGGAGCACAGCGACTTCGGGAAGCCGCGGTAGCCGAGCGTGGACGGGTAGGCGCCGTGGTCGCACATGTACTCGTGGGCGACCCGGTCCAGCTCGTCCGTGGTGACACCCGGCGCGATGTGCTTGGCGGCCTCCTCCATCGCCTGCGCGGCGATGCGGCCGGCGATCCGCATCCGCTCGACGGTGTCGGAGTCCTGGACCTCGGGACCGGTGTACGGGGTGGGGGCGGGCTTTCCGACGTACTCGGGGCGGCGGATGGCTCCGGGAACGGAACGGTGGGGGGACAGCTCCCCCGGTACGAGAAGCGACTGGCCAGACATGTCAGCGAGTCTAACGACCGCGTCTGGGGCAGCATGGTGACGGAGGAAGGAGCCGAGATGGCCCTGTTCAAGAAGCGTACGGCCGGCAAGCCGGGCGAGTGGTACTACTGCCTGGAGCACAAGAAGGTCGAAGAAGGCCCGGAGTGTCCGGCCAAGAACCGCTTCGGCCCCTACGCCTCCCCCGAGGAGGCCGCCCACGCCATGGAGACCGCCCGCGAGCGGAACCTGGAGTGGGACACCGACCCGCGCTGGCACGAGCGGTCGGGCGAGGGCGAGGGCGAGGGCGACACCCCCTAGGGCCCCGAGAACCGGGCCGTCGCCAGGACCGTGCCGTCCCCGGCCACCAGACGGGCGCCGGCCAGCGTGGCCGGGTCCACGGGGGCCGGGGCGCCCCAGTAGCCGTACCCGTCCCTGACGGGGAACGACCCCACGGGTACGGCGGAGCCGTCGGCCCGGACCAGGACGCACCGCACCGGGCCGTCCCCCGCGGCGGCGGCCCGGTCGCCGAGGTCGACGGACATGTACACCCAGCCGTTCACGCCGGCGCCGTCGGCCGGGTGCGCGTAGATCCGCCCCACCGGGCTGCCGCCCTCGCCCAGCAGCTCCGCCTCCAGAACGCGCGGGCCCGGTGCCACCATCGGCGGCGCGGCCGGCGCCCCCTCGACCGCACTCCCGACCGCCCAGCCGCCGAACCCGACCCCCAGGGCGGCGGCCACGACCGCCGCCGCGAGCCGGAAGCGCCGGATGCGGCGACGGCGGGCGGGGCGCACGACCGCCGGGGCCGCTGATGCCGGATCTGTCGGTGCCGGACCAGGCGACGCGGGGCCCTGAGGCGCCGGCCCCGAGGGCGCCGGGCCCGTCGGCGCCGGTCCCACGACTGCCGGGCGGCCTGCCGGCGCTGCACCAGAGGGCGCGAGATCCGCCGGCGACGGCAGCATCACCCGTACCACCCGGCTTTCGAAGCCCAGTGGCGGCTCGGCTCCCGGGAGCAGGTCGAGCAGGCCGTCTCCGACCGCCGTCAGGCGCTGCACATACGCCCGGCAGCCCGGGCAGCGGTCCAGATGGGCCACCGCCGCCGCCCGCTCGCGTGCCGGCAGGACCCCGAGCGCCAGCTCGGCGGCGTTCTCGCGGAGCCGCTGGCAGTCCGTGCCGAAGTCGTTCACCGCGTCCCCTCCGTCTCCAGGAGCGCGCGCACCTTGATCGTCCCCGCCCGGATGCGGGTCTTCGCCGTGCCCAGCGGCACGCCCTCGAAGGCGGCCACCTCCCGGGCCGTCATCCCGTAGATCCCGGCCATCACCAGCGCCCGCGCCTGATCACGCGGCAGCGCGGCCACCGCCCGCCGGACCCGCTCGGCGGCGTCGTCGGCGAGCGCGCGCCGCTCCGGCGTCTCCGTGACGATCCCGACCAGCGCCTCCAGGTCCTCGGGCGCCACAGGCGTGGCGCGCCGCGCCCGTACCGCGTCGATGGCCAGGTTGTGGGCGATCGCCGTCAGCCAGGTCCGTACCGAGCCGCGCCGCCCGTCGTACACCTGGGCGTGTCGCCAGGCACGCTCGAAGGTCTGCTGGGCCACGTCCTCCGCGAGCCGTGGATCGCCGACGACGGCCACCGCGACCCCGTAGACCGGGCGCTGGAAACGGCGCACGAACGCCACCGCGATCTCCGGATCGCCGGTGGCGAGACCGGAGAGCAGTGCCTCGTCGGGAACCCGCTCCAGCGGAAGGCCCATGCGTCCCACACCCGGGGATACGTCCGACGCCCGGAAAAGGATCGCCGGACCGACCCCGGATCCCATTCTCCTTCTCCGCCGCAATCCCGGCGCGGGCCCGCGCCGTATCACCTTCGGGGGACCGGCGGATCGATCCGGAGGACCGAACGATGACGGAGCCGAGAAACACGGAGCCGAGAAACACGCAGCCGAGAAACCGGGTACGGACCCGTGCGCTGCTCGTCCTGCCGACCGCCGCGCTCGCCGGACTCCTCGCCGCCTGCGGAGGCGGCGGCGACGGCGGTGGCTCGGACAGCGGCACCACCACCCCGCCGCCCGCCCAGAGCACGCCGCCCTCCGGCGCGACCCGGGTGACCGCGGACCTGGCCGACTTCAGGATCACGCTGTCCCAGCAGAGCTTCACGCCCGGCACGTACGCCTTCGTCATGACGAACACCGGGCAGCACGACCACGCCCTGGAGATCGAGGGACCGGGCGGCGAGAACCGCTCGAACACCGTCGGCCCGGGCGAGTCGACCACCCTCACGGTGACCCTGAAGGACGGGACGTACGAGGTCTACTGCCCCGTCGACGGACACAAGGACCAGGGCATGAAGACCGAGATCACGGTCGCGGGCGCCCCTGTCAACACCCCGACCACCCCCAGCAACCCCAGTACTCCCGGCAATGGTTACTGACCGGACCCGCCGCACCGCCGTTATCGTGCTGCGCCTCGCCGCCGCGGGCCTGACGGCGGCGATGGGCGCGATCCACCTCCACCTGTGGGCCGAGGGCTACCGGGACCTGGCCACCATCGGCGACCTGTTCCTGCTGAACGGCGTCCTCGGCTGCGTGCTCGCCGTGGCCGTCCTCGTCACCCCGTACCGCTGGCTCGGCCTGGTCGCCACCGCGACCGCCCTGTTCACGGCGGGCACCCTGGGCGCGCTGTTCCTGAGCCTCACCACGGGTCTGTTCGGCTTCGAGGAGTCGGCGGACGCGGAGCTGGTCCGGCCCACGGCCGTGATCGAGACGGCGGGTGTGCTCGTCCTGACCACCCTGGCGGTCTCCGCGCTCAGCCACCGCCACCATCCACGACGTTAAGACCTGTCCGCGGCCGCCTTCGCCGCCTCCTGCTGCGCCTTCCGGGCCAGGGCGTCCTCGTCGGTCTCCGCGTCGTACGAGAGCAGCTTCGGCAGCGCCAGGCAGAGCAGGCCCACCGAGGCGACGCAGGCGAGACCGCCCGACCAGATCGCCGGGCGGGTGCCGGTCCAGCCGGCCATCGTGCCCGCGCGGACCTGGCCCAGCTGCGGGCCGACGCTGTACGAGAGGACCTCGATGCCCGCGAGCCGGCCGCGCAGCTCCTCCGGGATGGTCTGGTTCCAGATGGTGGCGCGGCCGAGCCCGCTCAGCATGTCGCCGGCGCCCGCGAACGCGAGGCACACCAGCACCGCCCACACGTTCCCGAACCAGCCCGCCGCCGCGATGGCCACACCCCAGCCGGCCGCGCCGGCCGCCACCAGGACGCCGTGCCGCCGCACCTTCGAGGTCCAGCCGCTGGTCAGCCCGAGGACCAGCGAGCCGACCGAACCGGCGGCGTACATCAGGCCGAGCGACCAGTCCGCGTGCAGCTCGTCGGCGAGGAACGGGAAGATCGCGTTCGGGAAGGCGAAGAACATCGCCGCCAGGTCGACGGCGTATGTGCCGAGCAGCACCGGCCGCGACCACGCGTACCGCGCACCCTCCGCGATCCCGCGCAGCGACGGCTTGTCCGCACCGTGCGCGGCCGGCGCGGGCGACAGCCACCGGCACAGGACCACGGACACCACGTAGCCCGCGACGGTCACGGCGTACGCGGCGGCGTGCCCCGCGTACGCCACGACCACCCCCGCGAGCGAGGGCCCCGCGATGGACCCGACCTGCCACCGCAGTGAGTTCAGCGCGGCCGCCGCGGTCTGCTGCGCGTGCGGCACGATCCGGGCGAGCAGCGAGTCGAGCGCCGGGCGCTGCAGCCCGGTCAGCGCGGACACCCCGGCGGCGACGGCGTACAGCGGCCACAGCATCGGCTCCGGCAGCAGCGCGTTCAGCAGCAGCACCAGAGCGAGCAGCCCGAGCCCCGCCTCGGTCGCCAGGATCACCTTCCGCCGGTCCACGGCATCGGCGAGCGCCCCGCCGTACAGCCCGAACACCACCAACGGCACGAGCTCCACGAGCCCCATCGCCCCGACGGCGAACGGCGACCCGGTCAGCTCCTTGATCTGCAACGGCAGCGCGACCAGTGCCATGAACGACGCGAACACGGTCACCCCGCCCTGCACCCAGAGCAGCCGGAAGTCACGGGACGAGCGCCAGGGCGCGAGGTCGGGCAGCAGTCGGGCGAGGCGCTTCACGAGGGGCCATGCTCGGCGGGGCCGGTGGACCGGGCAAGCGATTTACGGGCGGGGCGGGGGTTTTCGGCCGCGGCGGGGGTGTGGGGCCGGGCCCCCTACCACCGCGCCGGAGGCGGCGCCGTCAGGCGGTCCGCGAGGCGGGACAGGCGGTCGCGGAAGGCGAGGCGGCCGCGCGGGGTCGGGGGGAGGCAGTTCTCGCCGGTGGCGGCGCCGACCAGGTGCTGGACGGTGTCCAGGTCGACGCCGGCGTCCGCCGGGACCGCCAGGGTCTCGTGGGCGAGGCCCAGCAGCTCGGGGTGGCCGGTGTCCAGGGACAGCACCGTCGCGCCCGCGCGGCGGGCGTCGTGGACCCGTTCGAGCAGGCCCTCGTCGGGCCGGGAGGGAGCCACCATCAGGAGCGTCGCGCCCCGGCCCGCCGACTCGATCCGGCCGAGGCCGACCGCCAGGTGCGCCGGATCGCCCGGGCGGGCCCGGTGGCGGACCAGGGTCGGGGCCAGCTCGGGGCGGCCCGACCAGGCCGCCTCGTCGACCAGGTGCGCGGCCAGGTGCCACGGCTCGTACTCCACCGTGCCGACCAGCAGCAGCCCGCCGCCGCGCGGGACGACCGAGGAACGGAGGGAGCCGGCGAACCGGCGGGCCGCGCCCGGCCACTCGGTCCCGGCGAGCACTTCGCGCAGCAGCGCGACACGTACGGCGTCCATGCCCCCGCATGCTGCCCGAGCCGCCCGCCCCGCGCGGGCGTTCGCACGAGCCTCACCCGGACGGGTCCCCGGAGACCGACCGGCCAGTAATGTCGGGCCATGACTTCCTCCACCACCGCCACCCCCGCCCCCGCTCCGAAGGACCCCTGGGACCTGCCCGACGTCTCCGGCCTCGTCGTCGGCGTCCTCGGCGGCACCGGCGACCAGGGCCGCGGCCTCGCCTACCGGCTGGCCAAGGCCGGCCAGCGGGTGATCATCGGCTCGCGCGCCGCCGACCGCGCCGAGGCCGCGGCCGCCGAGCTCGGTCTCGGCGTCGAGGGCGCCGACAACGCCGAGTGCGCCCGCCGCAGCGACGTCGTCATCGTCGCCGTGCCGTGGGACGGGCACGCCAAGACCCTGGAGTCGCTGCGCGAGGAGCTCGCCGGCAAGCTCGTCGTGGACTGCGTGAACCCGCTCGGCTTCGACAAGAAGGGCGCCTACGCGCTCAAGCCCGAGGAGGGCTCAGCCGCCGAGCAGGCCGCCGCGCTGCTGCCGGACTCGCGGGTCACCGCCGCCTTCCACCACCTCTCGGCGGTGCTCCTCCAGGACCCCGCGATCGACGAGATCGACACCGACGTGATGGTCCTCGGCGAGGTCCGGGCCGACGTGGAGATCGTCCAGGCGCTGGCCGGCCGCATCCCCGGCATGCGCGGCGTCTTCGCGGGAAGGCTGCGGGGCGCCCACCAGGTCGAGTCGCTCGTCGCCAACCTGATCGCGGTGAACCGCCGCTACAAGGCCCACGCGGGCCTGCGCGTCACCGACGTCTGAGCCGACGTCCGAGCCGACGTCCGAGCCGAGGGCTGAGCCGGTCCCGTGAGAGCCGGAGCCGGTCTCCTTCCGTATCGGGGCATGGGGGACACTGGACGGGCACGAAACGCCGTAACCGGACAGGAGCCGACCCCATGCCCCGTCTTGCCCTCTACGCCCTGGTCGTCTGCGCGCTCGCCGTCGCGGCGGCCGTGTTCTCCTTCGTCCAGGGGAACCTGATCGGCATCGTGTGGGTGTTGCTCGCCGGCCTGTCCTCGAACATGGCCTGGTTCTACATCAAGCGCGCCCGCGTGACGGCCGAGCAGGCTCCCCAGGGCTAGGGCGTGTCTTTCGGATCTTGCCGGCTCCCGACGCCCGGCACCGCGCCTCGCCGCGTTGTCGTCGGTCGCCGATGTCCCCCTCGGCCTTGCGGCCGGGGAGGTGCCCCCACCGCATCGCTTCCCTCCTCCGCCTTG